>NZ_JALJRH010000017.1:0-39954 GCF_024519775.1 Micrococcus sp. Mcc28 | reverse complement strand
CCACTCGTCTCATCTCAGCCGGCGCCTCGTGGCAAGAACCTCATGACCCACAACAGCTAGACTTGGCCCGCTGTGACTGTCTTCTCTCTCGTCGCCTCCCACCATGATCTGGACCTGGACACGGTCGCCCGCCTCAGCGCCGGCGCGACCGGGGTCGGGCCCGCCCTGCCCGGCAGCGGTGCGGCGGGCGCCGTCGTGCTGGCCACGTGCAACCGCGTGGAGATCTACGCCGAGGCCGACGGGGCCGGCGTCGAGGCCGCTCGCGCGGGGCTGCTGTCCGCCGTCGCCGCCTCCACCTCCCTGCCCGACGAGGACGTGCACGCCGCGTTCCGCACACTCGACGCCGACGCCACGGCCCGTCACCTCTTCGAGGTCGGCGCCGGACTGGACTCCGCCGTGGTGGGCGAGCGCGAGATCGCCGGTCAGGTCCGACGCGCCCTGACGGCGGCCCAGGAGGCCGGCACCGCCTCGGGTCCGCTCGTCCGCCTCTTCGAGTCCGCCACGCGCACGGCCAAGGACGTCGGCTCCCGCACGGCGCTCGGCGCGGCCGGCCGCTCGGTCGTCTCCGTCGCCCTGGACCTCGCGGAGGAGCTGCGCGGTCTCACCGACGCCGCGGCCCAGCGCGACTTCTGGGCCGGGGCCACCATCCTGCTGATCGGCACGGGCGCCTACGCCGGCACCACGCTCGCGCAGCTGGCGGACCGGGGCGCGACCACCGTCGGCGTGCACTCGGCCTCGGGCCGCGCGGAGCAGTTCGTCGCGGACCGCGGCGGCTGGGCCCTCGCGCTCGGCGGCGAGGCCGTGGCCGGCGCCGTCGCCGAGGCGGACGTGATCATCGGCTCCTCCGGCGGCGAACGCCAGATCAGCCCCGAGCGCCTCCAGGAGCTGCGCAAGGGCGGACGGCGTCCGCTCACGGTGGTCGACCTGGCCCTCTCGCGCGACTTCGACCCGGCGGTCGCGGACCTGCCGGACGTCGATCTCATCACCCTCGAGTCGGTGCGGCTGGCCGCACCCGAGCAGGCCCAGGTCGCCGTCGCGGAGGCCCGCGCGCTCGTGGACGACGCCGTCGAGGAGTACCGCGCCGCGCAGCGTGGCCGCAGTGCCGACGCGGCGATCAAGGCCCTGCGCCGCCACACCCTCGGTGTGCTCGACCGGGAGCTCGAGCGCGTGCGCGCCCGCCACGGCTGCACGGCGGCCGCCGAGGAGGTGGAGTTCGCCCTGCGCCGCATGGTGAACCAGCTCCTGCACGAGCCCAGCGTGCGCGCCAAGCGGCTCGCCGCCGAGGGCCGGCTCGACCGCTATGAGGACGCCCTCGAGGCGGTCTTCGGGATCGAGGCCCCCGGCCGCCCCGCCCCCGCCGTGGGCACGGTCGAGGCGGTCTGTCCCGCGCACGAGGACGAGGGCGGCGCCGCGCGCATCGCGTGAGCCCGCCCCGCGCCAGGAGGACCCCGTGACCGACCACCCCGCCGCCACCGCGCCCGACGAGCCCGGGCGAGGCCGCCGTCTGCCCCGGCAGGAGCGTCGTCGCCAGCTGCTGGACTGCGCCCGCGCGGTCTTCGCCGCCGAGCGGTACGCGGGGGCTTCCATGGAGCAGATCGCCGAGCGGGCCGAGGTCTCCAAGCCGGTCCTCTACCAGCACTTCCCCAGCAAGCACGAGCTCTTCCTCGAGCTGTTGGACGCCGAGGTCGCGAGCCTGCGCGCGCTCCTCGAGGCGGCGATGGACACCCGTCGGGGCAACCGTGCACGGGTGCGGGCCACCGTGGCCGCCGTGTTCGAGTACATGGCCTCCCCCGAGCGGACCCACCGCCTCATCTTCGACTCCGGCATCGACGGGGACCCGGAGGTGCGCACGCGCAGCGAGGCCGTCCACCGGCTGCTCTCCTCCGAGGTCGCGCGCACCATCCGCGCGGACACCACCGTGGCCGAGGCCGAGGCCGAGGTGCTCTCCCGCGGACTCGTCGGCTACCTCCTGGGCGCCGCCCGTCACTGGGCGGACCGGCTCGACGCCGACGCCCGCCCCGCCGCGGCTGAGATGGCCCGCACGGTGGACGACCTCATCTGGCGCGGCCTCACCTCGTTGCCCTCCGCGGACGACGCCCCGCGCTGACCCGGCCGTCCGGCCCGTTTCGCCCGCGGGTGAACCTCGTGGGCGCCCGCCCACCTCACCGAGCGGTCCCGTAGGCTGACGGCGGACCGCACAGGACGCGACGAAGAGAAGAGGTTCCCCATGGAGATCCGCATCGGTGTGCAGCACGTCGGCCGCGAGGTCGTCATCGACAGCGAGCAGTCGGCGGACGAGGTCCGCTCCCTCGTGGACGCCGCCGTCGCCGACGGCACCCCGCTGGTCCTGACGGACGCCAAGGGCCGCCAGGTGGTCGTCCCCGGTGACCGCATCGGCTTCGTGGAGATCGGCGCGAAGAAGTCGGGCCCGCTCGGGTTCGCCGCCTCCTGACCCGCCCCGCACGCCCCGGTGATCCGCCGGGGCGTACGTCGTCTCGGCCCCCTTGCCCAGGAGCATCGCCATGTCCTCCCACGCCCTCGGCCTCCGCGGCCCTGCCGACCCGACCCTGCTCGAGCGCCTCGCCGCCCTGCGGACGGAGCTCGAGCTACCGCCGGCCTTCCCCGCCCCCGTCCTGGCCGAGGCGGAGGCGGCCGCGCGTGAGGTGCACGCGGGCCTGACCGGGAGCCCGGACCACGCGGACCGCACGGCCCTGCCGTTCGTCACCGTGGACCCCGCCGGCGCCACGGACCTGGACCAGGCCCTGCTCCTGACCCCCTCCGACGACGACGGCATCCTGGTCCGCTACGCGATCGCGGACGTGCCCGCCTTCGTGGCACCGGGCGGCGCCGTGGACGCCGAGGCCCACCGCCGCGGCCAGACCGTCTACCTGCCCGACGGCCGGGTCCCCCTGCACCCGGAGGTGTTGAGCGAGGACGCCGCCTCCCTGCTGCCGGACCGGGACCGACCGGCGTTCGTGTGGACGTTCCTGCTGGACGCCGCGGGCGCCGTCGTCGAGACCGGCCTCGAACGCGCCCGCGTCCGCTCCCGGGCGCAGCTGACGTACGGGCAGGTGCAGGCCTTCCTCGACGCACAGCCGGGGGCGCAGGCGCCGACGACGCCGCGTCCCGGGGTCACCGACGCGGACCGGGCCGCCGCCGAGGGGTGGCCGGCCGAGGTGCGCGACTCGCTGGCGCTGCTGCCGGAGGTGGGCCGACGGCGGGCCGCGCAGGAGGCCGCCCGCGGCGGCGCCTCCCTGAACCTGCCGGACCAGGAGGTCCGTGTCACCGAGGACGGGGCGCACGAGCTCGTGCACCGGGCGCCGCTGCCGGCGGAGGAGCACAACGCCCAGCTCTCCCTGCTGACCGGCATGGCCGCGGCCGAGCTGATGCTGGCCGCCGGGGTCGGGATCCTGCGCACGATGCCGGCGCCGGACGCCGAGGCCGTCGCCGCCTTCCGAGAGCGCACACGCGCCCTGGGCGCCCCGTGGGACGAGGGCCAGGACTACGGCGCCTACCTGCGTTCCCTCGACCCCGCCGACGCGCGGCACCTGGCGGTGCTGCACGCGGCGACCGGGCTGTTCCGCGGCGCCGGGTACACGGCCTTCGACGCGCAGGCCGAGGACCCGGCCCTGCGCACACCGCCGGATGAACCGGCCCAGGCCGCGCTCGCCGCCCCCTACGCCCACGCCACCGCTCCCCTGCGCCGGCTCGTGGACCGCTTCGTCCTGGCCCTGTGCCACGCCCACGCCTCCGGCGCCCCCGCCCCCGCGTGGGTCCGCAGCGCCCTGCCCGAGCTGCCCGCCCTCATGGCGGACTCGTCGCGCCGGGCCTCGGCCGCGAGCCGGACAGCGGCGGACCTCGTGGAGGCGGCGGCGCTCGAGTCTCGCGTCGGCGCGGAGCTCGAGGGGATCGCGGTGCGCGAGGCGAAGGACGGCACGGAGGTGTGGCTGCTCGACCCGGCCGTGAGCCTGCGGGTGCCGGGCAGCGTCCCGGCGGGCACCCGGGTGCGCGTGCGGATCGAGGGCGTGGACCGCGCCTCGGGTGCGATCACGGCCGCGGGGGTAGACTGGTCGCACAGCTCACGCTGACCCAGGATGACCGGTCGCTCTCTGATCACCCTGACCCGCCGCCCGCGCCCCTGACGCCCGGGACGGCACCATGACCTGCCGGATCCGGCACGGCCCGCCTCGCACGGCGCGCCCAGCCCGGTTCCACGGGGCGCCGCCCGTCGGCCGCTCCGCGTGCTTGCCTCGCGATCGGCTTCCGCTTGAACCGCGCGCACGGCGGAGCCGGGCCTTCCGCCCGCCGTGACGACGCCCGACCAGGAACGCGAGTCGCCATGACCCAGAACTCCGAGCACACCCCCGCCCCCGCCGACGTCGACCCGACGGTCGCGGAGATCGCGGAGGACATCGTCACCGAGGACGCCGCCCCCGTGGCCCCCGAGCAGACCTTCGCCGACTTCGGGGTGCACCCCAAGATCGTCGAGGCCCTGGAGGCCAAGGGCATCGTCCACCCCTTCCCCATCCAGGCCATGACCCTGCCGGTCGCCCTCGGCGGCCACGACATCATCGGCCAGGCCAAGACCGGCACCGGCAAGACCCTCGGCTTCGGCATCCCCGCGCTGCAGCGCGCCATCGGCCCGGGTGAGCCCGGTTGGGACGGCCTCGAGGCCAAGGGCACCGCGGGCGCCCCGCAGGCCCTGATCGTCGCCCCGACGCGCGAGCTCGCCGTCCAGGTGGCCGGCGACCTCACGGCCGCCGCGGCCCGGCGCCCCCTGCGCATCGCCACCATCTACGGCGGCCGCGCCTACGAGCCGCAGATCGAGGAGCTGCAGCGCGGCGTCGAGATCGTCGTCGGCACCCCCGGCCGCCTCATCGACCTGATGCGCCAGCGCCACCTGCGCCTGGACCTGGTGAACACCGTGGTGCTGGACGAGGCCGACGAGATGCTGGACCTCGGCTTCCTCCCGGACGTCGAGACCCTGCTCGCCGCCGTCCCGGCCGTGCGCCAGACCATGCTGTTCTCGGCCACCATGCCGGGTCCCGTGGTCGCGATGGCGCGCCGTTACATGACGCAGCCCACCCACATCCGCGCGGCGGACCCGGAGGACGAGGGCCTGACGAAGAAGGACATCCGTCAGCTCGTCTACCGCGCCCACCACATGGACAAGGACGAGCTCGTGGCTCGCGCCCTGCAGGCGGAGGGCCGCGGCCGGACCATCATCTTCACGCGCACCAAGCGCACGGCAGCCCGCGTGGCGGACGAGTTGACGGCGCGCGGCTTCGCGGCCGGCGCGCTGCACGGCGACCTCGGCCAGGGCGCCCGTGAGCAGGCGCTGCGCGCGTTCCGCAACGGCAAGGTGGACATCCTCGTGGCCACCGACGTCGCGGCGCGCGGCATCGACGTCGACGACGTCACCCACGTGTTCAACTTCCAGGCGCCGGAGGACGAGAAGACCTACGTGCACCGTGTGGGCCGCACGGGCCGCGCCGGCAACAAGGGCGTGGCGGTGACCCTCGTGGACTGGGAGGACATGCCGCGCTGGTCCCTGATCGACAAGGCGCTCGGCCTCGGCCAGCCCGAGCCGGTGGAGACCTACTCCTCCTCCCCGCACCTGTTCTCCGACCTCGGCATCCCGAAGGGCACGAAGGGCCGCCTGCCCCAGGCCAAGCGCGTGCTCGAGGGCCTCGAGGGCGAGACGCTCGAGGACCTGGGCGGACCCGAGGCGAAGCAGCGCGACGGCGGCCGCGGACGGGGTCGCGAGGGCGGCCGGTCCCGCGACGGCGAGCGCGGTGGCCGTGAGGGCGGCCGCGGCGGACGCGGCGGTCGGGGCCGGGGCGGCCGCTCCGGCGAGGGCCGAGACGCGGCGCGGGGCGGGAGCCGCGGCGAGCGCTCCGAGCGCTCGGGCCGCGGGCGTGGTGAGGCACCCGCCGAGCAGCGCGCCGAGGGCCGGGGCCGTGGTCGCGGCGAGGGCCGCGAGCGCACCGCCTCGCGCTCCGAGACCCCCGCGGCCCGGACGCCGGAGCCGGTGGCCGGCGTCGAGCTCACGGAGGCCCGCCGGGCCGAGCGCGCCGAGGCCCGGGCCGAGGCCCGTCGTCGCCGGGGCGGCCGCACCCGCACGCGGCGCCGCAACGGCGAGGTCGTGGACGGCTGACCCTCCCTTCCGGGGCCCCGGGAGTCTTCTGCGCGAATGACCCTTCTGACCGCCGTGCAGGCGGCCGGAAGGGTCATTCGCGCAACGGATCCTCCGCCGTCGCCCGGGCCGTCCGGGTTCAGCCGCGGATGATCGCCGTGCCGGTGCCCTGCCGCTCGATCTCGGCGAGCACCTCCGCGCCCGTGGTGTGCTCGCCGATCGGATTGGGCTTGCCGGTGCCGTGGTAGTCGGACGAACCGGTGACGAACAGCCCGTGCCGGTCCGCGAACGCGCGCAGCCAGGTGCGCTCCTCCGCCGGATTGTCCCGGTGCTCGACCTCGACCCCCGCCAGTCCGGCCTCGGCCATCTGTTCGAACACCTCGTCGCCCACCACGCGGCCCCGCATGCGCGCCCGGGGATGCGCGAACACCGGCACCCCGCCGGCGGCCCGGATGAGCGCGACCGCCTCGGCCGGGTCCGGGGCGAAGTGCGGAACGTAGTACTTGGACCGGCCGGCGAGGATCTCCCGGAACGCCGCGGAGCGGTCCGGGACGGCCCCGATCGTCACGAGGGCGTCGGCCAGGTGGGGCCGGCCGATCGTCGCGTTCTCCGCCGCGTGCTCCTGGACCAGCTCCCACGTGATCGAGAAGTCCGCGCCCAGGCGCCGCACCATCTCCTGCGCCCGGATCAGCCGCGCGTCGCGGGCCAGGCCGACCTCCCGCAGCAGGGCGGGGTCCTCGGGGTCGTGCAGGTAGCTGAGCACGTGCACGCTCACGCCGTCGGCGGAGGTGCAGGACATCTCCATGCCGGGCACGAGCGTCAGTCCGGTCTCCCGCGCGGCCTGGGCGGCCTCGGCCCAGCCGGCGGTGGTGTCGTGGTCGGTGAGCGCGAGGCCGTCCAGCCCGGCCCGCGCCGCCGCACGCACCACGTCGGCCGGCGGCTCGGTGCCATCGGACTCGGTCGAGTGCGTGTGCAGGTCGTAGCGGGCCATGGCGGCCATGGTACCGAGACCCGCGCGCGGCGGCCCCGACCTGCCCGCGCCCACCGGTGCCATGATGGAGGGTATGACCGATGCCGCACAGCACCCCGCCCAGACCACCCCCGACCAGCCCGCCGCCACCCCCGAGGCGGGCGCCGACGGCACCGGCGCGGTGAACCCCCAGCCGCTGGCCGAGCGCGTCGACAACCGCTCGCAGCGCCCCGCCTCGAACGCCTTCCGCGACTTCATGGCCTCCGACTGGGCGCCCTCGTCGCAGGCCCTGCCCGACCCCGACGCCTCGGCCCCGTACGCCGCCCGGCGGCGGGCCGCCGTCTCCGCGCGCTTCCCGGGCGAGCGGATCGTGGTGCCGGCCGGCCGCCTCAAGGTCCGTTCGAACGACACCGACTACCGCTTCCGCGCGCACTCCGCGTTCGCCCACCTGACGGGCCTCGGCGTGGACCACGAGCCGGACGCCGTGCTCGTGCTCGAGCCCACGGACCCGGGCGCCGGCGACGACGGCACGGACCACACCGCCACCCTGTACTTCCGTCCCCTGGCCGGCCGGGACACCGAGCAGTTCTACGCGGACTCGCGCTCGGGTGAGTTCTGGATCGGCCCCCGTCCGACCCTGGCCGGCCTGGCCGCCCGCACGGGTCTGCGCACGGCGGGGCTCGAGGAGCTCGAGTCCGCCGTCACCAAGAACGTGGCCGCGGACGGCACCGCGGTGCGGCTGCTGGCCGAGACCGACCAGGACGTGGACGCCCTGCTGGCCGCCGTCCGGACCGAGGCCGGCGTGGACCTGGCCGCCGCGGCCGAGGCCGACGCCCAGACCGCCGAGTTCCTCTCCGAGCTGCGCCTGGTCAAGGACGCGTGGGAGATCGAGCGGATGCGCGCCTCGGTGGCCGCCACGATCGCGGGCTTCGAGGACGTCGTGCGGGCCCTGCCGCGCGCCGTGGGCCACGACCGCGGCGAGCGCGTGGTCGAGGGCGCCTTCTTCGCCCGCGCTCGCCTCGAGGGCAACGACCTGGGCTACGACACGATCGCGGCCTCCGGCAACAACGCCACGATCCTGCACTGGATCCGCAACACGGGCGCCGTGCGCCCGGGTGAGCTGCTCCTGCTCGACGCCGGCGTCGAGGACGACTCCCTCTACACCGCGGACATCACCCGCACCCTGCCCGTGTCCGGCACGTTCACGGACGTGCAGCGCCGCATCTACCAGGCGGTCCTCGACGCCGCGGACGCCGCCTTCGCGATCGTGCGCCCCGGCATCCGGTTCCGTGAGCTCCACGCCGAGGCCATGCGGGTGCTCGTCGACCGCCTCGACGGCTGGGGCCTGCTGCCGGTCTCGGCCGAGGTCGCGCTCTCGGACGAGGGCCAGCACCACCGGCGCTGGATGCCCCACGGCACCTCGCACCACCTCGGCCTCGACGTGCACGACTGCGCGCAGGCCAAGCGCGAGCTCTACCTGGACGGCGTGCTCGAGCCGGGCATGGTCTTCACGATCGAGCCGGGTCTGTACTTCAAGGAGGAGGACCTGGCCGTGCCGGAGGAGTACCGCGGCATCGGCGTGCGCATCGAGGACGACATCCTCGTGACCGAGGACGGGGCCGAGAACCTCTCCGCGGCCCTCCCCCGCACCCCGGACGAGATCGAGGCCTGGATGGCGCGGCTCCAGGCGTGATCCGGCGCGGAGGGCGCGCCTAGGGTTCGGACCATGGGTATCGACCTGACCACCGAGCTCACCGCCCTCCGCGACCGCCTCCTCTCCGCCGAGGCGGAGCACGCCGACCTCATCTCCCGCGTCCGGGACCGCCACCGGGCCTCGGCCCGGAACCTCGTGCACTACGTCGCCCTGCGCGGCACCGACCTGCGGCCGCTGCAGGAGGCACTGAGCGACGCCGGCCTGTCCTCGCTGGGCCGCATGGAGGCCGGCGTGCTCGGCCACGTGGACGCGGTGCTGGCCGCCGCCCGCGCGCTCGACGGCGACCTCGCCACCGCACCCGAGGATGACGCCCTGACCTCCGCCGAGGGCCGCGCCATCCTCGCCCGCAACGCAGCGAGCCTGCTCGGTCCGGCCCGCGGCGACCGGGACGCGCGCATCATGGTGACGATGCCCTCCGAGGCCGCCACGGACCCAGAGCTCGTGGCCCGGATCGCCGAAGCCGGCATGGACCTGGCGCGCGTGAACTGCGCCCACGACGACGAGCAGGCGTGGGCCGCCATGATCGCGGCGGTCCGCCGGTGTGCCGGTGCGGGCCGGCCCGCACCCCTGGTCGCGATGGACCTGGCCGGGCCGAAGGTGCGCACCGGCCCCATCGAGCCGGGACCGCGCGTCGTGAAGGTGAAGCCCGCCCGGGACCCCTCCGGGATCGTCACCGAGCCCTCCCGCGTGTGGCTCGCCGCCGGGCCCCACGACGCCGTGGCCGTGGCGGACCGGCCGGACGGCGCCGTCGTCGTGCCGCTGGCGGCCCCGGACGGGAAGACCCTGGCGGGCCTGCAGCGCGGCGACGAGATCGAGCTGACCGACGCGCGGGGTGCACACCGCAGGCTGGAGGTCGAGCGGGTGAGCGGCGAGGGCGTGCTCGTGCGGGCGGACAAGACGGTCTACTGGGCGACGGGCACGGCACTGACGACGCCGCACGGTCCGCTCGAGGTGGGACCGCTGCCCCCGCTCGAGCAGTCGATGCGCGTGCACGAGGGCGAGCAGATCGTGCTGACCCGCTCGCTCGAGCCGGTTCCCGCGGTCGACACGCCGCCCTACCGGATCGGCCTCACCCTGGCGCAGGCGTTCGCGGACGCGACGGTCGGCGACCGGGTCTCCCTCGACGACGGACGGATCGGCACGCGGATCACGGGGGTGTCCGACGATGAGATCACCCTCGAGGTGACCCAGGCCGGCCCGCGCGGGGCGAAGCTCAAGGCGGAGAAGGGCGTGAACTTCCCGGACACGCACCTGGACATCCCGGCCCTCACGGACGAGGACCTCGCCCACATCCCGTTCGCGGCTCGCCACGCGGACATGGTGAACATGTCCTTCGTCCGCTCGGCCGAGGACGTGGCCCAGCTGATCGACGCGCTCGAGGCCGAGGACGCGCCGGACGTGGACATCACGCTGAAGATCGAGACGGTGGAGGCCTTCCGGCAGCTGCCGCGGATGCTGCTCGAGGCGATGCGCTGGCGGGACGTCGGGGTGATGATCGCCCGCGGCGACCTGGCGGTGGAGGCCGGCTTCGCACGCATGGCCGAGCTGCAGGAGGAGATCCTGTGGCTGTGCGAGGCCGCGCACGTGCCCGCGATCTGGGCCACCCAGGTCCTCGAGTCCCTCGCCAAGACCGGCCTGCCCTCACGGGCGGAGATCACGGACGCCGCGATGGCGCAGCGGGCCGAAGCCGCGATGCTGAACAAGGGCCCGTACATCGACCGCGCCGTCACCGTCCTCGGCGACATCCTGGGCCGGATGCACGGTCATGCGAGCAAGAAGCGCGACATGCTCCGGCGGCTCGAGTCCTGGTCCCTCTGACGGGGCTCAGCCGCGCGGCTCGTCCTGGGGCCGTGGCGGGTGGCCGCCGCGCGCCTCGATGAGCTTGGCGACCTCCTCCGGCGGCAGGGTCACGCCGTAGGAGCGGTCCAGGCCGGTGGGCGCGGGGTCCGCCTCCGGGGCGGGCCGGGCCGGCGCCTCGGGCCCGCCGGGGGCCGGCGCCGCGTGGGACCCGCCCGACGACGGCGCGGGGGCCGGGGTGGCCTGCACGGACCCGTCCTCGGCCTCCGCGGCGGGGGCGGGCGCCGGTTGCGACGCCGCGGGCGGCGTCGGGGCCGCGGCACCGCCCAGGCCCAGCTCCTGGCGGGCGCGGGCGGCGTGGTCGAACGCGACCACGAGGTCGAAGGCCGTGGGCACGACGGCCTGCGAGGACGCGAAGCCGTGCTGCCCCCGACGCATCGCGAAGCCGATCACGCCGAAGATCAGCCACACCGCCAGGCCCAGCAGCATGGAGGTGAGGATCTGCCCCGGGCCGGCCTCGGGGGCCAGCAGGTAGAGGAACACGCCGATCAGTCCGCCGAAGAACACGCCGCGCACACCCGCGGACAACGCCACCTGGGCGTAGTTCAGCCGGCCGCGCACCCGCTCCACGACCCGCAGGTCCTTGCCCACGATCGACACGGCGCTCACGGGGAAGTCCGTGGCGGCGAGGCGGTCCACCTGCTCGCGCGCCTGCGCGTAGGTGGCGTAGGTGGCCAGCAGCTCGCCGCGGGGCAGGCCCTGCTCGGCTCCGGGCTGAGGGTTGGGCATCATGATCGACATGGACCCATTGTGCCCGGCCCGGTACCCGGGCGGGCGGGGGTCCGCCGTCCGCGGACACGGAGCCGCGGCCCGGTACGCCGTAGGCTGGGTCGGTGAGCTCCCCCAAGATCTTCGTGGCCCGCCTGCTGGGCCTGGATGTCTTCGACCCCCTCGGCGACCGCCTGGGCCGGCTGCGCGACGTCGTCGTGCTGGACCGCGGCCCCGCCGCGGCCCCGTTCGCCACCGGCCTCGTGATCGAGGTCCCCGGCAAGAAGCGCGTCTTCGTCCCGATGACGCGGGTGACGTCCATGGACTCGGGCCGGATCATCACGACCGGGCTGATCAACCTGCGCCGGTTCTCCCGCCGTGGCGCCGAGCAGATGGTGGCCGCCGACCTCTTCGACCGGAAGGTGCGCCTCTCGGACGGGTCGGGCGAGGCCTTCCTGGAGGACATCGGGCTGGAGCAGCAGCGCAACGGCGACTGGCTGGTCTCGGACCTGTACGTGCGACGCATCGTCGGCCGCGGCCCCTTCGGCCGCGCCCAGCGGGGCGAGCACCTCCTGCTGAACTGGGACGAGGCCCGCTGGACGGCGCAGGCCGACCCGCAGGGGGCCACGAGCTTCCTCGCCGCGCACGAGGACCTCAAGCCCGCCGACCTGGCGGACATGCTCCACGACATGTCGGAGAAGCGCCGCGTCGAGGTCGCCAGCGAGCTGCAGGACGAACGCCTCGCGGACGTGCTCCAGGAGCTGCCCGACGACGACCAGGTGCAGATCCTCTCCCAGCTGGACATCGACCGCGCCGCCGACGTCCTGGAGGAGATGGACCCGGACGACGCGGCGGACCTGCTCCACGAGCTGCCCGACTCCCAGCAGGAGCTGCTGCTCGAACGCATGGAGCCGGAGGACGCCGAGGACGTCCGGCGCCTGCTCGAGTACGAGGAGGGCACCGCGGGCTCGCTCATGACCCCCGTGCCGGTCATCCTCCCCCCGGAGGCCACCGTGGCCGAGGCCATGGCGACCATCCGACAGCAGGAGATCTCCCCCGCGCTGGCCTCGCTCGTGATCGTGGCCCGGCCGCCCCTGGAGACGCCGACGGGCCGGTTCCTCGGCGTCGTCCACTTCCAGCGCCTGCTGCGGTACCCGCCGCCGGAGGCGATCGGCAACATCATGGACAAGGACCTCGAGCCCGTCTCGGACCTCGCCCCCATCGCCCATGTGACCCGCGAGCTCGCGACCTACAACCTCACGTGCATCCCCGTGGTGAACGAGCAGGACCGCGTCGTCGGGGCCGTGAGCGTGGACGACCTGCTCGACCACATCCTGCCCGACGACTGGCGGGCCATGGACCTCGACGACGCCGAGACCCGCCCCGCAACCTGACCCCCGCGGCCCGCCGCCGCACGACACCGGAGGTGTGAGCATGACCCAGACCGCGCGAGACCTGCGCCCGGGCCGCGGCACCGGCCTGGACACCCCGCTGAGCGCCAGCGGGCGCCGCGTGCCCCGACTGGCGCCGAACCCGGACGCCTTCGGCGAGGCCACCGAGGGCATCGCCCGCTTCATGGGCACCCCGCAGTTCCTCGTCTGGATGACACTGTTCTGCGCCGCCTGGCTGGGCTGGAACACGTTCGGCCCGATGGAGTGGCGGTTCGACTCCGCCGAGCTCGGCTTCACCGCGCTCACGCTCATGCTCTCCCTCCAGGCGTCCTACGCCGCACCCCTGCTCCTGCTGGCGCAGAACCGCCAGGACGACCGGGACAGGGTCGCGCTGCGTGAGGACCGTGACCGCGCCGAGCGCAACCTCGCCGACACCGAGTTCCTCACCCGCGAGATCGCCGGTCTGCGGCTGGCCGTCCAGGAGGTCGCCACGCGCGACTTCGTGCGCGGCGAGCTGCGCGGCGTCCAGGACGACCTCAGGGACGACCTCCGCGAGGCGCTGCGCGCCGAGCTGCGGGAGGAGATCCGGGAGGAGATCCGGGAGGAGATCCGGGAGGAGCTGCGCGCCGGCCTCCCGGGCGCCGAGGCCCAGCCCCGCAAGAACAAGAAGACCAAGGGCCGCGGCCGGGATGCGCGGCGCGGCGACGCCGGCGCCGAGCCCACGACCACCACGCTCGCCACCCTCGCGGCCCAGGAGGCCCGCGAGGCCGGGGGGTCCGGTCCGGCGGCCGGTCCCGCCGACGGTGCGGGCCCGGTGGACGGGGGCGGCCGATGAGCGCCCTGGGCCTGCCCGTGCCCGAGGTCCGCACCGACCTCGAGCGCCGGGTGCTGGAACGGCTCGCCACGGTCCAGGACCCCGAGATCCGCCGCCCGATCACCGACCTCGGCATGGTGGAGTCGGTCGTGGAGACCGCCCCGGGCGTCGTCGAGGTCGCGGTCCTGCTCACGATCGCCG
Organism: Micrococcus sp. Mcc28; assembly: GCF_024519775.1. Lineage (NCBI taxonomy): Bacteria > Bacillati > Actinomycetota > Actinomycetes > Micrococcales > Micrococcaceae > Micrococcus > Micrococcus sp. Mcc28. The sequence continues at coordinate 26,163 of NZ_JALJRH010000017.1, read as the reverse complement.
CGTGCCCCCTGCGCGGGACGATCCAGACGGACGTGGCCGCCGCCGTCGCCGTCGTGCCCGGCTGTGAATCCGTGGACGTTCGCGTCGGGGTCATGGAGCCCGAGCGCCGCCTGGCGCTGCAGGACGCCCTGCGCGCGACTCGGCCGACGAACCCGTTCGGGGAGGGGACGCTCACGCGCGTCCTCGCGGTGGCCTCGGGCAAGGGCGGCGTGGGCAAGTCCTCGGTCACGGCCAACCTCGCGGTCGCGCTCGCCGCGCGCGGGCTCGCCGTCGGCCTGATCGACGCGGACGTGCACGGCTACTCCATCCCCGGGCTCCTGGGCGTGACCGGCACCCCGACGAAGCTGGACCGGATGATCCTGCCCCCCGTGGTGCGGGACGTGAAGGTCATCTCGATCGGCATGTTCCTCGACGCGGACCGGCCGGTGGCCTGGCGCGGGCCGATGCTGCACCGCGCGCTCGAGCAGTTCGTCACGGATGTGCACTGGGGCCACCTGGACGTCCTGCTCGTGGACCTGCCCCCGGGCACCGGGGACATCGCGATCTCGACGGCGCAGCTGCTGCCCGCCTCGGAGCTGCTCGTGGTGACCACGCCGCAGCACGCCGCCGCGCAGGTGGCCGCGCGCGCCGGTCAGCTGGCGGAGCAGACGGGCCAGACCGTGGCCGGGGTCGTGGAGAACATGGGGCCGATGACCCTGCCAGACGGCACCGTCCTGGATGTGTTCGGGACCGGCGGCGGCGCCGAGGTGGCGGAGCGGCTGTCCGGGGTGCTGGACACGCAGGTGCCGCTGCTGGGCACCGTTCCCCTGGACCCGGCGCTGCGCGCGGGCGGCGACGCTGGCGAACCCGTGGTGGTGTCCGCGCCGGAGAGCCCCGCGGGCCGGGCGCTGACGCAGATCGCGCAGCGGGTGGCCGTGCGACCGCGCGGGCTGGCCGGGCGACCCCTGCCGTTCACCCCTCGCTGACCTCGGGTGCCGGCGCCCCGGCCGGGGCACCCGACGCGCGCGACGGCGTCAGGTCGCGTCGACGTCGAAGGGGGCGGGCGCCAGCCCGAGCAGCTCGAGGGGGTCCGGTTCGGTCTCGACGGCGGCAGGACGCTCCTCTGCGAGGGCCTCGGCGCGGCCGGAGGCCATCAGGGCTGCGGCGGCACCGCCCACGGCGGCCGCCCCCGCGGCGGGCGCGGTGGACCGAGTCTGTGCGGCGGCGACGGACTCCGCGGCGGCGGTGCTGCCGCCCCCGGCGGGGCGGCGGAAGAGCGTCCGCGGATCCATGTCCGCCAGGTCCTGGTGGGTGAGGCCGCCGTGCACGTCCTCGGCGCTGATGCCCGTCGCCTGCGCCGCCCGGGACGCGGGCGTGGACGAGCCGTCGGCGGGCTCGCGGAGCGCGTCGCGGATGATGCGGCGCGGGTCGTACTGGCGGGGGTCGTACTTGCGCCAGTCCACCTCGTCGAAGTCCGTGCCGGTCTCCTCCTTGAACTGCGCCTTGGCACCCTCGGCCTTGTCGCGCATGACGCGCAGCCAGTCGGTGAAGGCGCGCGTGTACTCGGGGAGCTTCTCCGGCCCGAGGATGACGATCGCGAGCACCGCCAAGATGATGAACTCGCTGCCGTTGATACCTAACACCCTCCGAACTCTACTAGAGCGGCACCGCCCCACAGCCCGGAGCCGCGGGGGCGGGGCGGCTCAGCCGCGGGGGCGCGGCACGGCGTCCGCGATGCGTTCGAGGCCTCGCTCCAGGCGCTCCTCGACGGCGTCTCCGCCGCCCAGCTCGAGCACCCGTGCCCGCTCGGAGACCAGCAGGTGGGTGAGGACCGCGTCCGCGCGCTCGTCCGGCAGGGTGGCCTCCACGCGGTAGGCGGCCTGCGGCGTGGTCAGCTCGGCCGTCCAGCCGTCCTCGCCCCCCGCCGGGACGATCCGGTAGACGCCGCCGCCGGCCAGTCGACGCTCCTGCGCCCCCGTGCTCAGGGGCGCGGTCGAGGCACAGCCCTCCGGGGCGGCTCCCACGATCCGGGGTCGGCACTCGCGGACGGTCACGGTCGGCTCGTCCCGACCCCAGCCGACGACGACCTCCACGTCCTCGGCCGTCTGGGCGGTGTCCACGGTGAGCGGCTCCAGGCCGGCCCCCACGAGGGAGGGCACCGTCCAGCCCTGACCCCGCAGCTCCGCGACGGTTCCGCGCCGGTCCGTCGACGCGGTCCCGGCTGCCGGCAGGGCGACGGTGTCCGTCGGGGTCGGGGCCGTGCGCACGGCCGTGGCGCGGGGCGCGCCGGCCACCCAGACCGCGGTGAACAGCCCGCCGAGCAGGACGACGAAGGTGAGCAGCCCCACCACGAGGCGGCCGGAGACGCCGCGGGCGCGCAGCACCGGGGCGACGACGGCGCCCGCCGGACGCTGGTGCACCGTGCGGGCGGCGTCGAGCACGCGGGCCCGGGCCTGGACCGTGGCGCGGCACTCGGGGCAGCGGTCCAGGTGGCGGGCGATGCGCGCCCGGGACGCGGCGGGGAGGGCGCCCTCGAGGTAGGCGTCCATGTGGCGCTGGGTGTGTCGACGTCCCATGCGGCCACCTCCTCGGTCCTCGCGTCCTCGGCCCGGCGAACGGCCTCCCACATGGCGGGAGCCGGTTCGTGCCATCTCCCATCATCGGCCCGCCTCCTGGGAGAACTCTGGGTCGCGGCCGCGTGCCGACCCGTACACTGGCCCGCGTCGCCCGTGCCGCGGGCGAGGTCCCGCCGTCGTCGTCCCGGAGTCACCCATGACCGCCCTGCAGCCCCAGCCCACCGACAAGCACGCGTCCTGGGCCTGGTCGGAGAGCCGGGCCACCGAAGACGACGTCGTCCTGCGCGCCCGCGAGCGCGCCGCCGAGCTGGAGGTGCCGCCGGTGAGTGAGGGGACGGCGGCCCTGTTGACGGTGCTGGCGGCCACGCGTGCCCCCGCGGCGGTCGTGGAGGTGGGCACGGGCGCCGGCGTCTCGGGTCTCGCCCTGATGCGCGGTCTGCCCGAGCGCACGGTCCTCACCACCGTGGACCCGGACGCGGAGGCACAGCGCGCGGCCCGCGAGGCGTTCTCGGAGGCCCGCCTGCCCACGAGCCGCACCCGCATGATCACGGGGCGCTCCCGGCTCGTCCTCCCCCGGCTCACGAGCGGCGCCTATGAGATGGTCCTGGTGGACGGGGACCCGGCCGCACGTCAGTTCGACGTCGAGCAGGCCGCGCGCATGCTCGCCCCCGGCGGCGTGCTCGTCGTGGTGGACGCCCTCGACGGCGACCGCGTTCCCCGGCCCGCCGTGCGCGACGAGTCCACCGTGTCCGCCCGGGCGGTGGACCGCCTCATCCGGGAGGACGAGCACTGGCTGTCCGCCGTCGTCCCCTCCGGCACGGGCGTGCTGATCGCGGTGCGCCGCTGATCCGCGGCGTCGCCGGGGACGCGGACGCCCCGCGCACCGTGACGGTGCGCGGGGCGTCCGCGTCGAAGGGGTCCGGGCTCAGGCCTGGATGACGCCCTCGAGGCACTCCTTGAGCTCGCGGGCCTCGTCCGCGTTGATCTCCAGCACGAGACGGCCGCCGCCGTCGATCGGCACGCGCATGATCAGGCTGCGCCCCTCCTTGGTCACTTCCATGGGACCGTCCCCGGTGCGGGGCTTCATGGCGGCCATTGCGACTTCCCTTCTGGATGATGTTCCCGTCACGGCGTCCGGCGACCGCGGGAGCGGGCACTGACCGGACGCCTCCGGCGCCCCCGCACGCGGGCGTGCGCGAGGCCGGTCACATCACCATTATCGCGGATTCCGCGTGCTCGCGCCAAACGATGGCCCGCACCGAGCCCGGCCCGCGACTCAGGCGCGCGCCGCCGGATCGCTCCGGGACGGGTCGGCGGCCTCGAGCTCGGCCAGCCGGGCCCGCAGTGCGGCCGCCTCGTCCTCGCGCTGCGCGAGGGCGTCCCGCAGCCGCAGCAGGACGGCGTCCACCTGGTCCCGCTGGTAGCCGGGCACCGCGACGGCCAGCCGCAGCAGGTCGACATCCGCCGCGCGCGGCCACTCCGGCAGCAGCACGGGGTGCCCGGGCGTCCTCCCGGCCGGGTCGCCGGCCCGGAGCGTGAGCCGGCCCGCGAGGGCGGCGGCCAGGGCCGCCAGCACGACGACGAGCACGGCCACGAGGACGATCCACTGCGGCCCGCTCACGCGTCGGCCCTCCCCGCCGAGCGGAGCACGCACGCGACGGCCTCCTCCGCCGTGTCCACGAGCTGGACGAGCTCCGGGTCCTCGGGCGAGATCATGCCGCGCTCCACGAGCGTGCCGCGGATCCAGTCCACGAGCGGGCCCCAGAAGCCGCGGTCCACGAGGACCACGGGGAAGCGGGTGACGGTGCCGGTCTGCACGAGGGTGAGGGCCTCGAAGAGCTCGTCCAGGGTGCCGAGGCCGCCGGGCAGCACGACGAAGCCCTGCGCGTACTTGAGGAACATGACCTTGCGGACGAAGAAGTAGCGGAAGTCCACGCCCACGTGCACCCAGGGGTTCAGACCGGTCTCGAACGGCAGGTCGATCCCCAGGCCCACGGACTCTCCACCGGCCTCGTGGGCGCCCCGGTTGGCGGCCGCCATGGCGCCGGGCCCCCCGCCGGTGATGACCGTGTACCCGGCCCGGGCCAAGCGGGTCCCGACCTCGTGGGCCAGGACGTACTCGGCGCTGCCCTCGGGCGTGCGCGCCGAGCCGAACACGGAGACCGCGGGACCCAGCCCCGCCAGGGTGCCGAAGCCCTCGACGAACTCCGCCTGGATGCGCAGGACACGCCAGGCCTCGGACGTCGTCGAGGCGACGTCGGCGGCGGGGCGTGCGGCGTCGCCGGGCCGCCGGCCGTCGAGGAGGAGCTGGTCGAACGTGGGGGTGCGCGCCGCCTCCCCGCGCAGGACCTGCCCGCCGCGGCGGACGCGCTGGGGCTTGGCGGCGACGTCGCCGCCCGAGGGGTGCTCATGTGGGGCCATGGCGCCAGCCTAACGAGCCGGCGGGCCGCCGGGGCCGGCGTCGCACGGCGCACCGCGCCGGGTGTGGCGTGCGCTATATTCCACTGGCATGACGCAGATCACGCCTGAGCAGCCCCACGGCGCCCACCTCCCCGACGAGGCCGGTGTGCGGCGCCGTCGCGGTGCCGCGGGCGATGACCTGATCGTCCTCGAGGGCGTCAACAAGCACTTCGGCGACTTCCACGCCCTCCGACAGATCGACCTGCGGATCCCGCGCGGCCAGGTGGCGATCGTCCTCGGCCCGTCCGGCTCCGGCAAGTCGACGCTGTGCCGCACGATCAACCGGCTCGAGACCATCGACGACGACGGCGGCCGCATCCTGATCGACGGACGGCCGCTCCCCACCGAGGGCAGGCAGCTCGCCCAGCTGCGCGCCGAGATCGGCATGGTCTTCCAGTCCTTCAACCTCTTCGCGCACAAGTCGATCCTGGAGAACGTGACCCTCGGGCCCATCAAGGTGAAGGGCAAGCGCCGGGCGGACGCCGAGCGGCACGCCATGGAGCTGCTCGAGCGCGTGGGCGTGGCCGCCCAGGCCAGGAAGATGCCGGCCCAGCTCTCCGGCGGGCAGCAGCAGCGCGTGGCCATCGCCCGCGCCCTGGCGATGGAGCCGAAAGCCCTGCTCTTCGACGAGCCGACCTCCGCCCTCGACCCCGAGATGGTGCAGGAGGTCCTCGACGTCATGGTCCAGCTCGCCGAGGGCGGCATGACCATGGTCGTGGTCACCCATGAGATGGGCTTCGCCCGCAAGGCCGGGGACCGCGTGGTCTTCATGGCCGACGGCGCCATCCTCGAGGACACCGACCCCGACACCTTCTTCACGAACCCCCGACACGAGCGCGCCCAGGACTTCCTGGGCAAGATCCTCGCGCACTGACCCCGTCCCCCGTCGCACCCCACCGCACCGAACCAGAGGAGAGCACCATGCTCCGCACGAAGCTCCTGACCCTGTCCGCCGTCACCGCCGCGGCCGCGCTGTCCCTCACCGCCTGCGCGCCGTCGTCCTCGCAGGGCGGCGGTGGCGACGCCGCCGGCTCGTCCTCGGCCGGCGAGTCGACGTCGTCCGGCTCCGGCGAGCGCCTGCGCATCGGCATCAAGTTCGACCAGCCGGGCCTGGGCTACCGCGAGGGCTCGGCCCAGCCCACCGGCTTCGACACGGACGTGGCCCGCTACGTGGCGGACAAGCTCGGCGTGGCCGAGAAGGACATCGAGTGGGTCCAGACCCCGTCCGCGAACCGGGAGAACGCCCTGGAGAACGGCGAGGTCGACATGATCTTCGCGACGTACTCCATCACGGACGCCCGCAAGGAGCGCGTCGACTTCGCGGGCCCGTACTTCGTGGCCGGCCAGGACCTGCTGGTCCGCGCGGACGACACCGCGATCACCGGCCCCGAGGCCCTCGACGGGAAGAACCTCTGCTCCGTCACCGGCTCCACCTCGGCCCAGAAGATCAAGGACCAGTTCGCCACCGGCGTGAACCTGGTGGAGCAGGGCGGCTACGCCGAATGCGTGACCTACCTCGAGTCCGGCCAGGTGGACGCCGTGACCACGGACGACATCATCCTCGCGGGCTTGGCCGCCGCCGACGCCAACAAGGGCAAGTTCAAGGTCGTCGGCAACACCTTCACCACGGAGCGCTACGGCGTCGGCCTGCCGAAGGACTCGGAGCGCTGCGAGGACATCAACGAGGCCATCAAGGAGATGAAGGACTCCGGCGAGTGGAAGAAGGCCCTCGAGTCCAACACCGAGGGCACGGGCTACACCTACGACGAGACGCTGAACTCCGGCGAGGACGCCGAGTTCGAGCCCTGCGCCTGACGGCCCCGCCGCCGGGTGGACCGGGGACGTGACCTGAACCGTCACCCTTGGCCCGCCCGGCCACTCCCCTGCCCGTCAGCCCTGTCCCGACCCTCGGAGAAGTCATGGAATCGATCTCCTCGCTCCTCGCGGACTACGGCGCGGACATCCCGCTCGCGTTCTGGACGAACATCAGGCTCGCGTTCCTCGCGACCCTCGGCTCGTTCGCCCTCGGCGTGGTGCTCGCCCTGTTCCGCATCTCGCCCGTCCCCTCGCTGCGCGCCCTCGGCACCGGCTACGTCAACGTGGTCCGCAACACCCCGCTGACGATCATCATGCTGCTCGGCGTGCTCGCCGTCTGGGGGCAGCTGAAGATCAGCTTCTCGTCCGACTTCACGCTGAACTTCTTCGTCTACGCCGTGATCGCGCTCTCGCTCTACCACGCGGCGTTCATGTGCGAGGCGATCCGCTCCGGCGTCAACACCGTCCCGCTCGGGCAGGCCGAGGCCGCCCGCTCCATCGGCCTGGGCTTCCTGCCCGCGGCCCGCCACGTGATCCTGCCCCAGGCGCTGCGCGGGGCCATCACCCCGCTGGGCAACACCGTGATCGCGCTGACCAAGAACACCACCGTCGCCGCCGCGGCGTCGGTGGCGGAGGCCTCGGGCCTGATGAAGCGCATGATCGAGTTCAGCCCGGACGTGATGGTGGCGATCTTCCTGACCTTCGCGATCGGCTTCTGCCTGATCGTCATCCCCATCGGCCTGCTGACCACGTGGGCCTCGGAGAAGTGGGCGGTGGCCCGATGAGCGCCCAGGCCTCCGTCCTCTTCGACGCCCCGGGTCCCATCGCCCGCCGGCGCATCCTCCTCGCCAACCTCGTCGCCCTCGCCGCGGTGCTGGCCGTGGCGGTGCTCGTCCTGATCCAGATGAACGCCACCGGCCAGCTCTCCGGCCGCCGCTGGCTGGCCGCCGTCGACGGCGACGCGTGGCGGAACTACTACCTGCCGGGCCTGCAGTTCACCCTGCAGTCCGCGGGCATCGCCGTGGTCTCCTCCGTGGTGTTCGGCCTGGTGTTCGGCTTCCTGCGGCTGGCCCCGTTCGGCCCGGTGCGCTGGCTGGCCGCCGTCGTCGTCGAGTTCTTCCGGGCCGTGCCGGTGCTCGTGATGATGGTGTTCTTCTACCAGCTGTTCGCGCAGGTCGCGCGCACCGGGGCGATCCAGCCCCAGGACGGCCCGTACTACGCGGTGATCGCGGCGCTGACCCTGTACAACGGGTCCGTGATCGCGGAGCTGGTGCGCTCCGGGGTGCGCTCGCTGCCGCGCGGCCAGCGCGAGGCGGCCGCGGCGGTGGGCATGACGAGCATGCAGTCCCTGCGGCTCGTGGAGGTGCCCCAGGCCCTCATCGCCATGCTGCCCTCACTGCTGAGCCAGTTCGTGGTGATCCTCAAGGACTCGGCGCTGGGCTACCTCATCGGCTTCTTCGAACTCCTGCAGTACGCCCGCCAGCTCGGCTCCGGCAACGGCAACATCCTGCAGTCCCTCGTGGTGGCCGCGGTGATCTTCATCGTGATCAACGTCCTCCTCACCTGGGCGGCCACCCGGCTCTCGCGGCGGCTGTCGTCGCGGACGGCCGGCGACGCCAGCGCCCCCACGACCCCGCTCGTCGGGGCGCCCACGGACACGGCGGACTGACCCGGCGGCGCCGCGGCGGGCCCGCGGGCCCGGCCGGTCGCAGCGGCCGACGGGGTCGGCGGACGTCGTGGGTCAGCCGGCCAGCCAGGCCGCGAGCGCCGCGAGGCACGCGTGGACCGCCTCGCGGGGCACGTGCTCGTCGTCCGTGTGGGCCAGGAGGGCGTCGCCGGGGCCGAAGTTGACCGCGGGGACGCCCAGCTGGGAGAACCGGGCCACGTCCGTCCACCCGTACTTGGGCTGGGGCTCTCCCCCGACGGCGGCGACGAACGCGGCGGCGGCCGGCCGGTCCAGACCGGGGCGGGCGGCGGGCGAGGCGTCGTCGATCCGCACCTGGGCGTCCCAGTCCACGCCGGCCCCCTCCAGCACCGTGCGGACGTGCGCGTGGGCCTGCTCGAGGGTCTTGTCCGGCGCGAACCGGTAGTTCAGGTCCACGGACGCCTCGTCCGGGATGACGTTGCCCGCGACGCCGCCGGCCACGCGGATCGCGTGCAGCCCCTCGCGGTACTCCAGGCCCTCCACCGTGACCGTGGCCGGCTCGTACGCCGCCAGGGCGGTGAGCACGGGGGCCAGCTTGTGGATCGCGTTGTCGCCGCGCCAGGCGCGGCCCGAGTGCGCCGCGACACCGGGGAAGGTGACGCGGTACCGGCACGTGCCGTTGCAGCCGCCCTCCACGACGCCGTCGGTCGGCTCGAGCAGCACCGCGAAGTCGCCCTCCAGCAGCTCGGGGGCTTGGCGGGCCACGCGGGCGAGGCCCGAGAGGTCCGAGGCGACCTCCTCGTGGTCGTAGAACACCCACGTGACGTCGTGCACGGGCGTGGGGCCGTCCTCGCGGCCGAAGCGACCGGCCAGGGCCAGCTGCACGGCGACGCCGGACTTCATGTCCACGGCCCCGCGGCCATACAGCACGTCCCCGTCCCACGCCGCGGGCACGGTCCCGCGCGAGCCCGGCACGGTGGGCAGGGGCACCGTGTCCAGGTGCCCGGCCAGGATCACGCGGGTCGGCCGCCCCAGAGCGGTGCGGGCGACGACGGCGTCCCCGAACCGCCGCACCTCGAGGCCGCCGAGGGCGCACAGGGCCTGCTCGACGGCGTCGGCCAGCGGCCCCTCCTCCCCCGAGACGGAGCGCACGTCCAGCAGGGTGGCGGTGAGCGCCGCGACGTCGAGGTCCGGATCGGCGAGGTCGGGCAGGGTGTTGGGGGTGAGACTCATGTGTCCAGTCTACGGACGCGCCTCCCGCCGCCCTGCAGCGGGCCCCGGCCGCTCAGTAGGCTGAGGCGCATGACCCAGACCGCTGCACAGCAGCCCTCCCCCCGTCTCGTCTCCGGCCACGGCCTGGCCACCACGGCCGCCGACGGCGCCGTCCTGGACGTGTGGTTCCCCGCCCCCGTGACCGGTCCGCTCTCCGCCGCGGACGCCTCGCTGCGCGACACCCTGCGCGCCCTCGCCGCGGACGACGCGGACCGCGGGACCACGCAGGCCGTCGTCGAGCTGGAAGTCGACCTGGACGCCGCCCCGGCCTCCACCGCGGACGCGTGGCTGCGCCTGCACGCCCTCTCGCACCGCCTGGCGCGGCCGAACGAGCTCAACCTCGACGGCGTCTTCGGGCTGCTCACCAACGTGGTGTGGACGAACCACGGACCCTGCGCGGTCGCCGACTTCGAGCTGACGCGGGCGAGGCTGCGTGCCCGCGGCGCCGTGCAGGTGTACGGCGTGGACAAGTTCCCGCGCATGACGGACTACGTCGTGCCCTCCGGGGTGCGCATCGGCGACGCGGACCGGGTGCGCCTGGGCGCCCACCTGGCCGAGGGGACGACCGTGATGCACGAGGGCTTCGTGAACTTCAACGCGGGCACCCTGGGGCACTCGATGGTGGAGGGCCGGATCTCGGCCGGCGTCGTGGTGGGCGATGGGTCCGACGTCGGAGGCGGCGCGTCCATCATGGGCACGCTCTCCGGCGGCGGCACCCAGCGGATCGTGATCGGCGAGCACGTGCTGCTCGGCGCGAACTCCGGCGTGGGCATCTCCGTCGGCGACGACTGCGTGGTCGAGGCCGGTCTGTACGTCACCGCCGGCACGCGCGTGAGCGTGCTGCAGGACGGCGAGGCGGCGCGGACCGTGAAGGCCGTGGACCTCTCCGGCGTGCCGAACCTGCTGTTCCGCCGCAACTCCACCACGGGCGGGGTCGAGGCCCTCCCCCGCGCCGGCCGGACCGTCGAACTGAACGCGGCGCTGCACGCGAACTGACCCGGCGCGGCCGGCCCGCGGCCCGCGACCGCGACCCTTCCCTCCCCGTTCCCCGCCGCGTTCCCCGCCGCGTTTGGGGGCGATTTCCGGTGGTATCCCGCCGGGATAACGCCCAGTATCGCCCCCGGAACTCCCCGGCGGCCCGGGGGCGGGGCGACGACGGCGGCACGCGGCGCGGGCCGTCGGCTCCTGCACAGCAGCGCCCGCCCCGCGCGTCATCCCCGTGCCGCGGCCAGCGCGCCCCGGGCGCCTCGCCGGCGTCGTCCGATGGGTGCATGCCGCGCGTCGTCATTCCTCTGCCGCCCGACCAGCCCGCCGTCCTGTTGGCCACGGACCTGGCCCGACTGGGGCTGCCGCCCGACCGCGCCCGCCGGTCGGACCTGGAGCGGGTCGGACAGGGCTTCCACCGGCAGCGGGCACGCCCTGGCACGGGCTGGGCCGACCTGGGCCTGCCCGAGCCCGGGCACGGCTTCTCCCCCGATCACCTCGCCGCGCTCCTGCGCCGACGCCCGGATGCCGTCCTCTCCCACGAGACCGCGGCCCACCTGCACGGCCTGCCGATGCCCGCGCGAGCCTGGCGGCGGCGCGACCCGGCGACGGGCGAGCTCGAGGCCGACCCGCCGGTGCACCTCACCGTGGCCCGGGGGACACGACGCGTCCGGCGGGCCGGACTGATGGACCACCGGCGGCCGCTGGCGCCCGAGTTCGTCACGCACGTGCACGGCCTGCGCGTCACCACCGTCGATCGCACCTGGCTGGACCTGTGCTCCCTGACTCCCCCGTGGACGTTCGAGGACCTCGTGGCCGCCGGCGACCACGCCGTCAGGCACCCGTGGACGCCGGCGGGCCGGACAGATCCGGCCACCACGATCGCCGCGCTGCGCTCGGCGCTGCACGCGTCCGGACGCTTCCATGGCCGCCCGGCCGCCCGGGAGGCGCTGGATTCCGTTCGCGTCGGGGCCGACTCGCCGCCCGAGACCCGCCTGCGCCTCGCCCTCGTGGCCGGCGGACTGCCGGAGCCGGAGCTGCAGGCCGCGCTCGAGCCCGGGGACCCCTTCTCCCCCGTGGCCGACCTGGCCTACCGTCACGTGCGCCTGGCCCTGCAGTACGACGGTGCGGGGCACCGCACGCGGGAGCAGCAGGCGCGCGACGCCCGCCGGGACCGCTACGGGCAGGCGCGCGGCTGGACGACGCTCCGCGTCACCTGGGCCGATGGGCGCGAGGACTTCCGTGGCGTCGTCGCGGTGGTCCGACGCCGCCTCGGCCCCTCCGCCTCGACGTAAGCGCGCTCCGGCGAACGCATTGGGGGCGGTTTCGGGTGGTATTCCGTCGGAATACCACCCGAAACCGCCCCCCAACGCAGGGTCAGCGCCCCCGGATCAGCGCTGCGGGTACTGGCGCAGCTGCTCGCCCACGTAGATCTGGCGCGGGCGGCCGATCTTGGTGGCCGGGTCCTCCATGAGCTCGCGCCACTGGGCGATCCAGCCGGGCAGGCGGCCCAGGGCGAAGAGGACGGTGAACATCTTCTCCGGGAAGCCCATGGCCTTGTAGATCACGCCGGTGTAGAAGTCGACGTTCGGGTAGAGCTTGCGCTCCACGAAGTAGTCGTCGGCGAGGGCCTTCTCCTCGAGGCGCTGGGCGATCTCGAGCAGCTCGTCGTTGCCGCCCATCTTGCCCAGGATGTCCTCGGCGGTCTTCTTGATGATCTTGGCCCGCGGGTCGTAGTTCTTGTACACGCGGTGGCCGAAGCCCATCAGGCGGACGCCGTCCTCCTTGTTCTTCACCTTCTCCATGAAGTCCTCGGGCGTGATGCCCTCCGACTTGATCTTCCGGAGCATGTTCAGCACGGCCTCGTTGGCGCCGCCGTGCAGCGGGCCGTAGAGGGCGTTGATGCCGGCGGACACCGAGGCGAACAGGTTGGCCTGGGTGGAGCCGACCAGGCGCACCGTGGAGGTGGAGGCGTTCTGCTCGTGGTCGGCGTGCAGCATGAGCAGCAGGTCGAGGGCCTTGACCACGTCCGGGTCGATGTCGTATTCCTCGGCCGGCACGCCGAAGCACAGGCGGAGGAAGTTCTCCACGTAGTTCAGCGAGTTGTGCGGGTACATGAACGGCTGGCCCAGCGACTTCTTGAACGCGTAGGAGGCCAGCACCGGCAGCTTGCCCAGCAGACGCACGGTGGAGATGTGGACCTGCTCCGGATCGTGCGGGTCCAGGGAGTCCGGGTAGAACGTGGACAGCCCGGACACGGAGGAGGACAGCACCGGCATGGGGTGCGCATCCCGCGGGAAGCCGTTGAAGAACAGCTTGAGGTCCTCGTGCACCATGTTGTGGCGCAGGATGTTGGTCTCCCAGGCCTCCAGGGTCTCCTTGGACTCGGGCAGCTCGCCGTAGATCAGCAGGTAGGCCACCTCCATGAAGGAGGAGTGCTCGGCGAGGTCCTCGATGGCGTAGCCGCGGTAGCGCAGGATGCCCTGGTCGCCGTCGATGAACGTGACGGCCGACTTGGCGTTCGCCGTGTTCATGAAGCCCGGGTCGTAGGTGACGTCGCCGGTCTCCTTCAGGAGCGGGGCGATGTTGATGCCGTTGTTGCCCTCTGTGGCGTGCTCGACGCCCAGGTCCAGGCTCTGCTCGCCGACGGTCAGCCGGACGGACTCGTGATGGGTCACGGGTGTGCTCCCTCGTCTTCTCTTCTCGATGGCCCGGGTTCGCGCGCCCGTGTGGGCGCGCCCACACGGGGACGACTCTGCTCCAAACTATCAAGGACCGGCCCGGGGCGCGCGGTCGCTTCCCCCGACGACGGCCCTCGGCCCCGGCTCAGCCGGTCCGAGGCCCGCGGGCGGTGAGTCTCGCCGCGGCCCGGGCGACCGCCTCGTCCGTGGCGGTGATCGCCACGCGGACGTAGCCGTCGCCGCCGGCACCGTAGAACACGCCGGGCCCGGCGATGATGCCCAGGTCCGCCAGCTCGCCCAGCAGGTCCCACGAGTCCTGCGCCGTGGCGTCGGCCGGATCCCGGTCCGCCCGCCGAGTCCACAGGTACAGCCCCGCCTCGGAGTGGTCCACGGCATGGCCGGAGACCTCCAGCGCGGTGCGCAGCGCGTCCCGACGGCGGCGGTAGCGGTCCTTCTGCTCCGCGACGTGCGCGTCGTCGGCCAGGGCCACGGCCATCGCGTGCTGCACCGGGGCGGGCACGATCATGCCCGCGTGCTTGCGGGTGTTGACCAGGGTCGCCACGAGCTCCGGATCCCCCGCGGCGAACGCGGCGCGGTAGCCGGCGAGATTGGACTGCTTGGACAGCGAGTAGACGCTCAGCAGGCCCGTCAGGTCGCCGCCGGAGACCTCGTCGGACAGGATGCAGGGCACGACGGCCCCGTCCCACGCGTCCCAGCCGAGCTCGGCGTAGCACTCGTCCCCGCACACCACGGCCCCCACGGCACGGGCGGCGTCGACCGTGCAGCGAAGCGCCGCCGCGTCCAGCACGGCACCGGTGGGGTTGGCCGGCGAGTTGGTCCACACGAGGCGCACCCGCTCACGCACCTCGGGCGCCAGCGCGTCGAGGTCGTCCGCGGCCACGGCCTCCGCCCCGGCCAGCAGCGCGCCCACCGCATAGGTGGGATAGGCGGCCTCGGGGTGGACGACGACGTCGCCTGCGCCCAGCCCGAGCAGCGTGGGCAGCCACGCGATGAACTCCTTGGACCCGACCGTGGGCACCACGGCCGCCGGGTCCAGCCCGGACACCCCGCGGCGCCGGGCGTACCAGTCGACGACCGCGCGGCGCAGGGCGTCCGTGCCGTGCGTCGTCGGGTAGCCGTGCGCGTCGGCGGCCTCGGTCAGGGCCCGGCGGATCAGCGCCGGCGTCGGATCCACGGGCGTGCCGATGGACAGGTCCGCGACGCCGTCCGGGTGGGCGGCGGCACGCTCACGGTAGGGGGTGAGCGTGTCCCACGGGTAGTCCGGCAGCGTCAGCATGGGGGCTCAGGCGTCCGCGTTCTGCAGGGGCAGGGCGGAGATGATCGGGTGGTCCTTGGCGATCATGCCCAGCTTGGCGGCGCCGCCCGGGGAGCCCAGGTCGTCGAAGAACTCGACGTTGGCCTTGTAGTACTCGGCCCACTCGTCGGGGGTGTCGTCCTCGTAGTAGATGGCCTCGACGGGGCACACCGGCTCGCACGCACCGCAGTCGACGCACTCGTCCGGGTGGATGTAGAGCATGCGCTCACCCTCGTAGATGCAGTCCACGGGGCATTCGTCGATGCACGCCTTGTCCTTGACGTCCACACACGGCAACGCGATCACGTAGGTCATGGCTGACCGTCCACCTCTCTCTGGGCACGGGGTTGCGGGGCTGCGGTCCAGGGTACTCGCTCCCCCGGACGCGTTTCGCGGGCGGTCACAGTCGCCCGGCGGGGGCGCGTGGCGCCGTCGGCGGCCTCCGCGGGTCGGCGGTCCAGCCGCCGGCCCGCGGCCAGCAGGACCAGGCCGAGCGCCGGCTGGCCGACGTTCCAGGCCACGGAGGCGACGACGGCGCCCGGCGCCGCCGCCCACAGGCCGGCCGTCCAGGACACCCCCAGGGCGTCGTCCACCGGCAGGCGCTGCAGGGCCAGGACGGCGGTGAACGCGCCGGCGACGACCGCGGCCCCCGCCGGCAGGGCTCGCCCGCCGCGGCCCGCGCGTCGGACCATCCACCAGCGCTGCGTCGAGCCGACGAGCACGAGCGCCAGCACCGCCCCCCAGGGCAGGGCCCAGCCGCCCGGCAGGGAGGCCAGGTTCAGATGGACGGCGGTGCCGAGCGCGCCGGCGACGACGCCGAGCAGCGCCCCGCCCACCACGTCGGCGGGCCGGGCGCGTCGGCGGGGACGGTCAGGCACGGGCGCGGGCGCGCGCGGCCTTCAGGCGCTCGTTGGCGTCCAGGACGACCTTGCGGATGCGGATGTCCTCGGGGGTGATCTCCACGCACTCGTCCTCGCGGGCGAACTCGAGGGACTCCTCGAGGGTGAGCCGGCGCGGGGGCGTCAGGCCCTCGAACGACTCGGAGGAGGCCGCACGCATGTTGGTGAGCTTCTTCTCCTTGGTGATGTTCACGTCCATGTCGTCGGCGCGCGAGTTCTCGCCCACGATCATGCCCTCGTACACCTCGGCGCCGGGCTGCACGAAGAAGGTGCCGCGCTCCTGCAGGTTGATCATGGCGAACGGCGTGGCGGAGCCCGCGCGGTCGGCCACGAGGGAGCCGTTGGTGCGGTACTCGATCTCGCCGGTCCACGGCTCGTAGCCGGCCGCGTAGGAGGAGGCGATGCCCGCGCCGCGGGTCTCGGTGAGGAAGCGGGTGCGGAAGCCGATCAGGCCGCGGGCCGGGACCAGGAACTCCATGCGGATCCAGCCCGTGCCGTGGTTGGACATCTCCTGCATGCGGCCCTTGCGGGCGGCCATGAGCTGCGTGACCGCGCCCATGAACTCCTCCGGGATGTCGATGGTCATGCGCTCCATCGGCTCGTGGACCTTGCCGTCCACGGTCCGGGTGACCACCTGCGGCTTGCCCACGGTGAGCTCGAAGCCCTCGCGGCGCATCTGCTCCACGAGGATGGCCAGGGCGAGCTCGCCGCGGCCCTGCACCTCCCACGCGTCCGGGCGCTCGGTGGGGAGCACCTTGAGCGAGACGTTGCCGATCAGCTCCTTGTCCAGGCGGTCCTTCACCTGGCGCGCTGTGACCTTGGCGCCCTTGACGCGGCCGGCCAGCGGGGAGGTGTTGATGCCCACGGTCATGGAGATGGCCGGGTCGTCCACCGTGATCAGCGGCAGCGGCTTCGGGTTCTCCGCGTCGGTGAGGGTCTCGCCGATCATGATGTCCTCGATGCCGGCGACGGCGACGATCTCGCCCGGGCCGGCCTCCTCCGCGGGCACGCGCTCGAGGCCCTTGGTGGCCAGCAGCTCGGTGATCTTCACGGTCTTCAGGGCGCCGTCCTGGCGGGCCCACGCGACCTGCTGGCCCTTGCGGAGGGTGCCGTTGAAGATGCGCAGCAGCGCGAGGCGGCCGAGGAACGGGGAGGCGTCCAGGTTGGTGACGTGCGCCTGGAGGACCTCGCCCTCGGTGTAGGACGGGGCCGGGATGTGCTCCATGATCACGTTGAAGAGGGCCTCGAGGTCCTCGGCCTCCGGCAGGGCGCCGTCGGCGGGCTGGGTCAGGGAGGCGCGGCCGGCCTTGCCCGAGGCGTAGACGACGGGGACGTCCAGCACCGAGTCGAGGTCCAGGTCCGGATCCTCCTCGGCCAGGTCCGAGGCCAGGCCGAGCAGCAGGTCCATGGAGTCGGAGACGACCCCGTCGATGCGCGCGTCCGGGCGGTCCGTCTTGTTGACCACGAGGATCACGGGCAGCTTGGCGGCGAGGGCCTTGCGGAGCACGAAGCGGGTCTGGGGCAGCGGGCCCTCGGAGGAGTCCACGAGCAGCACGACGCCGTCCACCATGGACAGGCCGCGCTCCACCTCGCCGCCGAAGTCGGCGTGGCCGGGGGTGTCGATCACGTTGATGGTGACGGTCTCGCCCTCGGGGGCGGACGGGCCGGAGTAGAACACCGTGGTGTTCTTGGCGAGGATCGTGATCCCCTTCTCCTTCTCCAGGTCCCCGGAGTCCATGACCCGCTCGGCGACGTCGCCGTGCGTGTTGAAGGCACCGGTCTGGCGCAGCATGGCGTCCACCATCGTGGTCTTGCCATGGTCCACGTGGGCCACGATGGCCACGTTGCGCAGATCGGAGCGGCGGGTTTCGGTCGAGGTCATGGGCGTCCTGTCCGGTTCGACATCAAAGGGGTGGAGGCGCACGACGACGGCGGCCCCCGTGCGATTGTACGCGCAGGGGCCGCCGTGGACAGGCGGGCCGGTGGGCCCGGGGCCGGCGGCGGGACGCGCCCGCCGCCGACCCGCGCGGTCAGTAGACGCCCTCGCCGAGGGAGGCGAGGAACTCGCGGCGCTCCTGGCGACGCTCCGCCTGCTGGTCCGGGTCCGGCACGGGCGCCGCCGCCAGGAGGCGACGGGTGTACTCCTCCTTCGGACGGTGGAGCACCTCCTCCGTGGGGCCCTGCTCCACCTGGCGGCCGTCCTTGAGGACGAGCACCTTGTGGGCCAGCATGTCCACCACCGCGAGGTCGTGGGACACGAACAGGCACGCGAACTCGTAGCGCTGCTGCAGCTCCGCGAACATGTCCAGCACGGCGGCCTGGACGGACACGTCCAGGGCCGAGGTCGGCTCGTCCGCGATGAGCACCTGGGGGTCCAGGGTCAGGGCGCGGGCGATGGAGATGCGCTGGCGCTGACCGCCGGAGAGCTCGTGCGGGTACCGGTTCACCACGGAGCGCGGCAGACGCACCGCGTCCAGCAGCTCCTCGGCGCGGGCCAGGCGCGAGCGCCGGTCCCCCACCTTGTGCACGACCATCGGCTCGGTGATGATGTCGCCGATCGGGAACCGCGGGTCCAGCGAGGCCGCCGGGTCCTGGAAGACCACGCCGATGTTCTTGCGCAGGGCGCGCTGCTCGGCCCTGGGCATCGTCGCCAGGTCGTGGCCCTGGATGCGCAGCGAGCCCTCCGCGATGGTGAGCAGGCCGAGCACCGACTTGGCGATGGTGGACTTGCCCGAGCCGGACTCGCCCACCAGACCCAGGATCTCGCCCGGGGCCACCTGGAAGCTGACGTCGTGGACCACGCGGTTCTTCTTGCCGCGGTGGTCGTACTCGAGGTGGAGGTTCTCCGCCTCGATCGCGTACCGGGCCTGCGTCTGCGTGGCCGTGACCGGCTCCGGCTCCGCCACCTCGAGGGGCTCGCCGAGGCGCGGCACCGCCGAGAGCAGCTTCTGGGTGTACGGGTGCCGGGCGTGCTGGAGCACCTGGTGCACCGAGCCCTGCTCCACGAGCTCGCCGTGGAGCATCACGCACACCCGGTCCGCCATGTCCGCCACCACGCCCATGTTGTGCGTGATGAGCAGGATGCCGGTGTTCATCTTGTTCTTCAGGGAGCGCAGCAGCTCCAGGATCTCGGCCTGGACCGTCACGTCGAGCGCCGTGGTGGGCTCGTCCGCGATGATCACCTTCGGCGAGCAGCTGATCGCCATCGCGATGACGATGCGCTGGCGCTGGCCGCCCGAGAACTGGTGGGGGTACTGCTTGAGCCGGGTGGCGGCGTCGGGGATGCCCACCATGGTGAGCAGCTCGACGGCGCGCTTGTCCGCCTCGGTGCCGTAGGCGATGCCGTGCAGCTCGAGGGCCTCCGTGAGCTGGTCGCCCACGGTGAGGACGGGGTTCAGGGCCGTCATGGGCTCCTGGAACACCATCGCCACCTCGTCGCCGCGGATGTCGCGCAGCTGCCCCGGGGTCATGGTGAGCACCTCGCGGCCGGCCAGCTTCACGGAGCCGGTGATGTCCGCATTGCCCGGGAGCAGGCCCATGGCGGTGGCGCTCGTGACGGACTTGCCGGAGCCGGACTCGCCCACGAGGGCGACGACCTCGCCGGGCTTGACGTCGAACGTCACGCCCTTGACCGCGTGCACCTCGCCGAACTCGGTCGCGAACTTCACGTCCACGTCGCGGAAGGCGAGCACCGGCTCGCCGCCCAGGTCGTCGTGGCGGGCCACGACGCCCATCGCGCTCGTCGCGGGGCCCGGAGGCACGCCGCCGGCGCCGGAGGAGCCGGGCACGGCGGCGCCGCGCGCCTCGAGGTCGGCCGACGACGCCGCGTGCGAGCCCTGCCCGCCGGCGGTCACGTCGTTCTGGTTCTTCTTGCCGAACATGGATCGGCCTTTCTTGTCGTTCGCGCTCATCGCTGACCGTCCTCGTCCGCGTCGGAGATCCGTGCGGACCCGCCGGCCTCCTCCACGGGGGCCTCGATCCGACCGGCCGTCGGGGCCGCGGCCAGACCGCCCGCTGTCGTCGCACCGGCCTCGGTGGCGGCCGCGCGGCGGCCGAAGAAGCGGGGCCTGCGGTGGGCGCCCGCGCCCTGGCGCGGGTCGAAGGCGTCGCGCAGGCCGTCGCCGAGGAAGTTCACGGACAGGGCGATCGCCAGGATGATCATGCCGGGCCACCAGAACAGCCACGGACGGGTGGTGAACGCGTTCTGGTAGTCGGAGATGAGCAGGCCCAGGGACGAGTCCGGCGCCTTCACGCCGAATCCGAGGAAGGACAGCGAGGTCTCCAGCAGCACCGCGCCCGCGATGGCGAACGTCGCGTTCACGACGATCACGCCGATCGTGTTGGGCAGCAGGTGCTTGAAGATCAGGCGGCCCGGCTTGGCGCCCATGGCGACGGCGGCCGCCACGAACTCCTTCTCGCGCAGGGACAGGACCTCGCCGCGCACGAGGCGGGCCAGGGACGTCCAGGACACGAAGCCGAGCACCACCGCGAGCGGGAGGATGCCCATCTTCATGCCGCTGGCCATCTGGCCGAGCACCGCGGCGAGCACGAGCAGCGGGATGACGATGATCAGGTCGGTCAGGCGCATCAGCACGGAGTCGACCCAGCCGCCGAAGTAGCCGGACACGGCGCCGACGATCGCGCCGATCACGGTGGAGAGCAGGCCCACGATGGCCGCGATGATCATGGACTGCTGGGTCCCGCGCATCACGAGGGCGAAGTAGTCCTTGCCCGTGGTGTCCTGGCCGAAGGGGTGCTCGCCCCAGCGGATGCCTTCGCCGCCGAGGGCCTGGGGCATGAGCGAGAGCGTCGGGTGGCCGCCGTTCACCACGGTGCCCGCGGCCGTGTAGGACTTGTCCCACCAGCCGGGGATGCCGGCGAAGCCGATGGAGGAGAACGCCATCAGCGTGATGAAGACCAGCACGATCAGGGAGATCATCGCCGCCTTGTGGCGGAAGAACCGCTTGCGGACCAGGGCACCCTGGGAGTAGGACTTCCCGGCCTTGGCGCGGAGCTTGGCGTCTTCCGCCTCCGCGAGGTCGAAGATCTGCTTCTCGTCGAGCTGCGCGCCCGTCGTCGAGGAGTTGTTGGTGGTCATCTGGCTCACACTCGAATCCGGGGGTCGAGGACGGCGTAGAGCACGTCCGCCACGAGGTTCATCAGCACGGCGGCGGTGCCCGTCACGAGGAAGAACGCCATCACGGGCATGGGGTCCACGTCGCGCAGGCCGGTGGCGAACAGCTCGCCCATCCCCTTCCAGCCGAACACCTGCTCCGTGATCACGGCGCCGCCGATCAGGCCGGCGAAGTCGAAGGCCATGATCGTGGTGATGGGGATCAGGGAGTTGCGGAACGCGTGCTTCAGGATCACCTGGCGCTCCGGCAGGCCCTTGGCGCGCGCGGTGCGGATGTAGTCCTGGCGCGAGACCTCGAGCATGGAGGAGCGCGTGTACCGCGAGTACGTGGCCACCGAGATGATGGTCAGCAGGATGGTGGGCAGCAGCAGCTGCGCACCGCGGTCCAGGAACACCACCCAGAAGTGGGCGTCCAGGTTCGGGGTGCCCGAGCCGATCGTGGAGATCGGGCGCGGCTTGACCTTCAGGAAGGTCGGCCAGTAGTTCATCAGGTGCTCCGCCACGATCGCCACGCCCATGATCAGGGCGGTCACCAGCGAGGCGGACACGGCCGAGCCCTTGGAGAAGCCGCCGAGCAGGCGGCCCACCAGGATGGCCACCAGCACGAGGATGACGCCGAGGCCGGCCAGCAGCAGCGCGGACGGCGTCCGCCACAGCAGGCCGTAGGTGGCGTAGTAGGCGACGAGGCCGATCACGGCCGTGACCAGGGCGGCCTTGAGGACCGATCGGTTGCGCAGACCGGAGATCACCGCGGTGGCGCCGACGGCGGCGGCCAGGCCGATGACCAGCTGCACGACCGGGCCCATCTGCGGATGCCGCCAGAAGTCGAGGGCGAACAGCACCCAGCCGGCGAGCAGGATGAACGCGGTGGTGGCGCCGAACGTGAAGGCGCGCCGCCTGAGGTCGCCCGCCATGACGGCCTGCAGGACCAGGCCCGCGAGGACGGCGACCCCGATGAGGAGGGGCCAGTTCAGCTCGGGGCTGCGGATCCAGTCGTTGAACCGGATCCCCATGTACTCCTTGAGGAGGACGGCCGCCCAGAACACGGGCAGCGAGAAGAAGAGGAAGATCAGGAACGTGACCACGTAGTCGAGGCCGGAGTACTGGCGGATCGCGGTGACGATGCCGATCGCGATGCCGATGATGATCGCCAGGACGGTCGCGAGCACCACGAGGCGCAGCGTGGAGGCCGCGGCGTTGCTCAACAGGTCACCGACGGACTGACCGTTCCGGCTGAGGCCGAGGTCGCACTGACCGGTGACGCAGCCGCCGATGCCCTGGAGCCAGTCCCAGTACCGGGCGTACCAGGGCTGGTCCAGCCCCATGAATTCGGTGCGGGCGGCGATGAGGGTCTCGCGGTTGGGGTTCTGTGACTCTCGCAGGTCCTGAAGGGGGTCACCCGAGTGGGCCACGAGGAAGAAGAGCAGGATCGACGCGCCGAACAGCACCAGGAGGGAGCTGCCGAGGCGCTTGAGGATGAATTTCAGCACAACAGGGGGTGACCTTCCGTGCGAGTGCAAGGGAAAGGGAGGGGTGCGGGTTCGCCGCGGTTCACGGGCAGAGCCCGGCCGGTGCCCGGCCGGGCTCTGTCCTCGATCCCGACGCCGGCGGTCCGCGGGAGGCGGACCGCCGGGTCAGAGGTCAGCGGGGTGTCACTCCTGGACGCGGACCCACTGCTCCACGTTCCACAGCGCACCCGACTGGGCGGCGGTGTCGCGCACGTTGGCGACGTCGGCCTTGTGGCCGACCAGACCCGGGTGGGCGTACAGCGGGATGGCCTGGAAGTCCTCCCACAGCAGCTTCTCGATGGTCTTGACCTGCTCCAGCTGCTCGTTCTCGTCCAGCGAGGTGGCGAGCTTGTCCCAGGCCGCATCCACCTCGGGGTTGTTGTAGCTCTGCTGGTTCTGGGCGCCATCCGACTGGTAGATGTTCGCGCCGGAGGCCTTCTGGCCCGAGCCGGCCCAGGCGTAGAGGGCGGCGTCGTAGTCACCGGCCGGCATGACCTCCTTGAAGAACACCGGCGAGTTGGCGTCCTGCACGTCGAAGCCCGCCTGGTCGCAGGAGCTCTTGATGAGTGCGACGGTCTCGGTACGACGCTGGTTTCCGGCCTGGTAGCCGAGGCGGACCGTGGGCTTGGAGACGCCCGACTTCTCGACGAGCTCCTTGGCCTTCTCGATGTTCGGCTGGTCCATCTCCTTCGGGTAGGCCGCGTCCACGACCTCCTGGTACTTGTCCTGGAAGGGGAAGACCTCGCGCAGGTTCATGACCTGGGCGTCCGCATAGATCGGCTTGATCAGGTTGTCCACGATCTGCTGGCGGGGCAGGCAGAGGGCGAAGGCCTCGCGCAGCTCCGGGGAGTCCGCGAAGACGGAGCCCTCGCCGCGGTTGTAGTCCACGTGCTCCCAGGTCAGCTGGTCACCGGTCTGGACGTTGACGGAGTCGCCGAGGCCCTCGAGCTGCTGGAGGGTGTCCACGGTGGCCTGCGGCTCGATGACGTCGAGGTCGCCGTTCTGCAGGGCCTGCACGTGGGTCTTGGGGTCGGCGAAGCGGAGGACGAGCTCCTTGGTGGCCGGCGGGGTGCCCCAGTACTCGGGGTTGGCCTCGAGGGTGATGGACTGGCCGGCCTGCCAGCCGCCGTCCTTGAACTTGTAGGGTCCCATGGAGGGCACCAGCGAAGCGTCCGGCAGCTCGCCGGGGCTGAAGTCCCAGCCGTCGTTCCAGAACTCGGCCGCCGGGGTGAGCGCCTCGACGTCCTTCTCCTTCGCGGCGGTGACGAGCTCCTCGAAGCTCATGCCCGCCTCCTTGGCGACGATGTGCGCCGGCAGCGCGGTGCTGATGAGGATCTCCCAGTCCGCGTAGGGCTCCGGGTAGGTGACGGTGAACTCCTTGCCGTCGGCCTCGCCCTCGGGCGCCTCCGGGATGTACTTGCCCTGCTCGAAGGAGATCGAGTCGAACAGCGGGGTCTCGGCACCTTCGGCCTTGATCGTGTCGTTGTTCGCGGCCCAGTGGACGATGAAGTCGCCCGCGGTGACGGGGGTGCCGTCGGACCACTTGGCGTCGTCGCTGATGGTGTACTTCACGGTCAGCGGGTCGTCCGAGGTCTTCTCGTACGTGCCGAAGTCCTTGTTCGGGATGATCGAGCCGTCGGTGCCGAAGTACCAGAAGGACGAGAACATGCGGTCCGCGACGGCCGAGTTGTACGTGGTGTACGTGTTCGACTGCAGGCCGTTGTAGGACAGGAAGTCGTCGGCGCCCACCGAGTAGGCGATGGAGCCGTCCTGGGTCTTGACGTCGCCCAGGTCGGCCTTCCCCGGCCCGGAGGCCTCGGCGGTGAGCTTCTGGCCCTTGTCCCCTTCGATGACGTTGCCGGCGCCCGAGTCGCCGCCCTGGCTGGCGCCGGAGCCGCTGCTGCTGGAGTCGCCTGCGTTGCCGCCGCCCGGGGCGCACGCGGAGAGGATGAGGGCCGAGCCGGCGGCCAGGGCCGCGGCAGCGGAGAGCTTCGTGTACTTCATGGAAGGTGCTTCCGTTCATGAGAGGTGCAAGGACGTCGCACGCCCACATCCCTGTGGGGACCTGGTGGTGCGAGACGACCCCCGGGCCGTTCCGCCGAGACGGGACGTTCCGTGAGATGGAGCACACTGTAGCGGGCACATTCAGGTTCGCGAAAGTCCGAATCTGGATCCGTCCCGTCCGTGGCGCACAGCGGTCAGCGACGACGGTCCGCCAGCAGCGTCCGCACGGCCCACGCCCCGCCCATGCCATGGACGCCGGCGCCCGGCGGGGTGGAGGCGGAGGCCAGATAGAGCCCGGCCCGGCCCGCCCGGTGCGGCCGGGGCGACACGGTGGGGCGCAGGAGCGCGCGCGCTCCCGCAAGCGATCCCCCGGCGATGTCGCCGCCCACGAGGTTCGGGTTCCACGCCTCCAGATCGGCCGGGCGCATCGCGACCGCGGCCTCGATCCGGTCCCGGAAGCCGGGTGCGTGCCGCTCCACCTCCGCCTCGATCAGCGGACGGACGTCGCCGGGGTAACCGTGGGGCACATGGGCGTAGGACCAGACGACCGTGTGCCCCCGGGCGGGCCCGGTGACCCGTGAGGGGTCCACCGCCTGCTGCTGACAGAGCATGACGAAGGGCCGCGCCGGCATCCGGCCGGCCGCGACGTCGTCCTCGGCCCGCCGGATCTCGGCGGCGGTCCCGCCCAGGTGCACCGTCCCCGCGCCCGCAAGCCGGGCGTCGCGCCACGGGATCGGCCCGTCGAGCAGGAAGTCGACCTTGGACACGGACGGCCCGGGGCGCCACCGGCGCAGGGCCGTGGCGTATCGCGACGGCAGGCCCGTGCCGGCGACGCGCAGCACCTGGCGCGGGGTCAGGTCCAGCACGACGGCGTCCGCGGCGGGCAGCGCGCGCAGGTCCGTGACCTCGTGGCCCAGATGCAGCCGCCCGCCCTGCGCCCGCAGCACCGCCACGAGCGCGTCGACGATCGCCCCCGACCCGCCGCGCGCCACCGGCCAGCCCGAGCTCATCCCGAGCGCACCGAAGAGGGCACCGAACGCCGCCGTCAGGGGCCGGCTCGAGGGCAGGATCGCGTGGGCTGCCGAGCCCGTGAACAGGGCGCGGGCGGCCTCCGTGCGGAACATCGCCCGGCCCAGCAGATCGGCCGGCCACGGGGCGCGCAGGCCGAAACGGGCCATCGCCACCGGATGGGGCGGGGGGCGCAGCACCGGGCCGAGCGCGCCGGCCAGGATCTCGTCGACGTGCGCGACCAGGGCCCCGTGCACGGCCCGCCAGGCCCGCGCGTCGACGCCGAGACCCGCGGCGGTGGCCTCGAGGTCCCGGTGCAGGAGGGCGGCCGGCCCGTCCGGCAGCGGATGTCCCATCGGCACGGCCGGGTGCAGCCAGGCGAGCCCGTGGTCCGTCAGCCCCAGCTCCCGGAACACGGGGCTGGCGACGCCGAACGGATGGCCCGCCGCCCCGAGGTCCACCACGGTCCCCTCCCCCAGCACCGGCGCAGACGCGCACGCGCCGCCGGGCACCGGGGCCCGCTCGACCACGTCCACCTCCCAGCCCTCGCGGGCCAGCAGGGCGGCGGCGGTCAGGCCGTTGGGGCCGGCGCCCACGACGACGGCGCGGCCCGGCTCGACGCCCCGGGGCAGCGCGAATCCGGGGCCGGCGGCGGTGTCGGTCATGGTCTCCTCCTGCGGTCCCTAGGTGTAGGAGGGCATGACGTTGTTGACTCGGGCCGGGGCCAACGAGGCCGGAGGGGCGTCCCCGCAGGAGGTATGAGGCCGATGGTAGTTGTAGTGGTTCACCCACACGGCCAGCGCCTCACGCCGAGCTGTCTCTGAGGTATACGGGCGGGCGTAGAGGACCTCATCGACCATCAGCCGGTTGTACCGTTCGACCT
>NZ_JALJRH010000016.1:0-45666 GCF_024519775.1 Micrococcus sp. Mcc28 | reverse complement strand
CATGTCCCCAGGGTCTCAGCTGACTCGTGCATCTATTCTCAGACACGCCCTAGGCCCGGGGCGGGCCCCCGGCAAGAGTGCTGTGGTGTCCCGCCGAGGGGGTGCCGTCGCCTCCACTTCCGGTGTCCGCGGCGGTTCCTAGACTGGGCGGCATGAACACCGAGCCGACCCCCTCGTCCGCCACCCCCGAGACCGAGTCCGCCGCCGCGCCGTCGTCGTCCGGGCTGCCGCAGGCCGCCCCGCAGGCGGCGTGGCCCGAGCGCGTGGAGACCGGCGAGCACCAGGTGTCCTACCGGGCCACCGTGGCCGCGCCGGCGCACGAGCTGTGGGCGATGCTCGCGGACCCGCACCGCCATCACGAGGCGGACGGGTCCGGGACCGTGCGGCCGAAGGTGAGCGGGCCGCACCGGCTGGCCGTGGGCGACCGGTTCCGCGTGGCCATGCGGAAGTACGGGGTGCCGTACACGATGACGCTGACCGCCACCGCCGTGGACGAGGACGAGCTCGTGGAGTGGGCCCACCCGGGCGGACACCGGTGGCGCTGGGCGTTCCGGGACAACGGGGACGGCACCACCGAGGTCACCGAGACCTTCGACTACTCGTGGGCCCGGCCGGCCGTGCGCCGCGCGTACGAGCTGCTGCGGGTGCCGGCGGACAACGGGCGGGGCATCCAGTCGAGCCTCACGCGGTTGGCCGGCCGTCACCTCTGAACCGACCGCGTCTCAGTCGGCACTTTCGTTCGGGAAACGGCGGCGTGTCGGGCACTTTCGTTCGGGAAACGGTCGGCCCTCGCGCCGTTTCTCGAACGAAAACGCGCCGGGGACCGCCGTTTCCCGAACGAAAGCGGGGGGGTGCGGGGGTCAGACGGCGGACCAGTGGGTCGCGGCCGGCAGCTGCGCCAGGTGCGGGGTGACGAGCGCACGCCACGCGAGGAACGAGTCGGACTCGCGGAAGGCCACGGTGTGGTCCTCGAGCGTGCGCCAGCCGATCAGCAGCCGGTAGCGCGCCGGGTCCTCCACCTGCCGGGACAGCGCGAAGGACGTCGCGCCCCCGTCCCGGAACAGCGGCTCGGCCTCGGCGACGGCGGCCTCGAACGCCGCCTCCGCCCCCGCCGCCACGTGCAGCTCCACCGACTCGATGACCGGACCGGCCGTCGTCGCGCCCTGCCCGGCGCTCACGCGCGCGCCCGCGGGCTCGTGGAGTGGCCGGTGAACCAGGCTGCGAGCTGGCCGTCCGCCTCGATGCCGACCTCGATCATGCGGTCGCGACCGAACTCCACCGACTGGCGGGCGGTCGCCACGAGGTGCGCGCCGAGCCTGGCGGGCGCCACGTAGGTGATCTCGGCGCGCCGGGTGACGGGGGCGGCGCCGAAGGTCGCCACGCAGTACGCCAGCGCCGAGTCCGCGAGGTGGAACAGGAAGCCGCCGTGGCAGATCTCGTGGGAGTTCACCATGTCCGCGGTGACGTCGCGGTGCAGCACCACGCGGCCCTCGGCCACCTCGCCGAGGGTGACGCCGTGCTCGCGCACCGCGGGGTCGTTCGCGTAGATCTCCTCGAGGCGGGCGAGGATCTCGTCCCGGCTCTGGCCGGACGAGCTCTGGGGGGTCTCAGTCATGGGCCCATTGTGTCGCAGGTCGCGCCGCCCCGCGCCTAGGGTGGCGGCGTGACGCAGACCACCTCCACCCCCGCGCGCCTCCGCGCCCGCGACGGCTTCGTGCTCGCGGCCCGCCACTTCGCCCCCACGACGGCGCCCCAGGCCCGGCCCGCCGGCGCGGTGGTGATCGCCCCCGCGACCGGGGTGAAGGCCACGTACTACCGGCGCTACGCCGAGTTCCTCGCCGGCCACGGGTTCCACGCGGTCACGTTCGACTACCGGGGTGTCGGGGAGTCCCGCGAGCCGTTCGCCGTGGCCCGGCAGGCGCGGTGGGCGGACTGGGGCGCCCTCGACGCGGACGCCGTGCTCGGCTGGGCCCGGACGCACCTGCCCGGCCCCCTCCTGACGGTGGGCCACAGCTACGGCGGGTTCGGCATCGGGCTCGCGGACGAGGCGCGTCACGTGGCCCGCCATGTGGCCGTCGGCGGTCAGCACGCCCACTGGCGGGACTACCGGGCGCGGCCGGGGCGCGTGCGGATGTGGGCGCGGTGGCACGCGGCGATGCCGGCGATCACGCTGGCCCGCGGTCACTTCCCGGGGCGGCGGCTCGGCTGGCTCGAGGACCTGCCGCGCGGGGTCGCCCTGGACTGGGCGCGCAGCCGCCGCGACTTCACCGCGAGCGCCCGCACCGCCGCCGGCCGGGACGAGCTGCGCCGTCGTCTGGCCGCGTTCACGGCGGACGCGCTGATCGTGGCGCCCGTCGACGACGACTTCGGCACCGACGCCGCCCTCGACCGCGCGGACGCCTACTCGCCGGGCCGGCGGACGGTGCGCTGGCGGGTGCGGCCGGAGGAGCTCGGTGTCACGGAGATCGGGCACTTCGGACTGCTCCACGCGCGGTTCGCGCCGACCTTCTGGCCGGCCACGCTGGAGTGGCTGCGCGACGGGGTCGCCCCGGACGCGGCCCGCTGAGGCTCGGGCGTCGGGCGCGCTGCGGCCCGCCCCGTCCCCGCGACGACGACGGCGGCCGCCCCGGCCCGGATCTCCGGGTGGGACGACCGCCGTCGCACTGGTGCGCGTGATGTGCCGATACTACCCCGCGCCCAGCCGACGCCCAGGCGACACGTCAGTCCTGCATCGCGTAGTCGATCACGACGCGGCCCTCGATCTTGCCGTGGCGCATCTCGTCGAACACGTCGTTGATCTCGGTGAGCGGACGGGTGTGGAACGTCGGGTGGATCTTCCCGGCCGCGTAGAACTCGAGTGCCTCGACCATGTCCTGCCGGGTGCCCACGATCGAACCGCGGATGGTCAGGCCCTTGAGGACGATGTCGAAGATCGGCGCGGGGAAGTCGCCCGGGGGCAGGCCGTTGAACACGATGGTGCCGCCGCGGCGGGTCATCGCGATGGCCTGGCCGAACGCCTGGGGGTGCACGGCCGTGACGAGCACACCGTGGGCGCCGCCGATCTTCTCCTGGATCTCCACGGAGGGGTCCGCGACGTTCGCGTTCACGGTCAGCTCCGCGCCGTGCCGAGAGGCGAGCGCCAGCTTGTCGTCCGCGACGTCCACGGCCACCACGCGCATGCCCATCGCCACGGCGTACTGCACCGCGATGTGCCCCAGGCCGCCGATGCCGGAGATCACGACCCACTGCCCGGGCCGCACCTCGGTCTGCTTCAGCCCCTTGTACACCGTGACGCCGGCGCACAGGATCGGGCCGACCTCCATCGGGTCCGCGCCCTCGGGGATCACGGGCGCGTAGCGGGCATCCACGAGCATGTACTCACCGAACGAACCGTCCACGGAGTAGCCGCCGTTGACCTGCTCCTCGCACAGGGTCTCCCACCCGGTGCGGCAGTACTGGCAGTGGCCGCACGCTCGCCACAGCCACGCGTTGCCGACCATGTCCCCGACCTTGAGGTTCTCGACGTCGGGTCCGACCTCCTCGACGATGCCCACGCCCTCGTGGCCCGGGATGAACGGCGGGGTCGGCTTCACCGGCCAGTCGCCCTCCATCGCGTGCAGGTCCGTGTGACAGACGCCCGAGGAGATGAGCTTCACGAGCGCTTGGTGCTGGCCGGGCGTCGGGCGCTCGACCTCCGTGACGTCGGCCTCTGTGCCGAACTGGGTGACGACGGCTGCCTTCATCGTGGTCATGGGGATCACCTTTCGTGGAGTGGGGAGGGGGGGTCGTGCGGTGCCGGCGTCGGCTCAGAAGAACCCGAGCTTGTCCTCGGAGTAGGAGACGAGCAGGTTCTTGGTCTGCTGGTAGTGGTCGAGCATCATCAGGTGGTTCTCGCGGCCGATGCCGGAGGACTTGTACCCGCCGAACGCGGCGTGGGCCGGGTAGGCGTGGTAGTTGTTCACCCACACGCGGCCGGCCTGGATCGCCCGGCCCGCGCGGTAGGCGGTGTTGCCGTTCCGGGACCACACGCCGGCGCCGAGCCCGTAGAGCGTGTCGTTGGCGATCCGCATGGCGTCGTCGAAGTCGGTGAACGTGGTCGTCGAGACCACCGGCCCGAAGATCTCCTCCTGGAAGATGCGCATCGAGTTGTCCCCGCGGAAGATCGTGGGCTGCACGTAGTAGCCGCCGGCCAGTTCGCCCTCCATCTCGGCGCGGGCGCCACCGATCAGCACCTCGGCGCCCTCCTGACGGCCGATGTCCAGGTAGGACGTGATCTTCTCGAGCTGGTCGTTGGAGGCCTGGGCGCCCATCATCACGTCCGTGTCGAGGGGGTTGCCGGTCACGATGCGCGAGGTCCGCTCCACGACGGCGTCGAGGAACTTCTCCGCGATCGACTCCTGCACGAGCGCCCGCGACGGGCACGTGCAGACCTCGCCCTGGTTCAGCGCGAACAGGGTGAAGCCCTCCTGCGCCTTGTCCCAGTAGGCGTCGTCGGCCGCCATGACGTCCTCGAAGAAGACGTT
The DNA here is from genome assembly GCF_024519775.1 of Micrococcus sp. Mcc28. Taxonomy (NCBI): domain Bacteria; kingdom Bacillati; phylum Actinomycetota; class Actinomycetes; order Micrococcales; family Micrococcaceae; genus Micrococcus; species Micrococcus sp. Mcc28. The sequence continues at coordinate 41,143 of NZ_JALJRH010000016.1, read as the reverse complement.
GGGCGACTTGCCGCCCAGCTCCAGGGTCACCGGGATGATGTTCTCCGAGGCGTACTGCATGATCAGCCGGCCCGTCGTCGTCTCACCCGTGAACGCGATCTTGCGGATGCGCGGCGACTGCGCGAGCGGCTTGCCGGCCTCGAGGCCGAAGCCGTTGACCACGTTGACGACGCCGGCCGGCAGCAGGTCCGCGATCAGCTCGATGAACACCATGACCGAGGCCGGCGTCTGCTCGGCGGGCTTGATCACGACGGCGTTGCCCGCGGCCAGCGCGGGCGCCAGCTTCCACACCCCCATCAGCAGCGGGAAGTTCCACGGGATGATCTGGCCGACCACGCCGAGCGGCTCGTGGAAGTGGTAGGCGACGGTGTCCTCGTCCACCTGGGACAGGCCGCCCTCCTGCGCGCGGATCGCGCCGGCGAAGTACCGGAAGTGGTCGATGGCCAGCGGCAGGTCCGCGTTGAGGGTCTCCCGGACGGCCTTGCCGTTGTCCCAGGTCTCCGCGACCGCCAGCATCTCGAGGTTCTCCTCCATGCGGTCCGCGATGCGGTGCAGCACGAGCGCACGCTCGGCCGCCGAGGTGGCGCCCCAGGCCGGGGCGGCCTTCCAGGCGGCGTCGAGGGCGACGTCGATGTCCTCGGCCGTGCCGCGGGCGACCTCGCAGAACACCTTGCCCGTCACGGGCGTGACGTTCTCGAAGTACTGGCCCTTGACCGGGGGTGTCCACTCTCCTCCGATGAAGTGCTCGTAGCGGGACTTGAACTCGACCTTGGCGCCCTCGGTGCCGGGGAATGCGTAGACGGTCATGGTGCTGGCTCCTTTGCCTGCGGTTGCCTCGGCGCCGGTGGCGCCCTGCCGTGGCTGTGACCCTAGTCACAAGGAGGTTGCACGGAGGTTGCAGCCGGGCGCGGGTGAGGGGCGGGCCGGGTCAGGCCAGGTCCCGCTCGATCCGCTCGAGCGTGGCCACGGCGAGCGCCCGCCGCGGCGAGTCCGCCGGCAGCAGACGCAGGGCGGCGCCCCAGAGCTCGACGTCGTCGCGGGCCTCGGGGCGGCCCAGGTAGGCCCAGAGCTGTTCGACATCCGCGTCCTGGGCGACGGCCTCGCGCAGCGCCTCCCCCAGCTCCGCGCGGATCGAGGCGACACCGGGGGACGCCGACCGCGGCAGCACCGGCCCGGCCGCCGCGTGCAGCGCACGGTCCAGATCCCCGGCGCGCAGCGCCTCCCGCGCGCACAGCAGGTCCGCGTGCACCTCCCCCACGAGCCGGTACGGCCGGGACAGCAGTGCCACCGGCGCCCCCACGTCCCGCAGCGCCCGGCGGAGTCGATGCACCTCGGCGCGCAGCGAGATGGCGCGGGCGGGGGAATCGCCCGGCGCGGGCCGGGGCCCGGCGGTCTCCTCCGGATACAGCGCGACCTCGAGCTCGGCGCCGGTCAGGCCCGGGCCGTGCCACGCGAGGAGGGTGAGGATCTCGGCGTGCCGGCCGGTGAGCTCGACCCCGTCCAGCGTGGGCGGCAGGTGGCCGGTGACGCGCAACAGGCCCGCGGCGGCGTCGTGGCGGTGCGGCGCGGCGGCGGGGCTCGGCCCCGGCGAGGCGGACGGCGGAGCCGAGGGGCCCGGCGTCGGGGCGGTGCCGCGGGGACGGCCCCGGGACGGGGCGGGCAGGTCCCGCCAGGCGGCGTGCACGGCGTCCACGGTGGCCTGGAGCAGCGGCAGGGCGAGGTGGCTGACGGCGTCCTCCCCGCCCGTGAGGTCCAGGACCCCGACGAGCCGCCCGGTGGCCGGGTCCGTGAGCGGGACGGCCGAACAGCTCCACGGGTGCACGCGCGGGCTCAGGTGCTCGCCGCGGCTGACCTGCGTGGGGGCGCCGGTCGCGAGGACGATGCCGGGGGCGGAGGTGCCCATGGACGCCTCGGACCAGTCGGCGCCCGCCACGAAGCCCATGGTCTCGGCGTGGCGCACCGCGGTCCGGTCGCCCTCGACCCACAGCAGGTGGCCGCGCGCGTTGCCGATCGCGGCGAGCATCCCGGCCTCGGCCGCGGGCTGGATGAGCATGCGGCGGACCACCGGCAGGGCCACGGCGAGACGCTGCTCGCGGCGGGCGGCGGCGAGGTCGTCGTCGGCGAGGGTGGCCGGGTCGGTCTGGCCGGGCACCGCGGGCGCGGCCGCGGAAGCTCCTGCGTCGAGGGCCGACCCCGCCGGGGTGAGGGCGCCGAGGGAGCGCAGCCAGGACTCGCGGACCTCCCGCCGCAGCCCCTGGAGGGCGGCGCGCAGGCCCTGGTCCGCGCCGGTCGGAGCGGTGGACGACGACGGCGCGAGCGACAGGCGGACCGAGTCGAGGGACTCGTGGGCCCGGTCCACGGCGCGTCGGTAGGCGCCGGTGGCGAGGGTCGAGCTCATCCCGAGCCGGCCATCAACCGCGAACGGATCAGGAACCGCTTGCCTTCGGGCACCTCGACGGAGAAGCCGGAGCCGCGCCCGTCCACCACGTCCAGGGTGAGGTGGGTGTGCTTCCAGTACTCGAACTGGGCGGCGGACATCCAGAACGGGATCTCCACGGCGGCCTGGTCCCCCTCGGCCGGCAGGGCGAAGGTGCCCAGCAGGACGTCGGCGGCGCCGGTCGTGAAGTCGCCGGCGGGATAGCACATGGGCGCGGAGCCGTCGCAGCAGCCGCCGGACTGGTGGAACATGAGCGGGCCATGGATCGGGAGGAGTCGGCGGATCAGCTCGAGCGCCGCGGGCGTCATGGCGACGCGGGACACGGTCTCGCCCGGCATCTCGGGGCGAGCCTCGAGCGCGGGCGCATGCTCCGCCGACGAGGACGGCACGGTCATCGCGGCCTCCTGGGGATGGGCGATCGTCGGTCCCCCCACCCTAGCCTGCAACGTGATCCACGTCACCCCACCTGGCGTCATGGGAGCGCCCCGGAGGGTGCACCGAGTGCTGTGCCGTGGGCTGGGTCGCGCGCAGGGCCAGGTGCTTCGCCGCGAGCCAGACGTTTCGGCTGCAATCAGGGGCTGATCACGACCGAAACGTCTGGCTCACGGCGCAGGGGGTGGGGAGGGGAGGAGGGCTGGGGCGGCGGGCGGCTCACGCGGCCACGCCCGGCGTCCCCCTCGTACACTCGGCACATGCTCCCGGACCCCAGCCCCACCGTCACCGTGGACGGCCTCCTGCTGCGCCCGCTGCGCGCCGCGGACGAGATCGCGGCGCGCGAGGCGGACGCCGAGCTGCATCGGGAGGGGTTCGACTTCCTGATGGCCGGCACCCGCTCCTTCCCCGCGGTCCGCCGCGCGTTCGCCGCCGAGGCGCGCGGCGACGTCGAGCCCGGCCGCGCGCCCGCCTCCTTCTACGTGGGCGTGGACGAGAACGGTGAGCTGGTGGGCCGGGTGTCCGTGCGGTGGGAGCTGAACGAGGCGCTGCGGCACGTCAACGGACACGTGGGCTATGCGGTGCGCCCCGCGTTCCGGCGGCGGGGCCACGCCGCGCGGCTGCTGCGCGGCGCCCTGACGCTGCTGGCCGCACGCGGGGTGCCCGCCGCCCTGCTCACGTGCGACGAGACGAACACCGCCTCCGTGGCCACGATCCGTGCGTGCGGGGGCGTGCTGCGGGACCGGGTCGAGGCGGACCTCGACGGTGCGCCCTTCCCCGTGCCCCAGCTGCGCTTCGACGTCCCCACGACGGCGGCCTGACCGGAGGGACGGCGGGGACCGCGCCGCCGGCCTCAGTAGGCCTTGACGCGCTGCTCCACGATCAGGTGGATGAGCGCGAACCGGCCCTCCTCCTGGACCGCCTTGAGCGCCGCGTCCACGGCCGCCGGCACGTCCGCGTCCCGCTCCACGCGCACCCCGAAGCCGCCGAACGCCTGGGCCATGGCGGCGAAGTCGGGGTTCTTCAGCTGGGTGCCGGAGACGCGCCCGGGGTACTGGCGCTCCTGGTGGGTGCGGATGGTGCCGTACTCCTGGTTGTCCATGACGATCACGAGGGGCGTGGCGCCGTACTGCGCGGCGGTCGCCAGCTCCTGGCCGTTCATGAGGAACTCGCCGTCGCCGGCGATGGTCACCACGGTGCGGTCCGGGAAGTTCAGGGACGCGGCCACGGCACCCGGCACCGAGTAGCCCATGGAGCCGTTGCGGGCCGAGATCATGGAGCGATAGCCCTCGGTCGGGAAGTACCGGTGCGCCCAGTTGGTGTGCTCGCCCGCGCCGAGGGAGATCATCGAGTCCTTCGGCAGCTTCGGCACCAGGTTGGCCATGAGCGTGGCCATCTTCGCCTGGCCCTCGGACGGCTCGGCCGGGGGCAGGGCCGCGAACTTCTCCTGCTCGCCGCGCATGCGGGAGGTCCACTCCTCCCACTCCGGCTTGACCTCGAGCTCCATGCGGACGAGGTCGCGGATGAACCCGTCCGGCTTGGCCACGATCTGGTGGGACACGGGGCCGGAGCGGCCGCGCAGGGACGGGTCGATGGTGACCAGGAAGTTCTTCTTGTCCCAGTTCTGGCGGATGGTGAAGCCATTGGTCACGACGTCGCCCGGCACGGTGCCGACGAACACGATGAGGTCGGTCTCCTCGAGCATGTCGTAGGTCGGCTTCGGGCGGCCGTAGCCGATCGGGCCCACGTAGGACGGCGAGGAGAACGGCACGGTGCCCTCGGTGCGCCACTCGGCGGCGGCGGGGATCTTGTGCTCCTCCAGCCACGTCGTCAGGGTCTGCGCACCCTCGTCCGTCCAGTCGTTGCCACCGGTGATGAACAGCGGCTTGCGGGACTCCTTGAGCGCGGCGTGCAGGGACTTCCAGTCCCCCACGGTCATGCCGCCTGAGGCCACGGGGATCTGCGGGTGCAGGTGCGCATCGATCTCCTCACGGATCACGTCCTCCGGCAGGCCGACGACGACGGGCCCGGGCCGGCCCGAGCTGGCGGCGAACATGGCCTCGGCCACGATCTCGGAGGCGCGCTCCGGGTGGTCCAGGACCATCACGCGCTTCGCACCGGTGCCGAACCAGGCGTGCGGGTCGAACTCCTGGAAGGCCTCGCGGTCGCGGTGCTCGAACGGGATCAGGCCGACGAACAGGACGAGCGCCGTCGAGTCCTGCCACGCGGTGTGCAGGCCGACGTGGGCGTTCGCGGCGCCCGGGCCGCGCGTCACCATGGCGACGCCAGGGACCACGTTCATCTTGCCGTCGGCCTCGGCCATGTACGTGGCGCCGCCCTCGTGGCGGCACACCACGTTCTCGATGCCCGAGTCGTGCAGGCCGTCCAGGACGTCCAGGTAGGACTCGCCCGGCACGGAGTAGACGCGCTTCACGCCGTGGGACTCGAGGGTCTTGACGATGACGTGCCCGGCGGAGAGGCGACCGGTCGCCTGGGAGGTCTGGGACATGGAGGTCTCCTGTGCTGGTTCGGGGGCCCCTCCGGCCCCGTGGGTGCACCCCGCCGTGCAGACGGGGTCCGTGGGGGTCAGGGTACTGGACGGGGCGGCGCCGGAGGCGACCCGATACGCGGCGTGAAGCCGGTGACGGGAGGGCGGGCCCGCCGTACGATTTCCCCATGCTCTCCGCGCCGACGCTCACCCGCCTCGCCTCCCTGGCCGCGTTCCTGAACACCGCCCCCGGCCTGCGGGGCGGTCAGCCGGCGGACGAGCGGTTCACCGCCGCCACGCAGCTGCCCTCCCTCGTCCCTGAACTCCAGGAGGACGAGGTCCGCCTCCGCCTGGCCGCCGCCGCGGCCGTGCGCGGCCGCGAGCTCCGCGGCCGTCTGGCCGAGGTCTGGGCCCTCGCCGCCGTGGACGAGGCGGCCGCCGTGGAGCGCGTGAACGCCCTCCTCGCCGCGGCCGGGCCGCTGCGGCTGACGGCCGGGGGCGACGTCGTCGGGCTGGCCCCGGCACAGGTCCCCGCCGACGCGGTCGAGCGGCTGGCCGCGATGGCCGCCCTCGCGCTGGCGGAGACCGCGATGGACGGCGAGCTGGTCCGCCTGCGCGTGTGCGAGGGCGAGGACTGCGAGAACGCGCTCGTGGACGCCAGCCGGAACCGGTCCAAGCGCTTCTGCGACGAGGCCAACTGCGCCAACCGCACCCACGTGCGCTCCTACCGGGCACGCCTGGCCGAGGCGGCGGAGGCCGCACCCGCGACGGATCCGGCCGGTCCGGAGGAGGCGGAGGCGCCGGAGGCCGTCGCGGATGAGGCGGCCCCCGCCGACAAGCCCCGCCAGGAGACCGAGAAGGAGAAGAAGGAGCGCAAGAAGGCGGAGAAGAAGGCGGAGAAGAAGGCCCGCAAGAAGGCGGAGAAGAAGGCCCGCAAGAAGAAGTCGGACAAGAAGAAGGACTGACCCGGCCCCACCCGCCAGGTGACCCGCCGCTGAACATCCGGGGACGGGGCGGCCTCTGGTTCCGTCGGCCGGCCGGACGCCCCTAGCCTGCGAGACATGAGCGAGCACACCCCCGCCCACACCCCCGCGTCCCTCGGACCCGCCCACCGCAAGGTCGGCGTCGTGGGGGCCGGCGGCGTCGGCACCGCGATCTGCTACGCGGCGCTGATCCGCGGCGTCGCCCGCGAGGTCGCCCTCTACGACATCGACGAGCCCAAGGTCCGCGCCGAGGTCCTCGACCTGGCCCACGGCACCCCGTTCACCTCTGCATCCGCGATGACCGGCGGCGCGGACCCGGACGTCCTGGCCGGCTGCGAGGTCGTGGTGATCACGGCCGGCGCCAAGCAGAAGCCGGGGCAGACCCGCCTCGACCTCGGCGCGCACAACGTGGAGATCCTGCGCGGCCTGCTGCCCCAGGTGCAGGCGCACGCGCCGGAGGCGCTGATCGTGCTCGTCACCAATCCCGTGGACGTCCTCACGCTGGTGGCCCAGCGCCTCACCGGTCTGCCTGCCGGCCGGGTGATCGGCTCGGGCACCCTCCTGGACACGTCCCGCCTGCGGTGGCTGCTGGCGTCGCGGGCGCAGGTCCACCCGTCGTCGGTGCACGCGGCCATCCTCGGCGAGCACGGGGACACGGAGTTCCCCGCGTGGAGCTCGGCGCGCATCGGCCCGACGCCCATCCTGGAGTGGCCGACGCCGGTCGACCCGCTGTTCACCCGCGCCGACCTGGACGAGGTGGCGGACACCGTGGTGCACGCCGCGTACGAGGTGATCCAGGGCAAGGGCGCCACCACGTACGCGGTCGGCGTGGCCACGACCCGCCTGCTCGAGGCGATCCTGCGCGACCAGCACGCCATTCTGCCGGTCTCCACCGTGCTCGACGGCGTCCACGGGCTCTCGGACGTCGCCCTGTCCATGCCGTCCGTGGTGGGGCGCGACGGCGTCACCCGCGTGATCCAGCCCGAGCTGGACGACGCGGAGATGCGGGCGCTGCACGCCTCGGCGGACGCGCTGCGGCGGGAGGCACGCAGCCTCGGGTTCTGAGGCGCCGGGCTCAGGCGCGGGGGGCGTCGCCTCCGGTGCCGCCCTGCTCGCGGCGCTCGGCGGCGGCCTGGGCGCGGCGGTCGGCGGCGGCCTTGCGGAACATCTCCTCGGAGGAGCGGTTCACACCGGAGCCCTGGGAGAGGTGGTCCGGGTTCTCGCGCGCGGCGAGCTGCAGCATGGCCACCACCACGAGCGAGGTCATGAAGAAGACGCCGAAGGCGATCAGCGCGATGTCGACGCGCAGTGGATTCTGGGTGCCGCCGGAGGCGGTGATGCCGGCGATCACCCCGCCGATCAGGCCGAGCACGGCGGAGAAGACGAGCGGGCCCTTGACCGTGGTGCGCAGACCGCCGCGTGCCGGGCGGCCGGATCCGGCGCGATCGGCGGACGGGCGGGGGGACGGTGCGCTCACGGCGGGACTCCTGACGGCTGGGGGCGGCTGGGGCGACACGGCCCGCGCAGGCGCCCGGGGCTGAGGCCCTCGGGGCGCGGCGGACCGGAGCCAGTCTACGCGTCCGGCCGACGGGTGGCCCCTCGGGGCCCCGAGGTCCTCCCCCGGCGAACGTCCGCCCCGCGGGTCAGGACGACGACGTCGGCCCGGTTCAGAGGCCCCTGGCCGTGCCCCGGTCCCGGCGCACCTCGTGGTGGAAGCCGAGCCCGGAGACCATCAGGAGCACGCCGATCAGGATCGCCCCGCCGCCGGCGATGCCGAGCAGGGCGTGCGGGCCGAAGCCCTGCAGGGCGGCCACGACCACGCCGCCCCCGGAGAGCAGGCCCACGAGTCCGGTCCACAGCTGGTCCCGCGCGGGGATGAACTCGCGGCGGTGGCGGGCCCACGCCACGAGCTCGGCGACGCCGCCGAGCACGAGGGCGGCGCCGGCCGCCACGCCCACCGCCGCCGGGGACCCCAGGAACAGCAGCACGATCACGCCGAGCATCCACGCGGCCGCCGCCAGGGACAGCGGGGAGCGCATGGCCACGGGCACCGGGTCGCGGCGCAGGTACTCCCACATCGCCGAACCGGAGAACGCCAGGTACAGCGCGAACATGACCTTCATCCACGTCAGGCCCGGCTCGGCGACGAACACGGTGGTCAGACCGAACGCCAGCGCCACCACGGCGCGGATCAGGATCGGCTTGAACACCACGGACGAGATCTCGAGGGGGGTCTGCACGGTAGCCACCGCCCCAGTCTAGGAGCCGTGCGGCCGCGGTCCGGCCCGCGCGTCACCGCCCGGACGCGCTCACCCGACGCCGAGCCGCATCCATTCGTCGCGCCGGGCCCGCCAGCCGAGGGTGAGCGCCCGCATCCCCATGTAGACCCCCGCGAAGCCGAGCCAGAGCAGGCCCAGCTGCACACCGGCGTCGGGCACGGCGGCGTTCGGTCCGGGCCAGGCCGCGGTCCAGCCGAACCCGCCCGTGGCGAGCTGCGCGAGCACCCAGAGCGCCGGCGCGTAGACCACGAGGTTCACGAGGCCGGCGAGGGCGAGGTAGCGGGCATCGCCGGCGCCGATCAGCACGCCGTCCAGCACGAACACGTACCCGGCCACCGGCTGCCCGGCGGCCAGCACCCACAGACCCACGGTGGCGGCGGCCTGCACGGTGGGGTCCGTGGTGAACAGCCCCGGCAGCACCGGTGCCGCCAGGGCCAGCACGGCCCCGGTCACGACGCCGAAGCCCAGCCCCCAGCGCACCATCGTCCGGGTGAGGCGACGGGCCGCATCCGGCCGGGCGGCCCCGAGCTCGGCGCCGATCAGGGCCTGTGCGGCGATCGCGAGGGCGTCGAGGGCGAACGCCAGCGTGGAGAACAGCGTGAAGACGAGCTGGTGCGCGGCGAGGGTGAGGTCGCCCGCGCCGGCAGCGGCCATGACGGTGAGGAGGATGGCCGCCCGCAGGCTCGCGGTGCGCAGCAGCAGCCACGAGCCCACCTGGGCCGTGGCCCGCATGCCCGACGCGCGGGGCGCCCACGCCGTGCCCGAGCGGCGGAAGCGCGGGGCCAGCACGAACAGGTACGTCACGAGCATCGCCCACTGCACCACGGACGTGCCGACGGCCGAGCCGGCCACGCCCCAGCCCAGCCCGTACACCAGGGCCACGTTCAGCCCGATGTTCGCGCCGAAGCCCACACCCGCCACCACGAGCGGCGTCACGGTGTCCTGGAGGCCGCGGAGCACCCCGGTGGCCGCGAGCACAGCCAGCAGGGCCGGCAGCCCCGGCATGGACCAGCGCAGGTAGGCGACGGCGTGGGCCTGCACCTCGCCCGTCGCGCCGAGGGCCGCCGTCAGCGCGGGGGCCGCGAGCCAGCCGAGGACGGCCAGCACCGCGCCGAGCAGCAGGCCCAGCCAGATGCCGTCGCGGCCGCGGTCCATCGCGGCGGCCGGGTTCCCCGCCCCGATCAGCCGGGCCACCGCCGGGGTGGTGGCGTAGGCCAGGAAGATCATGAGGCCGGTGAGCGTGTGCAGGATGGTGGTGCCGATCCCGACGCCGGCCAGCTGGGCCGTGCCCAGGTGCCCGATGATCGCGGTGTCGGCCAGCAGGAACAGCGGCTCCGCGATGAGCGCGCCGAACGCGGGGACCGCGAGCGCGAGGATGCGCCGCGTGAGGGCGCGCGCGTCCTGCGGGGCGGGCGCCGCCGTCGAGCCGGAGGGTCCTGCCATCTCAGCCCAGCAGGGCCAGCAGCGGGGCCAGCGCCGTGGTCGGGGCAGTGGGGCCGGGCAGCGTGTCCGGCAGCAGGGGGGCCACGAGGTAGAGCATCGCGATGGCGATGCCGTTGTTCACCATGTGCAGCAGCACCGCGTACCCGAACGAGCGGCCCATCAGGATGTAGGACACCGTGATCGCCACCGCGAGGGTCAGGTACGGGACGGTCTCCACGAGCCGGAAGTCGCCGCCGGTGCCGAGGAAGTGCAGGAGTGTGAACGCGAGCACGGAGACCACGGCGCACACCCACACGTTGATCCAGCGGGAGAGCTTGCCGATCAGCAGGTGGCGGAACAGGTACTCCTCCACGAGCGGGGCGGCCACCACGGTCATGAGGATCATGAGCACGGGCGGGGCCTGCGTGGTCATCTCCTCGAGCGCGGCCTGGTTGGCGCTGGTCTGCGCCTCCCCGATGAGGCTCAGCACGATCACGTTCACGACGATGCACGCCAGCCACGTGGCGGGCAGCAGCAACAGCTTCCACCACGTCCCCGTGCGGAACACCCGCAGCGACGTCACGAGCGGGCGCCAGGCCACGGCCAGCACGAGCACCACGAGGATCGCGTAGCTGACGATGTTCACCGTGAACCCGTCGCGGACCAGGTCGAACGCCTCGAGGTCACCGGGGACCAGGCCGAGCGACACCGCCAGCCACAGCCCCAGCCCGAGCACCATGAGCGCCACGTACACGAGCACCACGACGGCGTCGCCCCAGTGGAACCGACCCGGGGTCCAGTCCGGCGCGGGGCGGGCCGCGGGCCGGCGGCCGGGCCAGCCGGCGGGGACGCCACCGGGGGCGCCGGGGTGCCCGTGCAGGCTCGGGGCGACGGCGGCGCGGCGGGCGGACGGCCGGCCCGACGGCGGCCAGCCGGCGGGCGGACCGGCCGGCGGGCCAGAGGGAGGAACGCTCATGGCGGCCACGCTACCAACGGGGGCGGACGCGCCAGGCCGCGGGCGCCGTCGTCGGGAGCGGCTCCGTGGCCCACGCCACGCCCGCGCGCCCGCGACACGCGCGCGGTGGCGGCGGGCCGAACGCCTCGTCTACGGTGCTCCCCATGGCCTTGTTCTCCCAGCCGGTGTTCATCAACCTCCCGACGACGGACACCGAGCGGATCCGTGAGTTCTGGACGACCCTGGGCGCCACCGCGATGGACGACTACTCGGACGAGCACTCGGTGTGCATCGAGCTCACCGAGTCGACGTACGCGATGTACCTCAGCCCCGGCTACTACACCGACTTCATCGGCAACCGTGAGATCGCCGACTGCCTCACCACCAACTCCGCCCTCATGGCGCTGACCGTCGGCGACGCCGCGGCGGTGGACGCCCTGGCGGACCGGGCGATCGAGCTCGGCGCCGCCGAGGTGCCCCTGCCCGAGGACCTGCGCGAGGAGATGGCCGACTCCGGCATGCACTCCCGCGAGATCGTCGACCCGGACGGGCACCAGTGGGAGTTCGTCACCGCCTGAGCCCGCCGGCTCAGGCGCCGAGTCGCCCGGTGAGGCGCGCGTGCATCGCCGCGGAGGCCTCGTTCAGCCCCGTCACCTCGGCGTGGATCCCGTGCCGGGCGTACTTGGTCAGCACCGAGTCGAGCGCGGCCACAGTGGAGGCGTCCCACACGTGCGCGGCACTCATGTCGATCACGACGCGCGGCGGGTCGAGGGCGTACTCGAACTGCGAGTAGAGGTCGTTCGAGGACGCGAAGAACAGGGCGCCGTGCACGCGATACGTGACGGCGTCGCCGTCGTCGTGGACCTCGCGGACCACCGTGACCAGACGCGAGACGCGCTGAGCGAAGAGCACCAGCGCAGCGAGCACGCCCACACCCACGCCGATCGCGAGGTTGTGAGTGAGCACCGTGGCCGCCACGGTCACGACCATGACGGCGGTCTCCGAGCGCGGCATCGCGCGCAGGGTGGCGGGGCGCACCGAATGCCAATCGAAGGTGGCGGCGGCCACGAACATCATCACGCCCACGAGCGCGGCCATGGGGATCTGCGCCACGAAGCCGCCGAAGGCCACCACGAGCACCAGCAGGAACACGCCCGCGAGGAACGTGGAGATCCGGGTGCGGGCGCCGTTCGCCTTGACGTTCATCATGGTCTGCCCCACCACGGCGCAGCCGCCCATGCCGCCGAACAACCCCGAGACCACGTTCGCGACACCCTGCCCCCAGGACTCGCGCGTCTTGTCCGAGCGGGTGTCGGTGATGTCGTCCACGAGCTTCGCGGTGAGCAGGGACTCGAGCAACCCCACGAACGCGATGCCGACGCTGAACGGCAGGATCAACCGGAGGGTCTCCCACGTCAGCGGGACGTCCGGCAGGCCGAGCACGGGCAGCGCATCCGGCAGCGCGCCCCGGTCCCCCACGCGCGGCACGGCCAGGCCGGCGGCCATCACCAGGGCGGTGACCACGACGACGGCCACGAGCGTCGAAGGCACCGCGGTGGTGAGCCGCGGCAGCAGCACCACGATCGCCAGGGCGAGCGCCGTGAGCGGGTACACGAGCCACGGGACGCCGATCAGCTCGGGCAGCTGCGAGGTGAACACGAGGATGGCCAGCGCGTTGACGAACCCCACCATCACCGAGCGCGGGACGAACCGCATGAGCCGGGCCACACCGAACACGCCGAGCAGGATCTGGATGACGCCGCCGAGGATGATCGCGGCAAGCAGGTGCCCCACCCCGTACGCGTGGGACAGCGGTGCGACGACCAGCGCCACCGCCCCCGTGGCCGCGGAGATCATGGCGGGCCGGCCGCCCACGATCGCCGTGGTCACCGCCATGGTGAAGGACGCGAACAGCCCGACGCGCGGATCCACGCCCGCGATGATCGAGAACGCGATGGCCTCCGGGATCAGCGCGAGCGCCACCACGACGGCGGCCAGCACCTCCGTGCCCAGCAGCCGAGGGCTGCGCAGGGTGCGCAGGACGGACTGCCGCTGGAGCGGCGTGAGGGCAGGCGGGGGCGCGGCGGGTAAGGCGGGCATGCTCCCGAGGGTAGCGGTGCGCGGGCGGGGTGCCCGCCGGTGAGCGGGCCCGCCCGCCACCCCTCACGCCGTCCGCATCACCCGCACGGGGTCGCGGAACGCGGCGAACGCCGCCGGGGCGAGGCTGGCCAGCAGCGCGGTGAGGGCGGCCAGCACGGCCACCGCCGCCACGAAGTCCACCCCCAGCGTCCCGCCCTGGCCGGCGACGACGGCGTACCCGGCTCCGGAGCCCAGCACGGCGCCCAGCAGCGCAGGCACGGCGGTGCGCACGGCCACGAGCAGGATCAGGTCTCCGCGGCCGATGCCGAGGGTGCGGCGGCGGCCGAGGTCGCGGCGGCGGATGAGGACGTCGGCGAGCACCACGATGGACACGAAGAACGCGCCGGCTCCGAGGATCAGCAGCAGCAGGGAGCGTCCGAGCCCGGCGAGCTCGCCGGTGATCACCTGGTTGCCGGCGGAGAGGGCACGGGCGGTCTGGATGGAGGAGGCGCGCGGGTCGGGGTCGATCACGGCGAGCGCGGCCTCCTGCATGGCGCGGGTGCCGGCGGTGTCGGCGGCGAGGACGCGGACCTGCTGCATCACGAGGGCGTCCGGGGCGGCGGGGACGGTGAGGGCGTAGCCGTCGAGGTCCTGGAAGGGGTCCTGGGCCTGGAACGCCCCGACGACGGCCCACTGGCCGCCGTCCGTGGCCTCGATCGCTCCGGAGGGCTGGGCGAGGCCGAGCTCGGCGAGCTTGGCCTCGGGGACCACCACCTCGCCGGGGGCGGGCAGGCGGCCGCGGGTCAGCACGATGCCACGGTCCAGGGTGCCGACCACGTTCGTCACGGCCACGCGGGCGCCGCCCCGGCCGATCCCGGTGTTCACGGCGTCCATGGGCGAGTCCCGGGCGAGGGCGGCCTCGGCGGTGTCGAGTCCGGCGAGGGTGGCCGCGGTGGCGCCGGTGAGGAAACCGGTGCCGCCGGTGTCGGTGACGGTGAGCACGCGGGCGCCGGGGCCGGAGAGCTCTGCGGCGACGGCCGCCTCGGTGGCGGCCTGCCTGCCCACGGTGGCCACGGCGGCGAAGCACATGGCGGCCACCACGAGCAGCACGAGGGCGGAGGGCACGGGAGAGGTGCGTGCGGCGGTGACGGCTTCACGCAGCAGGGTGCGCAGGTTCATGGGCGGTCCTCCCGGTTCACAGCCGCACCACCTCGTCGGCGCGGGCGACGACGGCGGGGTCGTGGGTGGCGACCACCACGGTGCGCCCCTCGGCGGCGGCATCGGCGAGGGCGTCCATGACGAGGCCGGCGTTGTCCGGGTCGAGGTTGCCCGTGGGCTCGTCCGCGAGGACGACGACGGGCGCGTTCACGAGGGCGCGGCACACGGCCACCCGCTGCGCCTGCCCGCCGGAGACCTGCCCGGGCCGGTGGTCGGCGCGGTGGGCGAGGCCGAAGCGCTCGAGCAGCGCCCGTGCCCGGTCCTCGAGCGTCTGGCGCTCCAACCCGGCGTAGAGGCCGGGCTCCACCACGGAGTCCAGGATGGGGCGGGACGGGTCCAGCTCCGAGTCCTGGAACACGAATCCCACGGAGGTGGCGCGCAGGCGGGAGCGCTCCCGGTCCGGGCGGGTGGAGGCGTCGACGTCGCCGAGGCGCACCACTCCGGAGGTGGGCGTGAGCATGAGCCCGAGCACGTACAGGAGGGTGGACTTGCCGCGCCCGGAGGGCCCGGTGAGGGCGGTGACGGCGCCCGGCGTGAACGCGTGGGTGAGGCCGTCGAACAGCTCCTCGGCGGCGCGGGTATAGGCGAAGCGCAGGTCCTCGACGGCGAGGGCGGCGGGGACGACGGGGGCGGCGGGCGTGCCCGGGGTGGCGGGCCCCGTCATCGGGTGCCGTTCAGCACGCGCACCTGCTCGCCGGCGTCCACGCCGTCCACGACGGCGAGGCCGTCGGCGGAGCCGAGGACGGTGACGGTGCGGTCCTCCGCGGCGCCGTCCCGGACCACCGTGACCGTCGCGGCGCCGTCTGGCTGGGTGCGCAGGGCGGACACGGGGACCACGGGCCCGGAGACGGGCGGGACCACGCTGACCTGGGAGAGCAGGGAGGTGGTGGCGTCGGCGGGCAGGGTGTCGCAGTCCTCGCCGCAGACCACGCCGCCGTCCGGGGCGGTGAGGGTGATGCGGATCAGGCCCTGCTCGTCGGAGGTGGACTCGCCGGCGACGGCCTTCCATTCGTGTTCGCCGTGGGGCACGGTGACCTGGGTGCCGGCCGGGATGAGGGCGGCCTGCTCCTGGTTGACCTCGAGGGCGAAGTCCGGTTGGTCGCCGGGGCGGGCCACCACGTTCTCGCCGCCGGCGAGGGTGGTGCCGACGGCGGTGGTCTTCGCGTCCACGCTGAGGGGCGCGGGGAGGGCGTCGAGGACCACGAGCTGGCCGAGCTCCACGGTGTCCGCGGCGGGGTAGCCGCGTTCGGTGAGCCAGTCGTCCCAGGCGTCCGCGGTGGCCTCGTCCCACGTGCCGGTGGCCTCCACCTTCGCGCCGGTGGCGGCGAGCATGCGCTGGAACGCGGCGACGTCGTCGCCGGAAGTGCCCTCCCCGAGAGGGCGCCACTGGGGAAGCTCGCCCTGGAGGACGAGCACGGGCTTCTGGGCGACGGCGTACAGCACCTCCCCGGCAGCCACCTCGCCGGACTCTCCGGCCCGGGTGACGACGCCGGTCAGCGCGTTCACCGCCGCCGGCGTCTGCTCGCGCGACACGGAGACGCCGAGGGTGATGACGCGGCCGAGCTCCTGCTCGGCGACGGTGACGAGGGCGCTCGCGGCCGGACGCTGCTCGGCCTGAGCCGGAGGGGTGAGCGTGACCCGGCCGGCCCAGAAGGCGAGCGCGGCGACGGCCACGAGCGCAAGGACGAGGGCGGCCCAGCGGGCGGGGCGATTCATCCGGATGACCCCCAGAAGACATCCTGCGGCGGAAGCTCCGGGCATGTCTGCGCGACCTCGGCCTGGCGTTCTGCCGACACGCCCCTCATGCTGTCCGCGAAGGGCCACCACTGGTGGCGGCCTGGAGTGTAGAACGCGGAGACGAATGCCTCTTTGGAGGGGCGCGCGGAGGTGTCGACCGTGTAGCCGTAGGCCTCGAGACACGGGATGAGGTATTGGTCCCAGTAGTCATAGACGAGGCGGAGCTGCGGATCGGTCCAGTCCTGGGTGTAGCTCGGATCCACCGGGTGCTGTGCGTAGCAGGTCACGTAGGCCGCCTCGAAAGCAGACCTCTGGGACTCAGGTGGGGTGTCGATCTGAATTCCCCCGGTCGGACCGACCGAGTTCGGCCACCCGGCCTCGGCCAGGCATGTGGACACCATGCGGTCCGACTCGAGGGACGTGGCGTACCACCCGGAGCGCTCCACCTGAGGCGGCGCGGGCATTCCCGCCCCCTGAGCGTGCCGCGCGACTTGCTCACGGTAGGCGCGCTCCTTCTCCGCCTCCGTCGTCAGGAGGGGTTCGATCCTCTCGGTGGGAACCCACTGCGAGGCGTCCCAGGTCTTCTCGGCCGTCGCGGTGGGGGGAGCGGCGACCGTGGATGAACCGCCGAGGCCCGCAGACTCCCGACCGACGCAGCCGGTGAGGGTCAGGGCGACGGCCGCCACCAGGGCGGCCGTCGCAGGAATGCGTAATGAAGTCATCGGTGCCGGCGAGTCAGTACGGGTAGTAGCAGTAGCCGTAGGTGCCCGACAGGAGGAGTCCTGCGCTGCAGTCCTGCCGACCGGAGTCCGTCAGCGCCTGCGCTGGCACCGCACCGGAGACGGCCAACGGTCCAGCGACGGCCACGCCGGCACCGACCTTAGAAATCCGCTGCTTCATACCCATGTCGCTCCTCCTTATGGTTCACGCTCAGTCGTGATCTGCGTCACACTCTATGAAGGTGCTCGCCCTGTGTCCAGAGAATTCTCGGTCGGTCCACAGACGTGCCCCACCAGGGAGTCAAGAGGGTCCTGCGCGTGACGGATGCGCAATCTCAGGGGACGAATGAGCGCGGCCACACCGGCAGGGGTGGCCCGACGATCGGGTTTCGATACTCCCGTCACCGCCGCGCGCCCTAGCCCCGTACACCTCCGGCTCCGGAGAGGTGCGGGCTCGTGAAGCTCACCGGCACCTGGATCGAGAAGGTCATCGGGTGGTCCCGTGTCGCAGCGACGCCAGCGGCCAGTGGCTGGGCGCCGGCGCCATCCAGCCCCGGCCTCAGCGGGCGTCCTCGCGCGCGGCGGGCGCGCCGTCGTCGTCCTGCTCCTCCGCCTGTTCCCCGCCCTGGAACTGGCTCCTGTACAGCCGGAAGTACGCGCCGCGAGCGGCCAGCAGCTGATCGTGCGAGCCCTGCTCCACGATGTCGCCGTCCTCCATCACGAGGATGACGTCCGCGTCCCGGATGGTGGAGAGGCGGTGGGCGATCACGAAGCTCGTGCGGTCCGAGCGCAGCGCCGCCATCGCGCCCTGGACCAGCACCTCGGTGCGGGTGTCCACGGAGGAGGTGGCCTCGTCCAGGATCAGGAGCGAGGGCTGGGCCAGGAACGCACGGGCGATGGTGATGAGCTGCCGCTCGCCCGCGGACACGTTGGCGGCGTCCTGCTCGATCACGGTGTCGTAGCCGTCGGGCAGGGTGTGCACGAAACGGTCCACGTAGGTGGCCTTCGCCGCCGCGACGACCTCCTCGTCCGTGGCGTCGAGTCGGCCGTAGCGGATGTTCTCCCGGATGGTCCCGCCGAAGAGCACGGCGTCCTGGAGCACCATGCCGGTGGCGGCGCGCAGCTCGCCGCGGCTGACCGTGCGGGTGTCCACGCCGTCCAGCAGGATCCGCCCGCCGTCCACCTCGTAGAACCGCATGATCAGGTTGACCAGGGTGGTCTTGCCGGCACCGGTCGGCCCGACGATCGCGACCGTCTGCCCCGGCTCCGCCACGAAGTTCAGGTCCGTGATGAGCGGCTTCTCCGGCGTGTAGGAGAAGCGCACATGCTCGAACTCCACGCGACCGCGCAGCGGGCGCGGGAGGTGGGCGACGCCGTCGGGCCCGGGGATGGCGGAGGGCGCCGTTTCCCGAACGAAAGCGCTCTCGGAGGGCGCCGTTTCCCAAACGAAAGTGCCGTCGGGGGTGCGGGCGGGGGTGCCGTCGGGGGTCTCCTCCGGCTCGTCGAGGAGCTCGAAGATGCGCTCGGCCGACGCCACGCCGGAGATCAGCATGTTGGACATGCCGGCGATCTGCCCAAGCGGCTGGTTGAACTCGCGCGAGTACTGGATGAACGCGGTCACGGCGCCGAGGGTCATCTGCCCGTTGGCCACGCGCAGGCCGCCGACCACCGCGATGCCCACGTAGCCCAGCCAGTTCACCCACTGCATGATCGGCATGATCATCCCCGAGTAGAACTGCGCCGTGAACGCGGCCTCGTACAGCTCCTCGTTGCGCTCGTCGAAGCGCGCGGCCATGTCCCGCTGACGGCCGAACACGGTCACCAGCTCGTGCCCCGTGAACGACTCCTCGATGTGCCCGTTGAGCCGGCCCGTCTCCCGCCACTGCGCGGAGAAGAGCGCCTGGGACTTCTTGCCGATCACGCCCACCACCACACCGGCCACCGGCAGGGCGACCAGGGCGATGAGCGCGAGCTGCCAGGACAGCCAGAACATCATGCCGACGATGCCGATCACGGTCAGCACCGAGTACACGAGCGAGGCGAACGCCTGCTGGAGGGCCTGCTGGACGTTGTCCACGTCGTTGGTGGCGCGGGAGAGCAGGTCGCCGCGCTGCCCGCGGTCGAAGTAACTCAGCGGCAGCCGGTTGATCTTGGCCTCGATCTCCTCGCGCAGGCGGAAGACGATGCGCATGACGATGTCATTGAGCACGCGGCCCTGCAGCCACATGAAGGTCTGCGCCACCAGGTACATGCCCAGGACGATGAGGATCAGCCGGCCCAGCTCGGTGAAGTCGATCCCCTCGCCCGGCGTGAACGCCATGCCGGAGAGCATCTCTGCGGCCTGGTCCTCGCCCTGGGCGCGCAGCCCGTCGATGACCTGCTCGCGGCTCAGCCCGCCGGGCATCTGCGCGGAGACCACGCCGCCGAAGATCACGTCCATCGCCCGGCCCAGGACGTGCGGGGCCCACACGTTGAGCACGACGGCGACCAGCACCATCAGCGCGACCACCACCAGGCCCAGCTTCTCCGTGCGGAACAGGCTCATGAGCCGCTTCGCGGACGGCCAGAACGCCTTGGCCTTGCGGGCCGGCCCGCCGCCCCAGTCGTCGGTGGCGCCCTGCTCCTGGATCTCGAGGATCTCCTCGTCCGTCAGGTGCTCGCTCATGCCACGTCCTCCGCGGTCAGCTGGGAGTCCACGATCTCCCGGTAGGTCTGGTTGTCCGCCAGCAGCTCGGCGTGGGTGCCGCGGCCGACCACGCGGCCCTCGTCCAGCACGATGATCTGGTCGGCGTCGGTGATGGTGGCCACCCGCTGGGCGACGACGATCCGGGTCACCCCGGCCGCCGCGCGGTCGAGCGCCGCCCGCAGCCGCGCGTCGGTGGTGACGTCCAGGGCGGAGAATGAGTCGTCGAACACGAGGACCCGCGGCTCGGCCACGAGGGCACGCGCGATGGACAGGCGCTGGCGCTGGCCGCCCGAGACGTCCGTGCCGCCCTGAGACAGCCGCGAGTCCAGACCGGAAGCCGCCGCCTCTCCCTTGCCGGTGGTGCGGGCGCGCACGAAGTCGGCGGCCTGGGCCGTCTCGAGGGCCGCCCAGATGCGCTCGTCCGAGGCGTCCGGGGCCCCGAACTGCATGTTCTCCCGCACGGTGCCCGAGAACAGGTACGGCTTCTGCGGCACGAGGGCCACGGCCTCGGTCAGCTCGGCCCGGGCCAGGTCGGTCACCGGCACGCCGTCCACGAGCACCTCGCCGGACGTCGCGTCGTACAGCCGCGGCAGCAGGCTGATCAGCGTGGACTTGCCGGAGCCGGTCGAGCCGATGATCGCCGTCGTGGTGCCGGGGGCGACGGCGAAGCTCACGTCGTCGAGCACCGGCGCCTCGGCGCCGGGGTACTGGAAGGTGACGTGGCGCAGCTCCACGGCGCCGTCGCGACGCGCGGGGGTCACCGGGCGGACCGGCTCGCCGAGCGTGGGGACGGTGTCCAGGACCTCGCCGATGCGGCGGGCGGAGATCACGGCGCGCGGGAGCATCATCATCATGAAGGTGCCCATCATCACCGCCATGAGGATCTGCAGCAGGTACTGCATGAACGCGGTGAGCGCGCCGACCTGCACGAGCCCCGCGTCCACGCGCTCGCCGCCGAACCACAGGACGGCGGAGGTGGCCAGGTGCAGGATCATCGTGATGACCGGGCCGAGCAGCACGAACAGCCGGCCGATCCGCACGGACGTCTCCGTCAGGGCGGCGTTGGCGTCCGTGAACCGGCGCGTCTCGTGGCGTTCGCGCACGAACGCGCGGACCACGCGGATTCCCTGGATCTGCTCGCGCATCACGCCGTTGACGTCGTCGATGTTGTCCTGCATCCGCTGGAACAGCGGCATGAGACGCGCGACGATCCACGCCACGATCACCAGCAGCACCGGCACGGAGACCCACACCAGCCAGGACAGGCCCGGGTCCTCGCGGATGGCCATGATGATGCCGCCGACCGCCATGATCGGCACGGCCACCATGAAGTTCAGGGCCATGAGGGTGAGCATCTGGACCTGGTTGACGTCGTTGGTGCCGCGCGTGATGAGGGTCGCGGCGCCGAAGCGGCCGAGCTCCTCCGCGGAGAACGCGTCCACGCGGGTGTAGACGGCACGGCGCAGGTCCCGGCCGACGCCCATCGAGACTTTCGCGCCGAACCACACGGCGGCGATCGCGGCGACCACCTGCACCAGCGCGACGCCGAGCATCACGAGGCCGATGTCCCAGATGCGGGCGGTGTCGCCGCGGGCTACGCCCTCGTCGATGATGCGGGCATTGAGGCTGGGCAGGTACAGCATGGCCAGCGTGCTGATCAGCTGCAGCACGACGACGGCCGCGACGGCGCCGCGATAGCGCCGGCCGTGACGGCGGAGCAGGGTCCAGAGCATGGGGCTCCCAGGGAGTCGGGATGGGCGCGCGGCCGCGTGGGCTGCAGTGAGGTGGGCCGAAGGGGGCCGGGCTCATTGTGCCCCAGCCGCGGGAGGGCGCGGGCAGCAGCCGTCGTCGAGGGGACGCGGGCGCACCCCGGACAGCCGGCTGCCGAACCACCCGCTGGCGGACCCGTACGAGGACTGAGCGACGCCAGACGGGGGGCGTGAGCCAGACGTTTCCGCGGCTGAGGGTCCCTCAGAACAGCACGAACATCTGGCTCACGCCCCCGGAACGCCTGGCTCAGCGCCCGAAGAGCCTCGCGAAGAACCTTGCGGCCCCGGCACGGCCCGCGCGGGCTGCGTCGCGCTCGGCATCAGGGTGACGGCCATCGCACCACTGCGCCGCGGGGACGACGGCCTTGAGGGACTCGACGTGCCGGCCGCATCCGGCCCAGGTGGCCCTGCGGCAGACGGGTCAGCGCGCCGGACGGCACATGAGGGATCCTTTCGGCGAGGGGGCTTCGGGGTGGCCGGTCAGGCCAGGGTCATGAAGAGCTTCTCGAGCTCGGCGACGGTGAGCTTCTCCTCGTCCTCCGCCTTCTCGGGGTCGGCGAGGCAATACTGCATGGCGGATGAGACGACCGCGAAGCCGGCGCGATCCAGCGCGGTGGAGACGGCGGAGAGCTGCGTGACCACGTCCTTGCAGCGACCCTCGCCCTCGACCTCGCGGATGACGGCGTCCAGCTGGCCGCGGGCCCGCTTGAGGCGGTTGAGGATCTTGCGCTGGGTCTCGGCGTCGGCGGTGCGCACGGCGACCTCCTTTGTCACGGTGGCGGGGAGGGGAATCATATCCCCAGGGGTATCCGGCGACGTCGCCGGATGTCACACGAGGAGACCGATGAGCTCCCGGACGAGGATCACCAGGCCCATGGCCAGCACGAACCAGCCGAAGCCCTTCTTCAGCGCCTTCTCCGGGACCCGCTTCATGAGCGGAACGCCGATCAGCGCACCGACCACGGCCACACCGGTGACCCACAGCAGCAGGTCCCACGGCAGCGTCACGCTGGTCAGGTAGCCGCCGAGGCCCGCGAAGGACTTCATGGCGATCACCAGCAGGGACGTGCCCACCGCAGCGGACATCGGCAGGCCGCCGAGCAGGACCAGCGCAGGGACCACGAGGAACCCGCCGCCGGCGCCGACGATGCCCGTGACGAAGCCGACGACGACGCCCTCCAGCAGGATCTTCCCGAGCGGGTGGCGGCGGGGCTCGACGTCAGCCGAGGCCTCCACTGAGGGGGCGGCCGCCGGCTGCGTCTTCTTGGGCCGGATCATGGCCCACGCCGTGAAGAGCATCATCACCGCGAAGGCGATCAGCAGCAGGGTCCCCGGCAGGAAGCCGCCGACGACGCCGCCCAGGAGGGCACCCACCATCGAGGCCGCGCCGAAGATCAGGCCGGTGCGCCACCGGACGGTGCCGTGCCGCGAGTGCAGCAGCACTGAGACCAGCGAGGTCACACCCACCACGAACAGGGAGCCCGCGATGGCCTGCTTCGGCTCGAGGCCGGCCACGTACGTCAGCAGGGGCACCATCAGGATCGACCCGCCGCCACCCATGAGGCCGAGCAGCAGGCCGACCACGAGGGCCAGGGCGAGGACGATCCACATCACGGGTCAGCTCCGCTTCCCCGCGCCGGTGGGGATGCGGCCGATCACGTCGCCCGCGGAGCGCTCCTGCGCGGGGCGGTTCCACGGCATCTTGGCCAGCACGGACGCCATGGCGCACGTGTTGGACACGGCGGAGAAGGACAGGCCCGCGCCGATCGCGGCGGGGATGAGGCCGAACCGCTTCGAGCCGACCTGGGAGGCCACGGCCCCGACCAGCGCGATGGACCCGGCGGTCATGCGGACCTGACGGTCCATGGACCAGCGGTTGCCGCTGCGGACGACCTCGCCGCCGGCCTCGGCGTAGGCGGAGATGCCGCCCTGCAGGACGCGCGCGGAGGTGAAGCCGGCCTGGGCCAGACGGTCCTGGGCGGTGCCGGCCCGGCTGCCGGACTGGCAGACGAGCACCGCGGTGCCGTCCAGGCGGGCGGCGACCTCGTCCGCGTGCTCCTGGAGCAGGTCCAGCGGCACGTTGTAGGAGCCGGCGATGTGCTCGGTCTCGAACTCGCCGGGGGTGCGCACGTCCAGCACGACGGCGTCGGGGCGGGCGGCCAGCTCGGCCTTCAGGTCGCGCGGGGCGACGGGGGACAGGGTGACGCTCATGGGAGGGGCTCCTCGGGGTTGGTCTGGGGGTGTGTCAGGACTGCTGCCAGGCGGCGTAGCTGCCCTCGAGCTCGATCACGTCGAACCCGGCGCGGCGCAGCGCCTGGGCGGCCACGATGTTGCGCAGGCCGGACTGGCAGAAGGTCACCAGGGTCTTGTCCTTCGGCAGCTCCTCCTGGTGGAAGAGCACCTTGCCGGCGTTCAGCTGCCGGGCGTCCGCCACGGTGCCGTGGGAGAACTCGGTCTTGTTGCGCACGTCCACCAGCACGGTGTCCTGCTCCGCGCCGACCTCGCCGGCCTCGATGCGGGACCGCAGCTCGTCGGCCTGCACGGTGGGCACCGGCTCCAACGTGAGGCCGTCCACGGAGGTGGTGAACGCGGCGGCGGCGTCGACGCCCACGCGGATCATGTGGTCGCGCATCGTGTGCGCGTCCTCGCGGTCCTCGGCGAGCAGGACGAGGGCGGCGTCGTCGCTCTCCGGGTCGTAGGCCCAGCCGGCGTGCGTGGCGACCTTGCCGCGGGACGGAAAGGCCAGCGCGCCCGGCACGGTGCCGGCGAGGATCTCGTCCACACCGCGGGTGTCCGCGAACACGGCGCCCTCGGCGAGCGTCGCCTGCACGCCCCCGGCGTCCAGCTCCTCGAGCTCGGGCAGCTCGCCCAGGATGGCTGGCCCCTGCTTGTTCTGGCGCTTCATGCGGGCGAAGTAGGCGTGGGCGTCGGGCTGGCCGTCGAGCAGCTCGTCGATGAAGCCCTGCTCGTCGTCGTTCTTCAGGTAGTCGGACCACCACGCGTACTTGCGCTCGTAGCCGACCGTGGTGGAGGGCAGCGCGCCGAGTGCCTTGCCGCAGGCGGAGCCGGCGCCGTGGGCCGGGAACACCTGCACGTGGTCCGGGAGGGTCAGGAACTTCGCCTTGAGGGAGGCGAAGAGCTGCTGGGCGCCCTCGAAGCGGGTGTCGACGCCGCCGGCGGCCTCGTCCAGCAGGTCCGGGCGGCCGAGGTCGCCGGAGAACACGAAGTCGCCGGTGAGCATGTAGCCCGGGGCGTCCGCGAAGGCGCCGTCGGTGACGAGGAAGGACAGGTGCTCGGGGGTGTGGCCCGGGGTGTGCACGGCCTCGACGGTGATGTTGCCGAGCGTCACCGTGTCGCCGTCCTTGAGGAGGTTGCCCTCGAAGCCGTAGGCCCAGTCCTCGCCGCCCTCGCCGGACAGGTGGATCTGGGCGCCGGTGGCGTGGGCCAGCTCGCGGGTGCCGGAGAGGTAGTCCGCGTGGATGTGGGTCTCGGTCACGTGGGTGATGGTCATGCCGTTCTTGGCGGCCAGGTCCAGGTACACCTGGATGTCGCGGCGGGGGTCCACCACCATCGCCTCGTTCTTCGCCTGGCAGCCGATCACGTAGCTGGCCTGGGCGAGGTCCTCGTCGTAGATGCGCTCGAGCAGCATGGTTCTCCTCCGGGTCGGGGGGTCTCGATGTCCATCCGATACCCCCTGGGGTATGTCGAGAACGAGCGTAGGGTATACCCCCAGGGGTATGCAAGAGAGAGGGTGAGCCCGGGCGGCGACGGGAAGGGACGGCACGGTCGGGAGACGTCGCCAGGGGGCGTGAGCCAGATGATTCCGCTGCGGATCGGGCGTCAGAACGGCAGAAACGTCTGGCTCACGCGGCGGGGGGCGTGAGCCAGATGATTCCGCTGCGGATCGGGCGTCAGAACTGCAGAAACGTCTGGCTCAGCGCCCGGGGTCCTCAGAGCAGGGGACGCAGTGGTACCAGCAGGGCCTCGACCACGCGGGCGAGGCCGTGACGGTCCTCCCAGCGCGGGGTGTCGATCCGGACGGCCCGCTGGGCGTCGAGAGCGAAGATCTCCTCCATCCGGGCGGCGAAGTCGCGGTCCACGACCACCACGTTGGACTCGTAGTTGAAGCCCAGGGAGAGGCGGTCGACGTTGGCCGAGCCCACGGTGGACCAGATGCCGTCCACGGTGGCGGTCTTCGCGTGGATCATGCTGGCCCTGTACAGCAGGATCGTGATGCCGGCCTCGAGCATCTTCCCGAAGAAGCCGCGCGAGGCCCAGTCCGCCACGATGTGGTTGGAGTCCTCCGGCACCATCACCTGCACGTCCACCCCGCGCCGGGCCGCGTGCAGCAGCGCCTCGAGGACCTGCTGGTCCGGGATGAAGTACGGCGTGTTGATGAGGATGCGGTGCTGCGCCCGCTGGATGGCGTCGAGGTAGCTCAGCCGGATCGGGTAGACCAGGAGCGGCGGCTGGTTCGCGGCCACGGTGACGCGCGGGTCCCACGTGTCCGGGGGGCGCCAGGACATCTGCTCGCCCGCGCGGTGGTGGGCGTTCCACTTGATGGAGATCGACTGGCCCAGCGCCCACACCGCCGGGCCGCGCTCACGCACGTGGGTGTCCCGCCACAGGCGGGCGTAGTCGTCGCCGATGTTGAAGCCGCCGGCGAAGCCGACCTCGTCGTCCACCACCATGATCTTCGAGTGGTTGAACCCGCTGTGCCGGACCACGCCTCGCCAGATCGGGCGGGCGAAGGCCGGCAGCCGGAACACGTGGATGCGCGGGTCCAGCTGACGGTAGAAGCGGGGCGGGACCACGAGGTTCCCGAACCCGTCATAGGAGACGTAGACCTCCACGCCGCGCGCGGCCGCCCGGTTGAAGGCGTCCATGAACCGCTGGCCCGTGGGGTCGCCCTTCCAGATGAAGGTCTCGAACTTGATGATCCGCTGCGCTCCGTCGATCGCGGCGATCATCTCCTTGTAGAGGTCCTCGCCCGAGGTGAAGATGCGCAGCTCGGAGCCCTCCACGTGGGCGTCGAACACGCCGGGGTTCGGCGCGGGTCGGCGCACTCGGCCCCCACGCTTGACCATGTCCACGCCGGTGAGCCCGGCGGCGACCGTCAGCGGCAGTCCCACGAGACCGACGCCCGCGGCCACGGCCGCTCCCCGGAGGAGACGACGGACCGGCAGGCGGGACAGGGACGGCAGGGACGGTCGACGCATTCGCTCAGTCTACTCAGGGCCCCGTCAGCGCGGATAGGGCGAGCGGCGCGTCTCGGTCCAGGCCGCGCTCACCTCGGAGCGCATGCGCACGAGTTCGACCGCCGTCTCCTGCAGCCTCCTGGCGCTCTCGCTCTCGGGGACGTACTGCCGCACCCGCTGGGCCTGGTCCTCCGCGGAGACGTCCACCATGACGGCGATCGAGTGCGCCACCAGGCGGGACTCCGCCCCGGTGCGTCGGCTCGCGTAGACGCGCAGCGCCACATGCATGGACCGCTCCGTGGTGTTCACCAGGAGGGCCTCCACGCGCACGAGGTCGCCCACGTGGATGTTCCGCACGAAGCGCACACCGCCGCCGAACACCGCGACCACGGATTCATGTCCGGTCCAGCGGGCGGCGCAGACGGCGGCCGCCTCGTCCACCCAGCGCAGGATCGCGCCCGCGTTGATGGTGCCGCCCACGGTGGCCTCCGCGTTGGGGGCCAGGAACGCGAGGGTGCTCATCTCCTCGGGGGCCTCCCCGGGCGCGGGGAACGGCAGTCGGGCCATGCCGCGCTCGACGGCGCGGCGGGCCACGGTGGAGCGGCGGGCCTGTTCGTCGCGCTCGATCTGGCCGGGGGTCGAGGGCTCCCAGACCGGCACGGTCACGGGCACCCCGCCCTCCTCCGCGGCGTAGACCACGAGGGACGAGGTGGCGACCACGGGGTCGCCGTCGTCGTCGCGGATCTCCGGCAGCAGCAGGCGGGTCTGGACGTGCACCTCGGCGCCGTCCGTGTGGACCACGCGCGCCTGCACCACAGCGCGGCGGTCCACCGGCACGGGGTGCCGGAACTGGGTGTGCCCCATGTAGCGGGCACGCACGAACGTCCCGGCCCAACTCGCCGCGACGGCGTAGCCGGCCTTCTCGATCCAGGAGATGACGGTGCCGGCGTCCACCAGGCCGGTGGGATGATCGAAGCTGTCCGCCCGGAATTCGAGGGCGAGGGCTCCGGGGGGTCTCATGCCGTCGAACGTATCACCCGAGTCCGGGCCCTGTGCGGCCGGTCACGCCCCGTCCAGGAGTCTGCGGGGAACCTCCCGGCCGCGCCCCAGGCGGGTCCGCGCACGGGGGACAATGGACCCATGACCGCCTTCGACCGTCTCCCCCTGCCCGCGGAGCCCCAGACTCCGCACGACCGCCTGCGCCGCCGCACCGAGGCCGCCGTCGCCGAGCGCGGGGAGGCCGCCGTCGCCGGGCTGGCGGTGCGCCTGATGACCGGCGCGGCCACTCCCGATGACGTCACCTCGGGCGCCGCCCGCGCCCTCACCGGCGACGACGGCGACCTCAGCCCCGCCGCGACCGGCGCCCTGGCCCTGATGCACGCGTGGCACCGCAGCGCGCTGCCCGCCCTGACCGGGGCGCTCACCGCCCCCGAGGCGGACGTCCGCTCGGCGGCCCACCTCGTGCTCGCCTCCCGCGCCGGCTCGCTGCGCCGCGATGCCGCCGTCGACCGCACCCTCGTGGACGCGGTGCGGGCCGGCTGTGCCGACCCGGACCCGGAGGTCCGCGCGTCGGCCGCGTCCGCACTGGGTGCCCTCGCCCGCCCCGAGGACCTCGAGTCCGCCCTGCCCGTGCTCACCGGCATGGTGATGGACGTGGACGCGGACCTGGCCGCGGCCGCCGAGCTGGCCCTCGAGCAGCTCGCGATCCGCCTGGACCGGCCCGGCCTGCGGGTCAGCCTCGAGGGCTGAGGCGACGCCCGTGCAGTGCCCCCACTTCGATGTCGGCGAGTGCCGTTCCTGCCCGCTGATGGGCGTGCCGTACGCCCGGCAGCTCGCGGACAAGCAGGCCGCGGTCCTGGCCGCGCTGGCGGACGCGCTCGATGCGGACACGGTCGTGGCCGAGCCGTTCGCCTCCGCGGAGGCCGGGTTCCGGAACAAGGCGAAGCTCGTGGTCACGGGGTCGGCGGCGGCGCCGCGGCTGGGCATCCTGGACCCGCGGCAGCACCCCCGCCATCACGACGGCGCCGGCGTGGACCTGCGCGACTGCGGCCTGTACGAGGCCGGCATGGAGGGCGTGTTCGACGCGTGCGCGGCGGCGGTGACGGCGGCCGGGCTGGAGCCCTACGACGTCGCCGCCCGCACGGGCGAGCTGAAGAACGTGATCGTGACGCTCTCCCCCGACCGGGAGGCGATGGTCCGGTTCGTGCTGCGCTCCGCCGACCGGCTGGACGCGCTGCGCGCGGCGGTGCCGGGGCTGCTGGATGACCTCGCGGCGCGCGGGACACCCGCCGCCGTGGTGAGCGCGAACCTGCTGCCCGAGCACGTGGCCCTGCCCGAGGGCGACGAGGAGATCGTGCTCGCCGGCGGGCCGACCCTGCGGATGGAACTGAACGGGATCGGCCTGCGGCTGCGCCCGCAGGGGTTCTTCCAGACGAACACCGCGGTGACCGAGGGGCTGTACGCGACGGCGGCGGCGTGGGTCGCCGAGGGCGGTGTGCCGGCGTCGGCGTGGGACCTGTACTGCGGGGTGGGCGGGTTCGCGTTCCACCTGGCCCGGGCCGGCGTGCGGGACGTGTGGGGCATGGAGTCCTCCGCCGAGGCGGTGGCCGCGGCCCGGGAGACGGCCGCGGAGCTCGGCCTGGCCGACCGGGCGCGCTTCTCCGCCGGCGACGCCACCTCCGCGCTTTCGTTCGAGAAACGGCGGGCTCCGGAGGCGCTTTCGTTCGAGAAACGGCGGTCCCGCCCGGACGCCGTCGTCGTGAATCCGCCGCGGCGGGGCATCGGCGCCGAACTGGCCGACGCGCTGGAGGACTCGGGCGTGCCCACCGTCCTGTACTCCAGCTGCAACCCGGCGACGCTCGCGCAGGACCTGGCCCGGATGCCGAGCTATCGGGTGACGCGGGTGCAGGTGTTCGACATGTTCCCGCAGACCCGGCACGCGGAGGTGCTCACGCTGCTGACCCGGCGGTGACGGAAGCCGGGACGCGTCACCGCGGGCTCCCCGCCCGGCGGTTCCGCTTCTTCAACTCGTCGAACACGTCGAACAGCGTGTTCATCGAGGGCGCCAGAGCCGCCTGCGTCCGCACGCAGGGCTGCGGGTTCGTGAGGCCACCGGCCTGGAGGGGCCGCCCCGAGTCCCACCGGTTGGCCTTCCGCAGACCCCCCTCATTCCACAGCTTCTTGCCGACGAACAGACACAGCTGGAAGGTGTGCTCCGCCTGCGCCCCGGCACCACCCACCTCCTGCACGTCGACCCAGTCCACCGACCAATCCCGCGTCCACACCCGCCGCTCATCGAACGTGACATGCCGAGGCCGGAACAGACCCATCGTCGCGGCGGGAAGCACCGCCAACGCCAGCGCCAACCCGATGAACGACGCCACACGCCACACCCCGAACCCGGCCGAGACATCCTCCGGCGGCCGGAAGATCACCCACACGAACACCGCGATGCACACCACGACGATCAGCCACAGGAACAGCCACCGCGCCGGACGCACCCGCGCCTGCACCGGCAGACTCGCCAGGATCTCCTCCCGCGTCGCCTTC
Organism: Micrococcus sp. Mcc28; assembly: GCF_024519775.1. NCBI lineage: Bacteria > Bacillati > Actinomycetota > Actinomycetes > Micrococcales > Micrococcaceae > Micrococcus > Micrococcus sp. Mcc28. Next base: position 11,192 of record NZ_JALJRH010000016.1, on the reverse strand, counting down.
TTCCGCAACCGCGTCGGCTTCGCATCTATCACTTGCTCCTCATCCAGTTCATGAGCCCTCCGCCCCCCGGCCATCTCCGCCGAGTGTGTCCTGCTCGTTCCCGGGCCACGCTTCCGGCGCGCGGGGGCACATGTCCGCCCCGTCGGCACGACCCTATTCCCGGAACCCACCGCGCCGCAGCGACATCACCGCAGCTGAGAACCGCTGTGATGTCGCTGCGGTGCGGTCGGCCGGAACGACGGCGCGCTCGCTGCGGTGAACATCGCCGCGGCACTCCCCGTGCGGCCCCACTTCCCCGCCCGTAGGCTGGTTCCCATGTCGCAGACGCTCACCCCCGCCGCTCCGCAGGACCTGAACGCCCGCCGCCACCGGCTCCGCCGCTACCGCGCCGTCATCTTCGACATGGACGGGGTCATCACGGACACCGCCGGCGTGCACGCGCAGGCGTGGAAGGAGCTCTTCGACGGGGCGCTGCCCGCCGTGGGCGCGCTGCCCGCCAACGCCGCCGTCGTCGCCGCGGACCCGGACGTGCTGCGTCCCTTCGACGCCGCCGCCGACTACCTGCACCACGTGGACGGGCGCCCCCGCGAGGACGGAGTCCGCACGTTCTTCGCCTCCCGCGGCCTGCAGGTCCCGGAGGCCGACGCCCCCGAGGCGGACGCGGCCCCGGAGCTGACGGTCCTCGCCCTCGCCGAGCGCAAGCAGGGCTACTTCGAGCAGGTCCTCGAGCGCGACGGCGTCCGCGTGTTCCCGGAGGCCCAGGACCTCCTCGAGCGGCTGCGGGCCAAGGGTGTGCCGGTCGCACTGGTCACCAGCTCCAAGAACTCCCGCGCCGTGCTCACGGCCGGCGGCGTGCTGGACTTCTTCCCCGTGATCGTGGACGGGAACACCGCCGTCGAGCGCGGGCTGCCGGGCAAGCCGGACCCGGCGATGTTCTGGGAGGCCGCCCGCGAGCTGGGCGTCGACGTCGCGGACGCGATGGTCCTCGAGGACGCCGTCTCCGGCGTGAAGGCCGCCTCGGACGGCCGCTTCGGCCTCGTGATCGGCGTGGACCGCGAGCCCGAGCTCGGCAAGGGCCGACTCAAGGCGGCCGGCGCCCACCTGGTGGTCCAGGACTACGGGACCCTGCATCTGGAGGACCGCACCACCACCCCGTTCGACCCCGCGTGGGTGCTGCGCTGGGACCGCTTCGACCCGGCCTCCGAGGGCACGCGCGAGGTGCTGTGCACCCTGGCCAACGGGTACTGGGGCACCCGCGGCGCTGTGCCCGGCACGCACATCTCCTCCGTCCACTACCCCGGCACCTACATGGCCGGGGTGTTCAACCGGCTGACCTCGATGGTCCAGGGCCGGGTCGTGGAGACCGAGCACATGGTCAACATCCAGGACTGGACCCCGCTCGTGGTGACCCCGCGCCACGGCCGCCCGCTGCTGCCGGGCGAGGAGAACCTCGTGGAGTACGGCCAGGAGATGGACCTGCGCCGCGGCGTGCTCTCCCGCACCATGACCTTCGAGGACGAGCAGGGCCGGCGCACCACGGTCCACACCCGGCAGTTCACCTCGCTGGCCAACCGGCACCTCGCCGCGATCGAGCTGACCGTGGTGGCGGAGAACTGGTCCGGGGACCTCACGGTGCGCTCGAAGATCGAGGGCCGCGTGGCCAACCTCAACGTCTCCGACGACCGCACCCTCGCCAACCAGCACCTCGAGCCGGTCCAGGCCCGGGAGATCGACGGCGAGACCGTCCTGCTCGAGACCGCCACCAACCAGTCCGGCATCCACGTGGCCGTGGCCACCCGCACCCGCCAGGTGGCGCCGGTGGGCCACCACGAGCCCATCCGCCGCCCCGTGGACGGCTCGGACCTGGTGGTCGGCCAGGACATCCTCCTCCACGTGGACGAGGGCGTGCCGCTCGTGCTGGAGAAGGTCGCCGCCGTCGCCACGAGCCACGACCACGCCAGCGCCTCCGTGTGGGAGTCGGCGGTGAAGGACGCCCAGCGCGCCCAGAACTTCCGCAACCTGCTGACCCTGCACGAGCAGCGCTGGGGCACCAACTGGGACCGGTTCTCCGTGCGCATCGACCTGGCCGAGCCGTACCGGCACCACCGCCGCTCCACGGCGGCGGAGACCGGCGGCGAGTACGCGCCGCCCGTCGTCGCCGCCGGCCACTCGGCCCCGGTGGGGTCGGCGGTCCCGATGGGCAAGGACGGCGCGTCGCTGCGCCAGCAGCTCGCGCTGAACCTGCACACGTTCCACGTGCTCCAGACGGCCTACGGCCGCCGCCGGGACCTGGACGCCTCCGTGGGGGCGCGCGGCCTGCACGGCGAGGGCTACCGCGGCCACATCTTCTGGGACGAGATCTACGTCTACCCCATGCTCACGCTGCGCCGCCCCGAGATCACCCGCGGCCTGCTGATGTACCGCTACCGGCGTCTCAACGAGGCCCGCGCCAACGCCCAGGCCGCGGGCTGGGCCGGCGCCATGTACCCGTGGCAGTCCGGCGCGGACGGCTCCGAGGAGACGCCCACCGAGCTGTGGAACCCGCGCTCGCGCATGTGGATGCCGGACAACTCCCACAACCAGCGGCACGTCTCCCTGGACATCGCCTACTCGGTGCTGCGGTACATCGAGATCACGAAGGACACGTCCTTCATCTCGGACTACGGCGCGGAGATGCTCGTGGAGATCTCCCGGTTCTTCATGTCCATGACCCTGCACAACGCCGTCACGGACCGCTACGAGATCCACGGCGTCATGGGCCCGGACGAGTTCCACGACGGCTATCCCGAGACCCCCGGCTCCGGCCTGCGCAACAACGCGTACACGAACGTGCTGACCTCGTGGGTGCTCGCGGAGACCGCCCGCCTGGTCCGCTGGCTGGACACGATCGACGACGGCCTGCCCGAGCTCATGGAGATCTCCGAGGAGGAGATCGAGCGCTGGGAGGAGGTCAGCACCCGCCTGACCGTGCCGTTCTTCGAGGAGGGCGAGGAGGCCGGCATCCTCGCCCAGTTCGAGGGCTACCAGGACCTGCTCGAGTTCGACTGGGAGGCCTACCGCGCCAAGTACGGGAACATCGGCCGCATGGACCTGATCCTGCAGGCCGAGGGCGACGCCACCAACCGGTACAAGCTCTCCAAGCAGGCCGACACCCTCATGCTCGGCTACCTGTTCTCCTCCGAGGAGCTGGACCGGATCCTGCGCCGCATGGGCTACGAGCTGCCGCAGGAGGCGTTCGAGCGGATGGTCACGTACTACGAGGCCCGCTCGACGCACGGTTCCACGCTCTCCCGCCTGGTGCACGCGTGGGTGGCGGCCCGCACGGACCCGGACCGCTCGTGGGACCTGTTCACGGAGGCCCTCGAGTCGGACCTCTCGGACACGCAGGGCGGCACCACCAAGGAGGGCATCCACCTGGGCCTGATGGCGGGCACCGTGGACACGGTGATCCGCTGCTACGCGGGCCTCGAGACGCGCGACGACGTCGTCCGGCTGCACCCCCGCATGCCCGCCCAGCTGCCCGGCGCCCGCTTCACCATCCGGTTCCGCCAGCAGCCCGTGGTCATCCACATGACCCAGCGGGAGGTGACGGTGGCCGCGGGCGAGGGCATGTGGCACGACGTGCCGATGATCATCGCCGGCCGCGAGCACACCCTCTCCCCCGGCGAGAAGCTGACGGTCCCGCTGGACTGAGGGCCGCCGTCGTCGGCCACCCCACCCCGTCCCTTTGGGGGCGAAAGTGGGCGGTATCCGCGCGGGATACCGCCCACTTTCGCCCCCGGACGCGGGAAAACGCGGGAGGACGCGGCTGCCGCCCCGGCTCAGCGCAGCGGCAGCTCGGCCCGGACCACCCAGCAGCCGCCCAGCGGGCCGGCCATGAGGGTGCCGCCGAACACGGCCACGCGCTCGCGCATGCCGGCCAGGCCGAAGCCGCTGGCCATCGCGACCACCACGCGGTCCCGGCGGGGCTCGCCCTCGTCCATGGGGCTGGCGATGCACAGCACGAGGCGGTCCGCGCCCTCGAGCTGCGAGGTCAGGCGCACCGTGCCGCGGCGCGGGGCGTGCTTGAGGATGTTCGTCACCGACTCCTGCACCACACGCAGCACGGTCAGCTCCAGGGAGCGCGGCAGCTCGTCCAGCTCGGTCAGCGAGCGCTCGACCGCGAACCCGGCCGCGTGCAGCTGGGCCTCGAACTCGTCGAGGCGGGCCGGCAGGTCCACGACGGCGTCCCCCTCCGCCGTCTGCGCGTTGCGGGAGGAGCCGCGCAGCGCGGTGAGCATGCGGCGCAGGTCCACGAGGGACTGCCGGGCGGCCTGCTCGATGGCCTTCTCCGCGGCGGCCCGCTTCTCCGGGTCCTTCTGGGTGGGCAGCATGGCGGCCTGCATCGAGATCACGGTGAGCCCGTGCGCGACGACGTCGTGCAGCTCCGCCGCGATCCGCTGCCGCTCCGCCTCCGCGGCGCAGGCGGCGGCCTCCTCGGCCCGGCGCAGGGCCGCCTCGCGGTCCCGGGCCCGATGCCGGGATCGGCGGATCATGAAGGCCGGCACCGCCACGCACAGCGCGACGATGAGCGTGATGACCATGACGCCCTTGAGGCTGTCCTCGTCCGCCCACGTGCCGTCGGTGAGGACCTCGCCCGCGACGGTGAGCAGGATGAGGGCGCCCAGGGCGAACCAGACGAACACCCGGTGCGAGTACCGCGTCACCATGGCCGCGCCCAGGACGACCCCGCCACTGAACGCCTGCGGGGTGAGGTGCGCGTGGTCCGCCTCCACGAGGCCCACCAGACCGAACGTGCTCCCGAGCAGCACGAACACCGCCGCGAGGGTGGGCTGCCACCCGAACAGCAGCGTGACCAGCACGCTCGCCAGGAACAGGACCCAGCGCAGGAGCGGCTCCCGCCCCTCACCCGTCAGCCCGCCGTCCTCCTCGAGGATGCCCGCGAGTTCGGGGTCAGCGCTCAGCCCGGCGGCCACCGTGGGCCCCAGCACCAGGGTGAGGATCTCCCCCAGCACCATGAGCCCGACGATCACGTAGAGGACGATCCGCATGTGCCGGGAGACGGGTTCCGTGCGCAGGATCGCGGGCAGGCGGGAGTCCAGGGGAGACTCGGCGGGCGGGCGCGACGTCGCCGTCGTCGTCCGAGCCGGGGCGGGCGCCGCGATGCTCATCCGATGTCCACGAGGCCCGCGCGGGCGGCGCGGATGAGGATCTGCACGCGGTCACGGACCTGCCACTTGTCCAGGACCTTGCCGATGTGGGACTTCACCGTGGCCTCCGCGAGGAACAGGGCGCCGGCGATCTCCGCGTTGGAGGCGCCCTTGGCGAGCTCGCGGACCACGTCCAGCTCGCGCTCGGTGAGGCGCTCGTGCGGGGCGAGGGGCTCGGCCGGGCAGGGGTCGGCGTGCTCGGGGGCCGCGGTGACGGCCTCCACCAGGTCCGCGGCCACGCGGGCGGAGAACACGGCGTCCCCGGCGTGGACGCGGCGGATGGCGTCCACGACCTCGGCCGGCGGTGCGTCCTTCACGAGGTAGCCTGCGGCGCCGGCGCGCAGGGCGGGCACGAGGTACTGCTCGGAGGAGAAGGTGGTGATCGCCAGGACGCGCACGCCCGGGGCCTCGGCGGAGATGCGCGCGGTGGCCTCGACGCCGTCCATGCGGGGCATCTGCATGTCCATCAGCACGACGTCGGGGGCCAGCGTGCGGGCCGCCTCGAGGGCCTGGACCCCGTCCTCGGCGGAGCCGACCACCTCGAGGTCCTCGGCCTGGGCCACGAAGTGCTCGAGGGCGGTGCGCATCAACGCCTGGTCGTCGGCCACGACTACTCGGATCATGGCGTCCAGCCTAGGCGGCGCACAGGCCGCCGCGCGTCCGCCGAAGGTCGACGTCGGCCCCCGCCTCGGGGCGGATCCGGCTGGCCACCCCGCCCGGCCGGCCACCGCAGTCCCGGCGCCTCCGTGGGCAGAACCCACAACCCCGTCGCCTCCGTGGGCAGAACCCACAACCCCGTCGCCTCCGTGGGCAGAAGAGAGGGCACTTCTGCCCACGGAACGCTCTGGCCTGCCGCTTCCGCCCACGGAACCGGGCCGCCCCACCCGGGCCCCGCTCCACCCCCGCGCGTCACCGCGGCAGCAGGAACCAGCCCATCACGGCCATGCCGAGGATGCCGGCGAGCATGGCCGGCAGCAGCACCACGAACAGGTTCCGCCGCGTCACGGTCCAGCCGGGCATCTGCGGCGACTGGGCCCCCGCGGCCATGCCGTGGGCCACCTGGATGCGGGCGGGCCCGGCGACGATGCCCCAGCCGGCGGCCGCGTTGTGCAGGCCGTTGGACCAGGGCGGGGGGACGCCCAGGGCGGCGCCCGTGTCCATCTGCAGGGGGCCGATCAGGGCCATGGCCCCGGTGTTCGAGGCCGTGATGAAGCCGGCGAACGCGCCGAGGAACGGCATCGCCACCAGGTAGGACTCCCCCATCCCGCTGAGCGCGCCCGCGAGCGCCTGCGAGACCCCGCCGGCGGAGAGGATGAGCCCGAACGCCACGTAGAGCGCGTTGGGGATGGCGGTGCCCACCCACAGCTTCCCGGCCTCGCGGGGGACGCGGCGGCGGGCGGCGGCGTCGAGGTGGAGCAGCCACACGCCCACGCCCACCGCCACGAACGCCCACAGCGCCGGCGTCCCCACGAGGGCCGCCGCCCCCTCGAGCCCGAACGCGCCCTTCACGGTGGTGCCCAGCACGGTGCCGGCCATGAGCGTCAGGTACGGCACCACGTCCCGCCCCGGCCCGGGCAGCAGCCGGCCGCCGCGGATCACGAGCAGCCAGGCCACGGTGAGCACGAACGTGGCGACGGCGCCCGCCGGCGCGGTGCCGACCACGAGGTTCGCCCCCAGGATCAGCGCCCACTGGGCGACCCCGGAGAGCACGGCGATGCCGAGCCAGGGCAGCGTGCGGGCCGGGCCGACGTCGACCCGCATGCCGCGCGCCCCGCGCAGGAGCAGCACCGTGGTCACGCCCGCCACCAGGCAGGCCGGCAGGTTGAACACCGCGGCGGTGACCCCGATCTCCCGGAAGTCCAGGCCGAACAGGCGGGCGCCCATGAGCGTGCCCGGCGCCATGGACCCCCACGGGCCGATCGTGAGCGCGAGGACGGAGATCAGCGCGGACCGGAACGCCGTGTAGCCCAGGCCCACCAGCAGCGGAACGCCCACGATCAGGGAGACGCCGAACCCGGTCACCGTCTCGAGGAACGGGATGACGCCGTGCACCATGAGCAGCGCGGTCGCGATCGTGGGGCCGTTGCCCGCCGACAGCCACGCGGCCAGGCGCGCGTGCCCGCCCGAGTACTCCATGACGCGGGACAGGGTGATGCCGCCGGCGATGATCGCCAGGATCTCGAGCAGCGTGGGCACGCCGGCGCCGATCGCGCCGCCCGGGGCCACGCCGAAGACCGTGAGGGCCAGCAGCACGGCCACGGCCGTCCCGGCGGCCGGGGCCACCCACGCGGGCAGCCGGGTGAGCAGCAGCACGAGGGTGAGCAGGATGGGTGAGAGCGCCAGCAACACCTCCACGGCGCACCCCCTCTCCTCGTGTACTGCGCCCCACTGTAGGCGCGGGGTGGGGCCGACACCCCTCCCCTTACTCTGGGGGTCATGACGCAGCCATCCCACCCCGACGACGTCACCCGCGCCCGCCTGATCCCGCCCGTGCCCGTGGCGGTGGCCCCGATGGCCGGCGGCCCCTCGACCCCGGAGCTGGTGGCCGCCGTCGTGGGCGCCGGCGGCGGCGGGTTCCTCGCCGGCGGCATGCGGACGGCGGCGCAGGTGCGCGCGCAGGTGGACGCGCTGCGCGCGCTGCTGGGCGCGGAGGGGCCGGACCGCTGGGGTGTGAACCTGTTCGTCCCGGACGCGGTGAACACGGCCATCCCGGACGCGGCGCGCACGGAGGCGGCACGGTCGGCGCGGACGGCGGCCGTCGCCGCGTACCGGGCGGACCTGACGGCCGACGGCGCCGCCGACCTGCCCACCGCCGCGGACGTCGTCCCGGACCCGGACGCCGAACGGGCCGACTTCGACGCCCTGCTCACCGCCGCCGAGGAGCAGGCGTGGCCGCTGGTCTCCTTCACGTTCGGCCTGCCGGCCGCGGACGTGTTCGCCCGGCTGGCCGCCGCGGGCATCCCGGCCGGGGCCACCGTGACGGACGCGGCCGAGGCGCGGGCCGCCCTCGAGCACGGAGCCGCGTTCCTCGTGGTGCAGGGCCAGCGCGCCGGCGGCCACCGGGGCACGTCGGACCCGGCCGCGGAGCCGACCCGCGCCGAGCTGCCGACGGTGCTGGCGGCGGTGCGCGACGTCGTCGGGACGGGGCCCGCGAGCGCCGTGCCCGTGGTGGCCGCGGGCGGCGTGGGCACCGCCGAGGACGTGCGCGCCCTGCTGACCGCCGGCGCGGACGCCGTCTCGGCCGGCACCGCGTTCCTCCTCGCCCCGGAGGCGGGCACCTCGGCGGCGCACCGGGCCGCCGTCGCGGCGTGTGCGGCCGGGACACGCTTCTCCGCCGACGACGGCCGGGCCCGCACCGGCCTGACCCGCGCCTACACGGGGCGGTGGGCGCGGTCGCTGGCCACCTCGTTCATGGCGGAGCACCCGGACGCCCCCGCCGCGTACCCCGAGGTCAACGTCCTGACGAAGGGGCTGCGTGCCGCCGCCGCGGCCGCCGGCGACCTCGAGCGCGTCCACCTGTGGGCCGGCACCGAGGCGCACCGGGTCCGGGAGGCGCCGGCCGCCGACGTCCTCGCCTCCCTCGCGCCCTGAGGACCGCCCCGGATCATCCCGCGGGCTGACGCCGGCCCCTCGGCCCGCGGCCTAGGCTGGCCCGCGTGAACCCCCTGCGCCGCCTCGACCAGTGGACGCGCCTGCACCCCGTGCGCACCGACGTGATGGCCGCCGCGGCACTGTTCATCGTGCTCGTGGTGCTGCCGTGGATCGCGCTCGGGCCGATGGTCGCCCCGGACCCCCAGGGCCGGCAGACGGCCGTCTCCCTCCTGGCCGGGGCCGGCATGGTCCTGCCGTGGGCCGTGCGTCGGGTGCGCCCGGTGGCCTCGGCCGCCGTCGTGACGGCCGCGGCCGTCCTGCACCTGCTCGCCGGGCCCGAGTTCAGCATGTCCCTGCTGATGGTGCCGCTCACCGTCTACAACCTCGCCGCGAACGCGCCCCGGAGCATCTCCGTGGCCGGGCTCCTCACGGGGCTGGCCGGCGGCGTGGCCAACGGGGTGAAGGTGTGGCTGTTCCCGGCGCAGTTCGTCACCCCCGACGGCCTCACCGTCCGCTCCCCCGCGGAGCCGCTGGCCATGGTCATCATGGCGATCGGCTGCGGGCTCGTGGTGCTCACCGCGTGGGCGTTCGGCGACGTCGTGCGCAACCGCCGCCTCGCCGTGCGCGCCCTCGAGGACCGCGCCCACCGCCTCGAGGTGCAGTCCCGGCAGGAGCGCGAGCTCGCCGCCGCCGACGAGCGCAGCCACATCGCCCGGGAGATGCACGACATCGTCGCCCACTCCCTGCAGGTGGTCATCTCCCAGGCCGACGGCGCCCGGTACGCCGCCGCCGCCAAGCCCGCGCTCGCGGTCACCGCGCTCGAGACCATCGGCCAGACCGGCCGCTCCGCGCTCGCGGACATGCGCCAGCTGCTCGGCGTGCTCCGCGAGACCGGCGAGACCGTGGCCGGGGTGCCCCGCGTGACCGACGACGACGACGCCCGCGCGCGTCCCGACGTCGTCGCCGCCCCCGATGGCCGCGGCGCCCGCCTGCCCCCGGGCCGCCGGCCCCAGCCGCGGCTCGCGGACCTGCCCGCGCTCGTGGAGACGATGCGCCTGTCCGGACTCGAGGTGTCCCTGCTCGAGACCGGCACGCCCCGCCGTGCGCTGCCGGCGGGAGGCGAGCTGGCCGCGTACCGGATCGTGCAGGAGGCGCTGACCAACACGCTGCGCCACGGCGGGCCGGACGCGGACGCGTTCGTCACGCTCGCCTGGACCGCCCGCGGCCTGGACCTGCAGATCGACGACGACGGTCGCGGCGCCGCCGCCGACCCCGCCACCCGGGGAAGCGGCCAGGGTCTGCGGGGGGCCGCCGAGCGGGCGGCCCTGTTCGGCGGGACGCTCGAGTCGGGGCCGCGCGTGGGGGCCGGGTACCGCGTGTCCGCCCACCTGCCGTACTCGGCGGTGTGAGGGGCGGCCGCCCCCGTCCCGCCCGCTCACCCCGCCCGACTTGAGAGGATGACCCCATGAGCTCCGAGGAGACCGCCCCCGTCCGCGTGGCCCTGGTGGACGACCAGGCGTTGATCCGGTCCGGGCTGGCCATGCTCGTGGACTCGCAGCCGGACCTGACGGTCGTGGCGGAGGCGGGCAGCGGGCGCGAGGCGGTGGCCTCGGTGTCGGTGGCGGGTGCCGACGTCGTGCTGATGGACGTGCGCATGCCGGAGATGGACGGCATCGAGGCCACCCGCGCGCTGCTGCGCCGGCCGGATGCCCCGCGCGTCGTGGTGCTGACCACCTTCGACCTGGACGAGTACGCGTTCGACGCGATCGAGGCGGGCGCCAGCGGCTTCCTGCTCAAGGACGCCCCTCCCGAGGAGCTGCTCGCCGCGATCCGCACGGTGCACCGGGGCGACGCCGTGATCGCCCCGTCCACGACGCGCCGGCTCCTGACGCACATGGCCCCGCGTCTGCGCTCGGACCAGGTCCGCAGCGCGGAGTGCGAGGAGCAGCAGGCGGCGGTGGCGTCGCTGACCCCGCGCGAGCGCGAGGTGCTGGTGCTCATGGCGCAGGGCGCCGCGAATCTGGAGATCGCCGCCGAGCTCGTGCTCTCCGAGGCGACGGTGAAGACGCACGTGGGCCGGGTGTTGGCCAAGCTCGGCGCCCGCGACCGCGTGCAGGCCGTGCTCATCGCCCACCGCGCGGGCCTCGTGCAGTTCTGACCCGCCGTTCCGGCACGCCCTGCAGCCCCCGCCCTAGGTGTAGGAGGGCATGACGTTGTTGACTCGGGCCGGGGCCAACGAGGCCGGAGGGGCGTCCCCGCAGGAGGTATGAGGCCGATGGTAGTTGTAGTGGTTCACCCACACGGCCAGCGCCTCACGCCGAGCTGTCTCTGAGGTATACGGGCGGGCGTAGAGGACCTCATCGACCATCAGCCGGTTGTACCGTTCGACCT
>NZ_JALJRH010000015.1:0-65943 GCF_024519775.1 Micrococcus sp. Mcc28 | reverse complement strand
CTGGGGGTATGGCGCAGTTGGTAGCGCGTCTGCATGGCATGCAGAAGGTCAGGGGTTCGAATCCCCTTACCTCCACCAGTCAGGAGGCCCGGTCCGTACGGACCGGGCCTTCGTCGTCGTCGGACTCCCGTGCGGGGCCGGGAGGCGACCGCCGCCCCGCGACATCACCGCGGTTCTGCACTGCGGTGATGTCGCTCCGCCGCGGTCGGTGCGGGGGACACGCCGGGGTACGCTGCGCGCTCCGCCGCCGTGAGTGCGGGTTCCACCGCACGGCCCTCCCGCGCCGAGGCGACGGCGGCCTCGAGCACCGCCATCACGGCGACGGCCTGGTCGGGGGTGGCGGCGTCGCTGCTCGCGCGGCCCAGGATCGCGTCGCGCACGCCCGCGTAGGACCGCTGCTGGGCTCCGATCGGCGCGGGGACGCGCTCGGTGTTCCCCTCCCCGTCGTGCAGGAGGATCGGGTCCGGATCGACGCCCCAGCCCTCGGCGCCGGGGAGCAGACCAGCGCGCAGCTGAACCTCCTGCCGATCCGGCAGTTCCTTCACCGCGGAGCCACGCGTGCCGTGGACCGCGAAGCGCGGGCTGCCGCCGGCCACGAGCATCGACGCCTGCAGGACCACGCGCCGGCCCGGGTACTGCAGCACGCAGTGCGCCCAGTCCTCGACCGGGGCGCCCGGACGCAGGGCCGCGAGGTCGGCGTCTACGCGTTCGGGGACACCGAAGAGCAGGAGCGCCTGGTCGACCAGGTGCGGTCCGAGGTCGAACCAGATGCCGCCCCCGGGCACCGCGGCTTCCCGCCAGCGGTCCCGGACGGTCGGGCGGAAGCGGTCGATCCGGGACTCGAGGTGGACGACGTCCCCGAGCCGGCCGGAGCGGACCAGCTCGGCGATGCCCAGGAAGTCGCTGTCGAAGCGGCGGTTCTGGAACACCCGCAGCACCCGCCCGGTCTCGACCGCGAGGTCGCGAAGCTCCCGCGCCTCGGCGAGACTCAGCGTGAAGGGCTTGTCCACCACCACGTGCCTACCCGCCCTCAGGGCCGTGCGCGCGAGCGGCGCGTGTTGGTCGTTCGGGGCGGCGATCACCACGAGGTCCACGTCGTGGCGAGCCAGGAGCTTGTCCACGTCAGGCACCACGACGACGTCCGGCAGGTCCGCGTGCACCGCGTCCGGGCGGCTCGAGACGACATGGGTGAGAGCGAGTCCCTCCGTGGCGTGGAGCAGGGGGACGTGGAACGTCTTCCCGGCGAACCCGTAGCCGATCAGGGCGGTGCGGATCGGTGCGTCGGTGGGGGGCATGCAGGACCTCCTGGTCTGGCGGCGGGCATGGGGGCGTCCCCTGCACGCTAGGCCGTGGGGCCGCGGCGGTCCATCGACGCCGCTCGGCCGGTTTGCGCGGTTGCCGCGGGCCGGGTATTCTATTCAGGTGCTCCGGCCGGTCCGCCGGAAACGGGGGCATCACCCACCTGGGGGTATGGCGCAGTTGGTAGCGCGTCTGCATGGCATGCAGAAGGTCAGGGGTTCGAATCCCCTTACCTCCACCAGGCAGAAGGCCCGGTCCATACGGACCGGGCCTTCGTCGTCGTAACGGCCAGCTCGCCGTCGAGACCCGCCGGTCACGACCGGGTTGCGGTCCAGCGTCGATCACGCATCGACGTCGCACAGCCCTTTCACGGCAGGCTCTCGGCGGACAGACTCGAGGCGTCTCCACCCGTGGAGCCCGGACCACCGGTGCTGCAGAGGCGGGGACCGCCACCCCTGTCCGGCCGACTCAGTGAGGATCTGCCATGTCCGTCATCCGTACCCGTCGTCCCTCCCTCCGTCACCTGCCCGCCGCCGTCGCCGCCGCCGGCCTCATCACCACCGTCGCCCTCGCCGGCCCCGCCGCGGCCTGGGACGACGCCCATGGCCCCCAGGCCGGCTACTTCCAGGCCGTCGACCACGAGAACGTCACCGCCGCCTTCTTCCAGACCTACGACGGCTACGACCCGGAGGACCTCACGCTCACGCTCACCCCGGTGGCCGAGGACGGCATCCGCCTGGAGGGCGGCCAGGAGGTGGAGTTCACCGCCCTGGACGTCATCGACGGCGGCGCGGTGGACGTCCTGGAGACCCGCCGCGCGCTCGGCGCGGCCGGTGAAGGCCTCGTGCGGTACGACGTCGTGGCCGACGGGCAGATGTTGAACATGGGCATCACGCTCCAGGCGGACGCCGACCTCGCCGACGATCAGGGGGCGGCCGTGCACTCCGTCGACGGCCCGCAGACGGGCCACCTCGGGGACCGGCCCCTGGTCTGGGACTCGGCCATGCAGCTGGCACCCGGGGTGGAGGGCGCCGAGATCCTCCACATGGTCGCCGCGCCGACGATGGAGAACACCTACGCGGAGGTGGTGACCGAGCCGGCCCACGGTGAGGTCTTCGCGTTCCGTGACTCGGAGCACTCCGAGCTCCGTGCCTGGTACATCCCCGAGGAGGGCTTCGTCGGCACGGACACCTTCACCGTCGACTTCTACAGCGAGCACGTCGCCCACGTCCAGACCGTCACGGTGCATGTCGGCGAGGAGATCCCCGCCGCGTACGACGGCTTCGTCGAAGCCGAGGACGGCGTCCTCAACGGGAAGCCGCTCGACCTGACCGACCCGGACACCGCCGCGGCGCTCGCCGCGTTCCGGGGCGACGAGGCCGCCCCGGCTCCGGGGGACGAGGAGGAACAGCCCGCTCCGGTCGAGGACGACGCCGACGAGCAGCACACGACCCCGGACACCGTCGAGACGGGGCAGTCCACCGGCTGGTGGCTGGCCGGCCTCGGCGCCGCCGCCGCGGGAGTGCAGGTCGCGGCCCGCCGTCGTCTGGGCCTGACCGACTGACAGCCCGCCGCGCACAGATCCTTCGACGCGCCGCCCCTCTTACGCTCAGGGGCGGCGCGTCCGTGCCGGCATGACACGCGGCCGGCAGCCCGCGCGTCAGTCGCCGAGGCCCGCCAGCAGCAGGTCCAGTCCCTCCTCGAAGGGTGCGTCCGCATAGGGGTTCCGCGCCCCCGTCGCGCGCGTGCCCCCGCCCGCCCGGAAGGCCTCGGCGGCCGCGCCAAGCGCGGGCAGGCGCTCCTGCGCCCCCGCCACCTCGAAGATGTCGGCCGGAGCGTCGACGTCGTACGCAGACCCGTAGATGAACGACTCGAGCGCGATCACCCGGGCCAGCACCTGCTCCGGCGCCAGACCGGTCCGGGCCAGCACCGCGCACACCGTCTCGTAGACCCGCTGCGTCGACGGGGCTCCCTCGATCGGCAGGGTCGCGATGAGCGGGATCAGCGGCGGATGGGCCGCGAAGACGTCGCGGTAGGAGCGCGCCCACGCCCGCAGGGCGGCGACGACGGGCACCTCGCCCCGGATCGCGGCCTCCAGCTCGACGAGCGAGACCTCGCCCATCACGGCGTCCTGCAGCAGGACGAGCAGCTCATGCTTGCCGCTGATGTGGTTGTAGAGCGCGCTCGGCGCCACGCCCAGGCGACGGCCGACCGCCGCCATGGTGAGCCCTTCGTATCCCTCGGTGCGGGCGACCGCGAGCGCCGCGTCCGCGATCGCTTCGCGGCTCAGAGCGGGGGAGAGAGGTCGTCCGCGGTGGCGGCGCGCCCGGGGCGGTTCAGTGGTCTCGTCCATCCGGCCATTCTGACCCGTCGGACGGGCAGGAGGTGTCAGGCCGGCTACGGACCAGCCTTCCCTTCCCGGCGCGCGGCCCGTACAGTGAGCGCCGACACTCTAAATGAACGGCATTCACCCGGGCCCCGCCCGATGCCCCGTCCCCGCCAGAGGAGCACCCCATGACCACCGCCCCCGCCACCGCCGGCCGCGAGCGCCGGACGAGCGACGTCGTCGTGATCGGCGCCGGCCCGGCCGGCCTCATGGCCGCCCGCACCGCGAAGGCCCAGGGCCTGTCCGTCACCGTCCTGGAGGCTCGCCGGCGCGTCGGCGGCCGCACCTGGAACGGCCTGGTCGAGGGCGCCGACGGCAAGGACCACTTCATCGAGATCGGCGGCCAGTGGATCTCCCCGGACCAGACCCGCCTCATCTCCCTGGTGGAGGAGCTCGGCCTGCCGACGTTCTCCCGCTTCCGCGACGGTCGCAACGTCTACGTGGACCCGCGCGGAGAACGCCACGTCTACGACGGCCTCGACTTCCCGGTGGCCGAGAAGACGGACCGGGAGATGGATCGCCTGATCGCCAAGATCGACGAACTGACCGCCGAGATCGACGCCGCCGCCCCGTGGGAGCACCCGCGGGCCGCCGAGCTGGACAAGATCTCCTTCCGGCACTGGCTGGAGCAGCAGTCCGACGACCCGGAGGCCATCGACAACGTCTCCATCTACATCGCCTCCGGCATGCTGACCAAGCCCTCCCACACCTTCTCCCTGCTCCAGGCGCTGCTCATGTCCGCCTCGGCGGGGTCGTTCCGCAACCTGGTGGACGAGGACTTCATCCTGGACAAGCGCGTCGAGGGCGGCATGCAGTCCGTGTCCCTGGCCATGGCCGCCGAGCTGGGCGACGACGTCGTCCTCGGCCAGCCGGTGCGCACCCTGCGCTGGGCCGAGCCGGACCCGTCCACCGCGGACGAGAAGAACGGTGTGGCCGCAGACGTGCGCAACGGCGTGGCGCACGACGGCGCCGCCGGCGACGTCGTGGCGCTCACTGACGACTACGAGGTGCACGCCCGCTACGCGGTCCTGGCCGTCCCGCCGAACCTCTACAGCCGCATCTCCTTCGAGCCGCCGATGCCGCGCGAGCAGCAGATCGCGCACCAGCACATCTCCATGGGCCTGGTCATCAAGGTGCACGCCGTGTACGAGACCCCGTTCTGGCGCGAGGAGGGCCTGTCCGGCACGTGCTTCGGTGGGGGCCGTCTCGTCCAGGAGATCTATGACAACACCAACCGCGGCGAGAACCTGGCCGGTGGCGCCCCGGGCAAGGAGGACCCGCACGGCACCCTCGTCGGCTTCGTGTCCGACGTGTACGCGGAGCAGATGTGGGCCCTGCCGGAGGAGGAGCGCAAGGCCGCGATCCTCGGCGCCATGGCCGAGTACCTCGGCCCCCGGACCCTCGAGCCGATCGCGTTCTTCCTCTCGGACATGGCCGCCGAGGAGTGGACCCGAGGCGCCTACGCCACCAGCTACGACCTCGGCGGGCTCTCCCGCTGGGGCCACCTCCAGAACCGCCCGACCGGTCCCATCCACTACGCGTGCTCGGACATCGCAGCCGAGGGCTACCAGCACGTGGACGGCGCGATCCGCATGGGCGAGGCCGCCGCCCTGGCCATCGCCGAGCGGGAAGCCACCGACGCGGGGCAGCCCACCGGCTGACCGGCCCGACGGACAAGGACATCCTCATGAGCGCATCCACCCCACGACGCCGCGTCGTCGACAATGAGGGACACGAGCACGTGTACCCGACCACCTCCGCCATCGAGCAGGTCAACCTGCTCAACCCGGGCGGGGTGAGCAACAAGGGGCTCCAGGCCGGCAAGGTCGGCCTGCTCGGGGCGGTGGTGATCGGCGTCTCCGTCGTCGCCCCCGCCTACACGTTGACCTCGGGCCTCGGGCCGACCATCAGCACCGTCGGCACCCACGTGCCCGCGATCCTGCTGCTCGGCTTCATCCCGATGCTCCTGGTGGCCCTCGGCTACCGGGCGCTGAACACGCGGGTGCCGGACTCCGGCACGTCGTTCACCTGGGCCACGCACGCCTTCGGGCCGTATGTCGGGTGGATGGGCGGCTGGGGGCTCATCGCCGCCTCCGTGATCGTGCTGTCCAACCTGGCGGCCGTCGCCGTCGACTTCACGTTCCTGCTGCTCGCCCAGATCACCGGGAGCCAGGCCATCGCGGACCTGGCCGGCAACCTGTGGGTCAACATCCCCCTGACCCTGGTGTACCTGGCCCTGGCCGGATGGATCTCGCACCGCGGCATGGAGACCACCAAGCACCTGCAGTACATCCTGGTGGCCTTCCAGATCCTGGCCCTCGGTGCGTTCGCGGTCGCCGCCCTGACGCAGTCCTCCCGTGGCGCGGGCTTCGACCCCACCCCGGTGCAGCTGGACTGGTTCAACCCGTTCACCGCGGGCGACTTCAGTGTGGTCGCGGCCGGCGTCTCCCTGTCCATCTTCCTGTTCTGGGGCTGGGACGTGACCCTCACGATGAACGAGGAGACCAAGGACCCCGAGCGCACCCCCGGCCGGGCCGCCGCCGTCACCGTGTTCGTCATCATCGCCGTCTACATCCTGTCCGCCCTGGCCGTGATCTCCTGGGCGGGCATCGGCTCCGAGGGCCTGGGCGCGGGCAACCCGGACAACCAGGAGTCGATCTTCGCGGTCCTCGCCGGCCCGATCCTGGGCCCCTTTGCCGTGATCATGTCCAGCGCGATCCTCGTCAGCTCCCTGGCCTCCCTGCAGTCCACCATGGTCTCCCCGGCCCGCACCCTGCTGGCGATGGGCTTCTACCGGGCCGTACCCGCGCGCTTCGCCGAGCTGAGCCCCCGGTTCAACAGCCCGGCCTTCGCGACCTGGGTGTGCGCGGGCTTCGCCGGCCTCTTCTACGTCGTCACGCGGCTGCTCTCCGAGAACGCCCTGTGGGACACCATCACCGCTCTGGGCCTGATGATCTGCTTCTACTACGGCATCACCGCCCTGGCCTGCGTCTGGTACTTCCGCCGCGAGTGGTTCACCTCGGTGGGCAACGCCCTCACCACCTTCCTGTTCCCGCTGATCGGCGGCCTCGTGCTGCTGGTGATGTTCTGCGTGACCGCGATGGACTCCACCGACCCCGACTACGGCTCCGGCTCCTCCGTGTTCGGTGTCGGCACCGTGTTCATCCTGGGCATGGGCGTGCTGGCCATCGGCGTGGTACTGATGATGTGGACGCGGCTGCGCCACCCGGCCTACTTCCGTGGCGAGACCCTGCCGCAGACGGACTCGACCCGACCCATCCCGATCATCCGTCCGGACGACGACGGCACTGCCGTGGTCCGGGACCCCAACGAGAGGACCCACTCATGAGCACCCCCACCGGCTATCGCGTGCAGGACCCCAGCACCGACCAGGTCGTGGAGACCTTCCCCGCCCTCGCCGACGGTGAGGTCGACCAGGTGCTGGCCGCCGCCGAGACCGCCCAGCGCGCATGGGCCGCCCGCCCCATCGAGGAACGCGCCACCATCGTGCAGAAGGTCGCGGACCTCTTCGAGGAGCGCAAAGACGAGCTCGCGCAGATCATCGCCACCGAGATGGGCAAGCGCGTGACCGAGGGCGTCGAGGAGGCGGAGTTCAGCTCGGCCATCTTCGGCTACTTCGCGGACAAGGGCCCCACCCTCGCCGCGGACCGCCCCATCGAGACCTACGGGGGCGGCCGCGCCATGATCCGCCACCTGCCCCTGGGTGTGCTGCTGGGCGTCATGCCGTGGAACTTCCCGTACTACCAGATCGCCCGTTTCGCCGCGCCGAACCTCATGCTCGGCAACGCGATCGTGCTCAAGCACGCCGAGATCTGCCCGCGCTCGGCCCTGGCCGTGCAGCAGATCATGGACGACGCCGGCGTGCCGGCCGGCGTGTACACCAACGTGTTCGCCACGCACGACCAGATCGCCGAGTTCATCGCCGACCCGCGCGTGGCCGGCGTCTCCCTGACCGGCTCCGAGCGGGCCGGCTCCGTGATCGGCGCGCTCGCGGGCCAGCACCTCAAGAAGGCCGTCCTCGAGCTCGGCGGGTCGGACCCGTACATCGTGCTCGACGCCGAGGATCCGGCCGAGGCCGCCCGCACCGCGTGGGCGACCCGCATGTACAACATGGGCCAGGCCTGCAACTCCAACAAGCGCATGATCGTCTCGGCGGACATCCATGACGCCTTCGTGGCCGAGCTGGTGTCCCTGGCCGACGCCATGAAGCCCGGGGAGGCCGCCGACGAGGACCCGACGGTGTTCACCCCGCTGTCCTCGCGCGGTGCCGCCGAGGGCCTGGCCGAGCAGGTGGAGCGGGCCCGTCAGCAGGGCGCGACCGTCCACGTCGGCGGGACCGTCACGGACGAGGCGGGCGCCCGCTTCGCCCCGGCCGTGATCACGGGCGTCACCTCCGAGATGGACGCCTACCGCGAGGAGCTCTTCGGCCCCGTCGCCGTCGTCTACAAGGTGGAGTCCGCGGACGAGGCGCTCGCTCTCGCCAACGACTCCCAGTACGGCCTGGGCGGCGCCGTGTTCTCCCAGGACGAGGCTCAGGCCGAGCGGATCGCCCGGCAGCTCGAGGTCGGCATGGCCAACGTCAACACGCCGGCGGGAGAAGGGGCGGAGATCCCGTTCGGCGGCATCAAGCGCTCCGGCTTCGGCCGCGAGCTCGGCCCGCTCGGCATGGACGAGTTCGTCAACAAGCAGATGTACTTCGTCCAGGACTGACACCCCACGACGACGACGGGCCCGCCTCCGGTGACCGGAGGCGGGCCCGTCCGCGTCCCGCCGGCGTGGCGGGAGCGATGGGTCAGCGACGCGCCAGACGTTCCAGTAGACGCTCCTCTGCGTCCTCGCCCGGGGTTATCCCGCGCGGGATGCGGAAGAGGAAGACGAAGCCGAGCAGCCACCACAGGCCGAAGAAGGCATAGGCCATCGGGGCGATGGAGGCGGGCATCCCCGGGATGTAGAGGCTGAGCAGCCCCGCTGTGAGGATCACACCGGTCACGCCCAGCACTCGCCCGGCGGTCGCGCCGCCCGCGCGGAAGGGGCGGTCCATCTCCGGCTCGCGGCGGCGCAGGAGCAGGAACACGACGCAGACCATCATGTAGGTGAACACGATGGACGGGGAGCCGGAGTCCACGAACCAGCCCAGGGCGCCCGCGCCGAAGAACGGCGCCGCGATGGAGAGCACGCCGATGAACAGCACCGCGTTCGACGGGGTCCGGTACTTCGGGTGGATGTGTCCGAACCAGCGGGGCAGCATGCCCGAGACGCCCATCGCGTAGAGCAGGCGAGCCGCGCCCATGAGCAGGGCGATCCAGGAGGTGAGGATGCCGGCCAGGCCGCCCACGAGCAGCACGTTGGCCATGGCCGGGCTGTGGAACAGGGCCGCCATGGCGTCAGCCGTCACGAGGTCGGCGTTCACGAGCTGCTCACGGGGCATCGAGGACGCGTTCGTCAGGATCACCATGATGTACCAGAGGGTCGCGGCGGCCACCGAGACGATGATCATCACGCCCATGCGGCGAGGGGGCATGTTGAGCTCCTCGGCCGACTGAGGGATGACGTCGAAGCCCACGAAGAGGAACGGCACGACGACCATCACCGTGAAGAGGCCCCGGGCGTCCGTGAAGAGCGGCTCGAAGTTCGCGACGGAGCCACCCGTTCCGGCCCCGAACACCAGGAGTGCGCCGATGACGAGCAGCGTGGCGACGACGATCGTCTGCACGATGCCGGCCAGTTTGACGCCGATGTAGTTGATCCAGGTGATGACCACGGCGGCCCCGGCGCCGACCAGCGCCCAGACGAGGTAGACGTCCGAGCCGAAGGCGTTCCACAGCGGGATCGACTCGATCTCGGGCCAGATGTACGCGGTGGTGCGGGGGAGGGCGACGGCCTCGAACGCGACGATCGAGATGTATCCGCCCGTGATGCCCCACGAGCCGAGGAAGCTCCACCGCGCGCCCATGCCACGCAGCAGGAAGTGATGCTCGCCTCCGGCCTTCGGGATCGCTGCGACGAGCTCGGCGTACACCAGCGCGACGACGGTCATGATCAGGCCGCCGGAGACGATCGCGATGATCGAGCCCAAGGTGCCGGCGTTCTTGAGCCAGCCGCCCACGAGGACGACTCAGCCGAAGCCGATCATGGCGCCGAAGCCCATGGCGTAGGCGTCGAGCGACGAGAGGGTCTTCTTGAGACCCGGCCCTGTCTCGGGCGGGGAAGAGGTCACGTGGCTCATGGAGCCCCCTTTCTCGGGGGTGGGGGAGTGATGACCGCCATATTCTCCCCGATCGTCGGCCAGGGTCGTCTCCGTCGGCTGGGTGCCTACCGCACAGCGGGTTCTAGGCTGGCGCGCCCTTGTCCCTTCATCCGGGGCGTGGCCATCATGGATCGGATCCCCGTCGAGAACTGCAGAATCGAGAATGTCTGATGTACCCCACCCCGATGACCTTCGACGTGGCGCGTGCCGGCCGCGCTCTCGCCCAGGTCAGTGTCCGCACCCTGGCCACCGCGGCCGGCCTCGAGAAGGAGCAGCTGCGCCGCTTCGAGAAGGGGCTGGCCGACCTGCGGGTGGACGAGCGTCTGCGTCTGGAGAAGGCCCTGCGGAAGTACGGCGTCGGGCTGGTCCCGGAGGACGAGTTCGGCGGCACGGGGGTCCGCCGGATCTTCACCGCCGAGAAGTCCCGGCGCCTCGAGGCCATGGAGAACGAAGGCGGCCCCGCCTACGAGGACGACATCTGAGTCCTCTGCCGACAGGCGGACGGCCCCGCATCCCGGACGGGGATGCGGGGCCGTCGTCGTCGGTCCGCCGGTGGCGGGGGCTCAGGCGGACCGCAGCGCCTTCGTGACCTCGCTCAGGCCCTCCTTGAGGAGGTCCTCACCGATGGTCAGCGGCGGCAGGAAGCGGATGACGTTGCCGTAGGTGCCGCACGTGAGCAGGATGACGCCGGTGGCGCGCACGGCCGCGGCCACGGTGGCGGTCAGCGTCGCGTCCGGCTCGCCGGTGGCGGGGTCCACGAACTCGATCGCCATCATCGCGCCGCGGCCGCGGACCTCGGCGATGCGGTCGTCGGCGTTCTGCTCGAAGTGCTCGCGGATGACCTGCTCGATCCGGCGGGCCTTCTCCAGGAGACCGCCCTCCTCGACGGCCTCGAACACGGCGAGCGCCGCCGCCGTGGCGACGGGGTTGCCCCCGTAGGTGCCCCCGAGGCCGCCCGGGTGCACGGAGTCCATCACCTCGGCGCGGCCGGTGACGCCGGAGAGCGGCATGCCGCCGGCGATGCCCTTGGCGGTCGCCATCAGGTCCGGCTCGATGCCCTCGGTCTCGGAGGCGAACCAGGTGCCGGTGCGGGCGATGCCGGACTGGACCTCATCCGCGATGAACAGGACGCCGTTGGCCTTGCACCACTCGACCACGGCCGGCAGGAAGCCCTCGGCCGGGACGATGAAGCCGCCCTCGCCCTGGACCGGCTCCATGATCACGGCGGCCAGGTTGTCGGCGCCGATCTGCTTCTCCAGCGCGGAGATGGCACGCTGCGCGGCCTCGGCGCCGGACAGGCCGTCGCGCAGCGGGTAGGAGCCGGGCACGCGGTAGATCTCGGGGGCGAACGGTCCGAAGCTGTGCTTGTAGGGCATGGACTTGGCGGTGAGCGCCATCGTCAGGGTGGTGCGGCCGTGATAGGCGTGGTCGAACGCGGCCACGGCCTGCTTGCCGGTGTAGGCGCGGGCCACCTTGACGGCGTTCTCCACGGCCTCGGCGCCGGAGTTGAACAGGGCGGTGCGGGTCTCGCCGGGGATCGGGCTGGTGCGGTCCAGCTGCTCGGCCACGGCCACGTAGCCCTCGTAGGGCGTGATCATGAACGAGGTGTGGGTGAACCGCGCGACCTGCTCCTGGACGGCGGCCACGACGCGCGGGTGGGAGGCGCCCACGGAGGTCACGGCGATGCCGGAGGCCAGGTCGATCAGCCGGTTGCCGTCCACGTCCTCGAGGATGCCGCCCGCGGCGCGGGCCGCGTACACCGGCATGGTGGTGGCCACGCCGGCCGGGACGGCACGCTGCTGGCGCTCGGCGAGCTCACGGGAGCGAGGGCCGGGCAGCTCGGTGGCCAGATGGCGGGTCTGCTCGAGGTCGGGGGTGGCGGTCATGGGGGTGCCTCCTGGGGACGGCTCACGGGGAGCGGGGACGACGGGTGGGCACGACAACGACGCGTCGGGCCGCGTCCTCCCATGGTGGGGCGTTGAGTCCATGCCGTCCAGTGATCATCTGGCATGGCGGCTATGCTCATCCGGCATGGAGGAGAAACTGCTCCGGGCCTTCGTCACGGTGGCCGAGGTCGGCACGGTCTCGGGGGCGGCGATCCGCCTGGATCTCGTGCAGTCCGCGCTCAGTCGGCAGCTGCAGCGGCTGCAGCGTGAGCTGCGCCTGCCCCTGTTCGCCCGGGTCAGCGGCCGGCTCGAGCTGACGACGGCCGGCGAGGCGTTCCTCCCGGTGGCGCGCGAGGTTCTCGTCGCCCATCGACGGGCGGAGCAGGCGGCCCGCGCGCTCGCCTCCGGGCGGCTCACGGACGTGGCCGTGGCCGCACCGGGCACCACCCTCATCGACGTCGTGCTGCCGTTCGTGGCCACCTTCGGCGAGGAGGACCCGCGCCCGCGCGTGGCGGAGACCCAGCTCGACGACTCGCTGCTCGACGCCGTCGCGCGGCACGACCTCGTGGTGATGCCGACGGTGCCGCCTCCCTCCGTCGCGTCGCTGCCGCTGATGGACCTGCCGGTCTGGGCGTACGTCGCCCCGGGCCACCCCTGGGCAGGCCGGACGCGGGTGTCCCTCGACGACCTCGTGGCCCAGCCCGTCGTCGCGCCCGCCCGCACCTTCATGGCGCGGCGCGTCCTCGACGGCGCCGTGGCCGTGGCGGGCCTCACGCCACCGGCCCTCGTCGAGGCGAACTCCGGGCGGGTGGCCCAGGCCCTGGTCGCGACGGGGGCGGGCGTCGCCGTCGTCACCGAGGACCCGGCCTTCGAGCTGACGCCGGTGCGGGTCATCGCGCAGGGGCGGGCGCTCGCGGTGCGACTGCACGCGGCATGGCGGGAGGATCACTTCGCCGCCGCGACGCTGGAGGCGATCGCCCGTCGGCTGCAGGCCTTCGTCTGGGACCGCTATGCCGAGCCCGGGGATGCGGCGTCCCACATGAAGAGTGAGTGAATTCTGCGGCTGCGGCCAGGCGGCGCTCACCAGATGCACATGTGGCAGATAGGATCGACGTGTCCGTGACCCACGTCACCTGCACTCACTCGGGGTGACACCACGCCCGCACCGCCGAACCGGAGGACCCCATGTCCCTGCAGTTCCCCGCCCGCCTGTCCGCCGCCGCCCTCGGTGCAGCCGTCCTCGTCGGCGTCGCCGCCGCCCCGGCCCACGCCGCCACCTGGACGCCCGAGCACGGCACCCCGTCCGGCACGTTCGTCAGCGCGGACGACGACCTGATGGAGTTCGTCCTCTACGACAACTTCGCGACCGAGGACATCCGTGCCGTCGTCGTCACCGCGTCGGGGGAGGAGACCGAGATCCAGGTCGACTTCATCACCGAGGACGACATGGGCGCCGTGTTCATGCACGACATCGAGCAGGTCCTCGGCGGCGACCTGGCGCAGCCCTACGAGGTGCACGTCTACGGCGCCGGCCAGCTCGCCTTCGGCGCGGCCTTCGCCGCCGACGGCACCATGACCCCGATCGAGGCCGAGGAGTTCATCCCGTTCGAGGACTGGGCCGAGGTCGCCACGTGGCGGGTCTACACGGACCAGAACGCGACCGTCGTCGAGTCCCTCGTGACCGAGGACGGCGGCGTGCCGAGCCCGATCGACGCCGAGCTCACCGTGGCGCCGAAGCACGGGACCGTCGAGATCGGCGGGACCTCCTTCGGCTACACCCCGGAGAAGGACTTCCTCGGGACCGACACCTTCACCGTGGTGATGACCGCGAACGGCGTCACCCGGACGGTCGAGTTCACCGTGGAGGTGCTCGACCTGCCGGGCGACTCCACGCCCACCCCGATCGACCCGGCGCCGGCCCCCGAGCCGCAGCCGGAGCCGGAGCCGGCTCCGGAACCCGAGCCCGCCCCCGAGCCGGCTCCGGAACCCGAGCCCGCCCCGGAGGAGCCGGTCGATCCGGCCCCCGCCCCCGAGGAGCCCGCCGAGCCCGAGCAGCCGGCCGAACCGGTCGTCGACGAGGGCGAGCCCGCGGCCCCGGCTCCCGAGTAGCCGGCCGAGGACGGCCACACCGTCCCGGACACGGTCGAGACCGGCAACGGCTCCGCGTGGGGCCTGGCCGCCATCGGCGCCCTGGCCGCCGGCGTTCTGGTGCGCCTGCGCCGCACCTTCGGCCTGGCCTGAGCCCGCACCGAGGCGGCCGGGGCGCACCCGCGTCCCGGTCGCCTCGGCCATCCCGAACGGACGACGCGCCGGGCCGAGGCCGGAGCGCGTGAGACCATGCCGTCGTCGGACGCGGCCCCGGGCGGGCCGCGTCGATGCACACGAGGGGAGAACCCGGATGAACACCACCGTCCGACGCGCCCTGTGGGTGGTCCTGGTGCTGCTGTGCCTGGGACTCGTGTTCCTCGCGCTGCGCGGGGTGCTGGCGGTCGGCGCCGTGCCGATCAGCGCCGCCCCCACCCTCAGCGCCACGGCGTCCGCGACCCCGTCGCCGTCGCCGTCGCCGTCCTCGGCACGCTTCACGCCCAGCCCCGCAACGACGGCCACCCCGACCCCGACGCCGAGCCCGTCCTCGGCGTCACCCACGCGGGAGGCGGCGGTTCCCGTCGAGACCCAGGAGCTCGCCGGCACACCCACGCCGTCCGAGGAGCCGACCCCCACCGAGGAGCCGGCGCCGTCCGAGGAGCCGGCACCGTCCGAGGAGCCGACCCCCGCCGCGGCCGCCCACCTCTCCGGCCCCGCCGCCCCGTGGGACGAGGTCACGGCGACGCCCGTGCACGTGGACGTCCACCAGGACGGCGAGCAGATCGTCGGAGCGGGGATCGACCTCACGCAGTTGGATGAGGGCGGCGACCTGGACCCGGAGCCACAGACGGTCGGCTGGTACGGCCCGCCGCAGTGGGGCACCACGCCGGGGGAGCGGTCCCGGTACGCGGGGGTCCTGGCCGGGCACGTCGTCTACCACGGCGTGCGGGACGTGTTCTGGAACCTGGGCGACGTGCGCGCGGGTGCCGTCGTCGTGGTGACATACGACGACGGCACGCAGGCCGCCTTCGAGGCGGACGCGGACGCGGTCTCGATGGAGAAGGAGGCGCTCACCCAGGATCCGTCGCACCGCTGGGCATGGGAGCCCGGGGGCGACGACGCGAAGGTCACGCTGATCACGTGCGACCTCGTGCCGGGCACCGGGATGGCCGGGAACGCCTTCAACAACTGGGTGGTGCAGGCCACCCGCGTCGCCTGAGGCCGCGGCGACCCCGGGGCCGGGAGGCCGGAGGGGTACCCTGGGGAGGCCGGGGCGGCCGACCGCGTCGGACCGCCCTTGACCCCGTGACCGGGTGACGACCGCCGAGAGGACCTGCGCCCATGAGCCGAGCCGACATCGCCCCCGCCCGCGTGCACCCCCGCCGCTGGAGCGTGGCCGTCGGAGGGGCGCTCCTGAGCATCACCCTGGCCACCGGCGGCTGCAGCGTCGCCGAGGAGCCCGGACAGACCGGTGGCACGGAGGCGGGGAACACCTACCTGGAGGGCGTGCTGGCCAGCCCCAGCCAGACGTCCGCCGACCCGCT
Source organism: Micrococcus sp. Mcc28 (assembly GCF_024519775.1). NCBI lineage: Bacteria > Bacillati > Actinomycetota > Actinomycetes > Micrococcales > Micrococcaceae > Micrococcus > Micrococcus sp. Mcc28. The sequence continues at coordinate 50,475 of NZ_JALJRH010000015.1, read as the reverse complement.
CGCGGCGGACATCCAGTTCGCGGGTCTGCTGCTGCGCAACCACCGCGACGCGATCCAGCAGTCCGATCAGGTGCTGGGCAAGGACGGCGTGGACCAGGAGATCCGGGCCACCGCCGAACGGATGAAGTCCGAGCACGAGGAGCGGGCGGGCCGGCTCGAGTCGATGCTCGAGGGCTGGGGCGTCCCCTCGGATGACGTGCGCGGTGCGGGTGCCGAGGCGACCCCGTCTGCGCAGCCCGAGTCCACGGAGGACGCGGAGCCGGCGGAGATCGTGGGCGACGAGCTGCGCGCCGGACTCCTGTCCGACCGGGAGAAGAACGTGCTGGCCGCCGCCGAGCCGGAGGAGGCAGGACGGATCTACCTGCTCCAGATGCGCCGCCTCTATCAGGGCGCGCTGACGATCTCCGCCACGGAGGCGGAGGACGGCTCGGACGACGCGGCGAAGGAGCTGGCCTCCAGCGTGGTCGAGGGCCACCGCAAGGAGCTGGAGAGCTTGGCCGCGACGCTCGCGGAGATGGGCGTGATCGGGTCGAGCGGGGCGCGCACGGCGGAACCGTCCGGGTTCACCGGCCCCATCAAGATCGAGGGCACCGGCGCCGACGGCGGCTCCGTCCCCTCGGACTTCGTCCCGGAGCCGCTGCAGCGGGTGCGCAACTTCCGCGCCACCCAGAAGCCGGTGCTGCCGTCGTCGAGCTCGCCCAGTTCCTCCAGCGCGTCGGGCTCCGCCAGCGCGTCCGGCCGGGACGCCGAGGACCAGCGGGGGCGGGACACCGCATCGGCGAGCCCGTCGCCCAGCCCGGCCGACACGGCGCAGGCCACCCCGCGCCCCTCCTCCGGGGCAAGCCCCTCGCCCAGCGCATCCCGCTGACACACCGGCCGGCCGGGCGGCCCGATCCGCATCGCGCGTCGCCGTGACCGAGTCGATAGCGCTTCGTCACCGGATGGTGACCCGCCTCACGTCCGTGCGGCGTAGATTCGTGCCGACGCGGCGAGTGCGGCATCCGGTCGACCTCGGGCGTCCGAGCCGGAGAACCCTTCGGCCCGTCGCAGCACCGCACCCCTGGAGGAGCACGATGCGCACCGCCCGACCGACCCGCCTTGCCGCCGCCCTGGGCGCCGGCGTCCTTCTCACCGGCCTGGGGGCGACCCCTGCCCTCGCCTCACCCGCCCACCCCGCTGGATGGACCGCCGAGCACGGCCTGCCCGGCGGATCCTTCCTCGTGGCCGGCGCGGAGGGTGAGACCGGTGCCTCCTTCGGCACCGAGTTCGAGGTGGACGAGTCCGACGTCCGCCTGACGGTGGCTCCGGTGCTGGAGGGGGAGGCCCGCGGCGCCGAGACCGAGGTCCCGTTCACGTACGACGACGAGTTGGAGCGCGGTGACTTCGACGTCGCCGCGGCCCGGCGGAGCCTGGGCGAGTCGGGGACCGGTCCCGTCGTCTACACCCTCTACGTCCTGGGCGGCGAGGTGGCCGCCCTCACCTACGGTCCGGACGCCGACCTCACCGACGCTGACCCGGGCGAGCCGCTGCGCGCCGACCAGCGTCATGAGCTCGGCTTCCACATGCTCCCCACCGCCTGGGACACCACCCTGCTCGCGGCGCCGGGGGAGCGACACGTGTTCATCTCCTCGTACACGGGCGATGAGGCGGCGCCGCTGACGCTCGTCGCGGGCCCGGCCGAGGGTCGGGTCGTCGAGGTGACGGAGGAGGAGACCGGCGGGCCGCGCGGCTACGTGTACCAGGCGCCCGAGGGCTTCACCGGATCCGACACCGTCACCCTGCGGGCCACGAGGGACGGCGTGACGACGACGCGGACGGTGACCGTGCGGTTCGGCGATCCCCGCGTGGACCTCTACGACTGGGAGAACGGGCGGATCCCGGGGTTCGTGACCTTCCCCGTGGCCGGCCCGTTCGACGACGCTCCGGGCCAGCCGGCCGATCCCGACACTCCCACCTCGCCGGCGGAGCCCGAGACCCCTGCGGATCCGGCCGACGGCGAGCACACGGTGCCGGACACGGTCGAGACCGGGCGTGGTCCGGCGGCGTGGCCCGTCGCCGTCGCGGTGCTGGCCGCGGGCGTCCTGGCCGTGGTGCGCCGGCACCGCGTCGCGGCCTGACCGCGCCGGTCAGTGGGGCGCGAGCAGCGCGCTCTTCTCCGGGTGCTCGTCGAACCACTGGGCGACGTACCAGCACATCGGCACGATGCGGCGGCCCCCTGCGGGGCCGCCGTTCGTCGCGATGTCCTCGACGGCGCCCGCGGTCAGCGCGGCGGCGTGGCCCCGGCCGCGGTGCACCGGGATGGTGAACGCGCGGTTCAGGGAGACGGCCGCGCCGTTGTCCCGGAAGTCGAGGACGGCGAGCAGTGTGCCGCCGTCGTGGAGCTCGTAGCGGGACTCGGCGTCATTGCGGGTGACGGTGGGGGAGGTGCTCATGCCGGGGCAACCCCCGGTGGTCACGGGGTATTCCGACGCCGGCCGGCGGCGGGCTCCTACATGTAGTGGTCCGCGGGGGCCGGACACGCCGCTCGCGGACGTGGCGAACCCGACTTTCCGGCTGTGGGAACCCGGCCCCGAGATCTCCACCGGCTGTGGACAGTCGACCTCGGTCCCGGCGTGTCCCGCATGTCCGCGCGGATCGTCTCGCACAGCAGGGTGTGGACAGGATGGGCAGAGGGTGGGGATACGTAACTACAGCGGTGTGACTACTACATGTAGGGATGGTTCCCGGCTGTGATCACTAGATGTAGTATCGACGCAGATGTTCGGCACGCCCCGTGATTCACCTCGCGGGCGCCGCGCCGACACCCGCAGACCACCAGAGACCACGAAGGAACAGGGATCGCCATGACCGTCACCGTGTACACCAAGCCGGCCTGCGTGCAGTGCAACGCCACCTACCGTGCACTGGACAAGAAGGGCATCGCCTACGAGGTCGTGGACATGTCCCAGGACCCCGCCGCCCTCGAGCGCGTCCGTGCCCTCGGCTTCATGCAGGCCCCCGTTGTCGTCACCGAGACCGACTCCTGGTCCGGCTTCCGCCCGGACAAGATCGCCGAGCTCGCCGAGTCCGCCGCGGCATCGGTGGCCTGACCGGAGTCGACATGACCGTCGCCGCGGACCCGAGCCACATCCGCTCGGCCGAGGCGCAGGGGCTCGTCCCCACCGACGCGGGACTGATCTACTTCTCCTCCGCCTCCAACTACACGCACCGCTTCGTCGAGAAGCTCGAGCTGCCCGAGGACCGGGTGGCTCGACTGCCGTTGATCACCCGGGAGCCCACCCTCGGGGCCACCGCCCCGTACGTCCTGATGACCCCCACCTACGGCGGGGGCAGCGGGCCGGGCGCGGTCCCGAAGCAGGTGATCAAGTTCCTCAACGTCCCGGAGAACCGTCACTGGATTCGGGGTGTGATCGCGTCCGGGAACACCAACTTCCATGAGGGCTACTGCCTGGCCGGCTACATCATCTCCCGCAAGTGCCAGGTGCCCCTCATGTACAAATTCGAGCTGATGGGCACGCCCGACGACGTCGAACGCGTCCGCGGCGGCCTGGAAGGACTGTGGACATGACCACCACCGCACCCACCGAGGCGGACCTCATCCGCCAGGCGAAGAACATGCCCGCCGAGTGGCAGAACCTCGGCTACCACGAGCTCAACGCCATGCTGAACCTCTACGGCGCCGACGGTCGCATCCAGTTCGAGGCCGACCACGCGGCCGCGCGCCAGTACTTCCTGCAGCACGTCAACACCAACACGGTGTTCTTCCACGACCTGGAGGAGAAGCTCGACTACCTGCAGAAGAACGACTACTACGAGACCGAGACGTTCGAGCAGTACCCCTTCGAGTTCATCCGGGGCCTGTTCGATCGTGCCTACAAGGCCAAGTTCCGCTTCCCGACCTTCCTCGGCGCGTTCAAGTTCTACACCTCGTACGCCCTGAAGACCTTCGACGGCAAGCGCTACCTCGAGCGCTACGAGGACCGCGTCGCCGTCGTCGCCCTCCACCTGGCCCGGGGCGACCAGGAGCTGGCCACCCACCTGGTGGACGAGATGATCGCCGGCCGCTTCCAGCCGGCCACCCCCACCTTCCTCAACTCGGGCAAGAAGCAGCGCGGCGAGCTCGTCTCCTGCTTCCTGCTGCGCATCGAGGACAACATGGAGTCGATCGCCCGCGGCATCAACTCCGCCCTGCAGCTGTCCAAGCGCGGCGGCGGCGTGGCCCTCTCGCTGACCAACATCCGCGAGCACGGCGCGCCCATCAAGCAGATCGAGAACCAGTCCTCCGGCGTCATCCCCGTGATGAAGCTCCTCGAGGACTCCTTCTCCTACGCCAACCAGCTCGGCGCGCGCCAGGGCGCCGGCGCGGTGTACCTCAACGCGCACCACCCGGACATCCACCGCTTCCTCGACACCAAGCGCGAGAACGCGGACGAGAAGATCCGCATCAAGACCCTCTCCCTCGGCGTCGTGATCCCGGACATCACGTTCCAGCTGGCGAAGAAGAACGAGGACATGTACCTGTTCTCGCCGTACGACGTCGAGCGCGTCTACGGGGTGCCGTTCTCCGAGATCTCCGTGACCGAGAAGTACTACGAGATGGTCGACGACGCGCGGATCAAGAAGACCAAGATCAACGCGCGCGAGTTCTTCCAGACCATCGCCGAGATCCAGTTCGAGTCCGGCTACCCGTACGTCGTGTTCGAGGACACCGTGAACGCCGCGAACCCGATCAAGGGCCGCATCACCATGTCCAACCTGTGCTCCGAGATCCTGCAGGTCTCCGAGGCCTCCGAGTACAACGAGGACCTGAGCTACGCCCACGTGGGCCAGGACATCTCCTGCAACCTCGGCTCGATGAACATCGCCAAGACCATGGACTCGCCGGACTTCGGCCGGTCCGTGGAGACCGCGATCCGTGCGCTGACGGCCGTGTCGGTCATGTCCGACATCCAGTCGGTGCCGTCCATCGCCAAGGGCAACGCGGCCTCCCACGCCATCGGCCTGGGGCAGATGAACCTCCACGGCTACCTGGCGCGCGAGCGCGTCCACTACGGCTCGGAGGAGGGCATCGACTTCACGAACATGTACTTCTACGCGGTGCTGTTCCACGCGCTGCGGGCCTCGAACCGGATCGCCATCGAGACCGGCCAGCGGTTCGGCGGGTTCGAGGACTCGAAGTACGCCTCGGGGGAGTTCTTCGACAAGTACACGGACCAGGAGTGGGCGCCCGCCACCGAGCGCGTCGCCGAGCTGTTCGCCGAGGCCGGCATCGCCCTGCCCACGCAGGACGACTGGCGTGAGCTGAAGGCCTCCGTCATGGAGCACGGCATCTTCAACCGCAACCTGCAGGCCGTCCCGCCGACGGGCTCGATCTCCTACATCAACAACTCGACCTCCTCGATCCACCCGGTGGCCTCGAAGATCGAGATCCGCAAGGAGGGCAAGCTCGGCCGCGTGTACTACCCGGCGCCGTACCTCACCAACGAGAACCTCGAGTACTACGAGGACGCGTACGAGATCGGCTACGAGAAGATCATCGACACGTACGCCGCGGCGACGCAGCACGTGGACCAGGGCCTGTCCCTGACGCTGTTCTTCAAGGACACGGCCACCACCCGTGACCTGAACCGCGCGCAGATCTACGCGTGGACGAAGGGCATCAAGACGATCTACTACATCCGCCTGCGCCAGCTCGCGCTGGAGGGCACCGAGGTCGAGGGCTGCGTCAGCTGCATGCTCTGACAGCCAGCCCTTCGAGGCGGGAAATCCGGCGTATTCCGCGCTTCTGAGCGCAGGTGCGCTCGATTTCCCGCCGCGAAGTGGAGCGGCGCGCCTGGCCGGGCGGGGCGGGCCCACGACGTCGTGAGCCCGGACCTGCCCGAGTGGCTGCCGCTGCCCCTGCGGGCCTAGACTGTCCCGGACCCGCGCCCCGCTGACCGTGCTCTCGAGAGCCCCCGGAATCCGCGGATTCTCAACGAATTCTTCTGAAGGATGTGCCCTGCCGTGACCGAGACCCAGCAGTCCCACCTCGTCGAGGCGATCAACTGGAACCGCATTCAGGACGAGAAGGACGTGGAGGTGTGGAACCGCCTCGTCAACAACTTCTGGCTGCCGGAGAAGGTGCCGCTGTCCAACGACGTCCAGTCCTGGTCCCACCTCACGGATGAGGAGCGGCTGCTCTCCATGCGCGTGTTCACGGGCCTGACCCTGCTGGACACGATCCAGGGCACCGTGGGCGCCGTCTCCCTCATCCCGGACGCCATGACCCCGCACGAGGAGGCCGTCCTCACGAACATCGCGTTCATGGAGTCGGTGCACGCGAAGTCGTACTCCTCGATCTTCTCCACGCTGGCCTCCACCCCGGAGATCGACGAGGCGTTCCGCTGGTCCCGTGAGAACCGGAACCTGCAGGCCAAGGCCCGCCTGATCGTGGAGCGCTATGACGGCCAGGACCCGTACAAGAAGAAGATCGCCTCCACCCTGCTCGAGTCCTTCCTCTTCTACTCGGGCTTCTACTGGCCCATGTACCTCTCCGGGCACGCCCGCCTCACCAACACCGCCGACCTGATCCGCCTGATCATCCGCGACGAGGCGGTGCACGGGTACTACATCGGCTACAAGTACCAGCGGAGCATCGAGACCCTGCCGGAGGAGAAGCGGGAGGAGCTCAAGGCGTTCACCTTCGAGCTGCTGTTCGAGCTGTACGAGAACGAGGTCGAGTACACCCATGACCTCTACGACGCCGTCGGTCTGGCCGAGGACGTGAAGAAGTTCCTGCACTACAACGCGAACAAGGCGCTGATGAACCTGGGCTACGAGCCCATGTTCCCGGCCGAGACCACGAACGTGAACCCCGCCATCCTCTCCGCGCTCTCCCCGAACTCGGACGAGAACCACGACTTCTTCTCCGGCTCCGGCTCCTCCTACGTGATCGGCAAGGCCGAGAACACCGAGGACGAGGACTGGGACTTCTGATCCCGTCCGCCTGAGCCCCGTCCCGACGACGGCCGGTCGCCTCCCCGCGGAGGCGCCCGGCCGTCGTCGTCTCGCGGGGGCATCACACGTCGGCCCCGGGCCCCGCAGTATGACGCTGCGCGTCACCGCCCTGCCCGATGGAGCGCACACGCTGCGATAGGCTTGGGCCCAGCTTCAGGAGAAGCGGCTGTGGACCCCGCCTCGGCGGGTCCACGTGGTCCCACGACGAGCCGCTCGCCAACCCCATGTTCACGGGTGGCAACGGACCGAGAAGCGGCCCGCCTCCGCTGCGTGCAGACCCCTCGAGGGGAGCCCGCGGTGACTGGGGGACGGGCAAGAGCAGCGTTCGAAAGGATCCCGGCCTCCGGCTCGGGGCGTCTCTCGCCCCCCGCCCGCCGTGCTGTGCCCCGCGGGGAATCACCCACCGCACGGCCCACCCCGCACCGTTCCGCACCCGCCGTGCCCACCCGCGCCGGCGACGTCGCACCGTCCTCCAAGGAGAACCCCATGACGACCCCCTCGAACATCTCCCGCCGCTCCTTCGCCGGCCTGTCCTTGGCCGCCGTCGGCGCGTTCGCCCTGACCGCCTGCAACTCGCAGGCCGAGAAGAAGGGCGACGACGGCGCCCAGACCGTGCGCATCGGCGTCGTGTCCGAGAACGAGACGCACCGCGCCCTGGTGAAGCTCGCCAAGGAGAAGCACGGCATCGACGTCGAGATCCGCAACTTCACCGAGTACACGCAGCCGAACCCGGCGCTGGACAACGGCGACATCGACATGAACTGGTTCCAGCACATCGCCTACCTGGCCGACTACAACCAGGCCTCCGGCAAGGACCTGACGCTGATCGGGACCACCGAGATCATCCCGCTGCCCCTGTACTCCAAGAAGTACAAAGACGTCTCCGAGTTCAAGAAGGGCGACACCGTCGCCATCCCGAACGACACCGTGAACCAGGCCCGCGCCATCAACGTGCTCGTCGCCGCCGGCCTGTTGAAGCTGTCCAACGAGACCATCCGCCCGGAGGTCCGCGACATCGACGAGGCCGCCTCCACCGTGACGGTGCAGCCCGTGGCCGCGCAGCAGACCGTGAACGCGCTCGAGTCCGTGCAGGGCGCGGTCATCAACAACACGTTCTCGGCCGACGCCGGCATCGACACGAACACCGCCCTGTTCAAGGACGACCCCCAGGCCGACTCCGCCAAGCCGTTCGTCAACGGCTTCGCCGTGCGCCGCGCGGACCGCGAGAACGAGACCTACAAGAAGGTCGCGGCCCTGTACCACGAGCAGGCCGTGCTGGACGAGTCCGCGAAGCTCTCCTCCGACACGAGCGTGCCGGTGCAGCTCGACGCCGCCCAGATCGACGAGACCCTGAAGCAGTACCAGGACGCGATCGCGAAGCAGGACGCCTGATCCATGGCAGGTTCCCATACGTCCGACCGTGACGCGGTCACCCCGGGGCGCCACTCTGAGGGCGCCCCGGGGGAGCCGGTCATCGTCTTCGACCACGTCAGCCGCGTCTACGCCGCCAAGAAGGGCCGCGGCGTCACGGCCGTGGACGACGTCTCGCTCTCCGTGCGACGCGGCGAGGTCTTCGGCGTGATCGGCTTCTCCGGCGCCGGCAAGTCCACCCTGATCCGCATGATCAACGGGCTGGAGAAGCCGACGTCGGGCACCGTCACGGTGCTGGGCCAGCAGGTCTCCCACCTGTCCGAGGCGAAGCTGCGTCCGCTGCGCACCCGCATCGGCATGGTGTTCCAGCAGTTCAACCTGCTGACCTCCCGCACGGTGGCCGGGAACATCGAGTTCGCCCTGGACACGGCCGGCTGGCCACGCTCCAAGCGCCGCGCTCGCGTGGCGGAGCTGCTCGAGTTCGTCGGCCTGGCGGACAAGGCCAAGCACTACCCGGAGCAGCTCTCGGGCGGCCAGAAGCAGCGCGTCGGCATCGCCCGCGCCCTGGCCGCCGAGCCGGAGATCCTGCTCGCGGACGAGGCCACCAGCGCCCTGGATCCCTCGACGACGCACGAGGTGCTCTCCGTGCTGCGCCGCGTCAACGAGGAGCTCGGGGTCACGATCGTGGCCATCACCCACGAGATGGAGGTCATCCGCTCGATCGCCGACCGCGTCGCCGTGATGGACACCGGCCGCGTGGTGGAGTCCGGCAAGGTCTACGACCTCTTCTCCCGGCCCGCCCACTCCGCCGACGCCGCGTCCTTCGTGGCCACGGCGCTCAAGGATCGGCCGAATGCCGAGGAGGTGGCCCGCATCCGGGCGCGCACCGAGGGCCGGCTGATCATGGTCTCGCTCAAGGACGCCGCCGCGGTGTCGGCCGTGCTCGGCACCGCGTCGACGCGCGGCGTCAGCTTCGAGATCGCCCACGGCGGCATGTCCGCCACCAAGGACTCCGCGTACGGCCTGCTCACCGTGGCGCTCACGGGTGAGCCCGCCGCGGTGGACGCGTTCGTCGCGGACCTGGCCGGCGCCGGGGACGTGCAGGAGGTGCAGCAGTGATCGACCGTTTCCAGAACCTCGACTGGGGGTACTACGGCCCCGAGCTCCTGACCGCCGTGGGGGACACCCTCTACATGGTCGGCTGGGCGTTCGTCATCGGCGGCGTCCTCGGCCTGCTGGTCGGGCTCGTCCTCTACACCACGCGCCCGGGCGGCATCTTCGCCAACCGCGCCGTCTACCTGGTCACGAACTTCATCGTGAACCTCATCCGGCCCATCCCGTTCGTCATCCTCATCGCCGCCCTGCAGCCGCTGACCATCGCGACGCTCGGCACCGGCATCGGCAACACCGCCGTGGTGTTCTGCATGATCTGGGCGTCCACGTTCGGCATCGCCCGCATCGTGGAGCAGAACCTCGTCTCCCTCGACCCCGGCGTGATCGAGGCCGCCCGCGCGATGGGCGCCTCCCGCATGCGGATCGTGCGCACCGTGGTGCTGCCCGAGGCCCTCGGCCCGCTGATCCTCGGCTTCACGTTCGTGATCATCTCGCTCGTGGACATGTCCGCCATGGCGGGCATCATCGGCGGCGGTGGCGTCGGCAACTTCGCCATCGTGGAGGGCTACAACCGGTTCCGTCCGGAGGTCACCTGGCTGGCCGTCGTCGTGGTGATCGTGTTCGTCCAGGCGCTGCAGCTGATCGGCAACGGCATCGCCCGCAAGGTCATGCGCCGCTGAACCCCGGCTCGGCCCACGCCGTGACGGCCGGTGACATCCCCGCGGGGACGTCACCGGCCGTCGTCGTCGTTCTGGCAGACTTCGGCCCATGACCGACATCACCTCCACCCCCGCGACCTCCGTCGCCGACGATCCCCTGGCCTTCTACGTCCGCCTCGGCGAGCCCACCGTGGACGCCGACGGCGTCCGCACCTCCCGCGTGCGCTCCACCGTGCACGCCCAGGGCGCATGGCGGGAAGAGGAGATGCACATGGCCGCCGTCTCGGGCCTGCTGCTGCACGAGGTCGCCGCGCACGAGACCACTCCCGGGCTGCGGGTGGGACGGCTCTCCTACGACATCCTGGGCACGCTCTGGTCGGGCGAGCTCGAGGTGGTCACGCGCACCCTGCGTCCGGGCCGGACCATCGAGCTCGTCGAGTCCGTGCTCCACGCCCGGGGCCGCACCGTGCTGACCCTGCGGGCCTGGCTGCTGTCCACCTCGGACACCTCCGCCGTCGCCCAGCTGCCGGACGAGCCCCTCCCGCCGCGCTCGCAGGCGCAGTCGCACAACGCGCTCCACGGATGGGGAGGCGGGTACATCGCCTCCCTCGACGGCGTCATCCTGCCCGGCCACGGGCCGGGCCACGGCCGGGTGTGGCTCACCACGGACCGCGAGATGGTGGCGGGGGAGAGCACGAGCGACCTGGTGCGCCTGATCAGCCTCACCGACGCAGCCAACGGGATCGCCCCGGCCCTGCCGGCGAAGCCGGGCGGGTGGTTCTTCCCCAACGTGGACCTGCAGATCCACCTGTACCGCGAGCCCACCGGCCACTGGCTCGGCCTCGCGGGGCAGGTCACGGTGGGCCCGGACGGCGTGGGCCTGACCAGCACCGTCCTCCACGACGACGACGGCCCCTTCGCCCACGTCGAGCAGACCCTCACCCTGCGCTCCTGGCCGGTCGAGGGCGGCCTGTGAGTGCAGCTCCCCGGCTGCGCTGGGCTGTGCAGGAGCGGACCCTCGGGGCCGTCGAAGACCTCGACTGGGCCATGGGCGAGCTGGCCGTCTTCCGCGCCGCCGCGGCCGAGGGAAGGGCCCTCGACGATCTGATCCGCGTCTACGTGCCCGAACCGACGGTCGCGTTCGGCCAGCGCGACGCGCGGCTGCCCGGTTTCGCGGCCGCGGCTGCGGCGGCCCGGGCCCACGGCTTCGCGCCGGCGGTGCGCCGGGCCGGCGGGAGGGCGGCGGCCTACCATCACGGCTGCCTGGTGGTGGACCACCTGAGCCAGCAGGAGGACGCGGCACTCACCCAGCAGGCCCGGTTCGCCGAGTTCGCCGACCTGTTCGTGCGGGCGTTCGCGCGCATGGACGTGCCCGCCTCCGTGGGCGAGATCCCGGGGGAGTACTGCCCGGGCGAGTTCTCCGTGCAGGGTCCTGCGCCGACCTACCCGGTGAAGCTGGCCGGCTCCGCGCAGCGCGTGGTGAAGGGGGCGTTCCTGTTCTCCACCCACGTGGTGGTGTCCGACCCCGCCCCGCTGCGGGCCGTGCTCGTCGACGTCTACCGGGAGCTCGGCCTGGACATGGACCCCCGCACGGCGGGCGCGGCCGAGGACGTGCGTCCCGGGGTGAGCGTCCCCGCGTTCGCCGTGGCCCTGCGGGAGGAGTACACGGCGTGGGCCGCCGCCGCCGGGCTCGAGGTCGTGGACGAGCAGCTCGCCGTCCTCGGCGCGGGCACCGCCGGCTGAGGGCACGGGCGGCCCGGCTGCGGGCGGCCCGTCAGGCCGTGAGATCCGCGATGATCTCCCGCTTGCGTCGCGGGGTGAAGCCGGCCGCCACGGCCGCCGCCCGGCGCGCCGCGTCCGTCCGGTACAGGGACCAGCCCCGCTGCACGAGGAACGGCACGGGCTTGCGACGCTCGGCGACATCGCGCACGAACCGGCGGGCCGCCGTCGTGGTCCGCGCCTGGTCGATGTACCAGGCCGCGTAGCGGACCCTGGCCCGGTCCAGGGCGGCGGGCATGCGCTCGGCGAAGATGCCCTCCGCCACGATCACCCCGCCCGGCTCGAGCGCGACGGTGCTGTGCCCGCGGACGGAGGACGTGGAGATGTCGTAGTCGGGCACGCGCGTGGCGCCCTCCTCGAGCAGTTCGACGACGGCGTCCACGGCCGCCTGCTCATCCCACGTTCCGGGGTGGTCCCAGTCGATCTCACCGTAGGGGGTGCGCGGGAACACGGGGCCGGGCCCGCCCGCGGCGCCGTCGTCGGACTGCGGACGGTAGAACGCATCGAGCGAGAGGTGGGGCCGGCCGTGCCGCCGGGCCAGGTAGGACTTGCCGGAGCCCGACGCGCCGCCGAGCAGGATCACGGAGGGAGGGGGCGAGGCGGGGAGGATGGTCACGGGGGACCATTCTTCCCCACCTCGGCGCGTCCTCAGTGGCCGCGGTCGATCCACTCCTGCAGGTGCGGCTTCTCCGTGCCGATTGTGGTGGAGTCGCCGTGGCCGGTGTGGACCACGGTGGCCTCCGGCAGCGGGAACAGGCGCTCGCGGATGGACTCGATGATCGTGTCGAAGTCCGAGTACGAGCGGCCGGTGGCGCCGGGCCCGCCCTGGAACAGGGTGTCGCCGGAGAACACGACGCCGGTCGGGGCGCCGTCGTCGCCGGCCTCGCCCAGCGCGGGGGCGTACAGGCAGACCGAGCCGGGGGAGTGGCCGGGGGTGTGCAGCACCCGCAGCTCGACGCCGGCCACGCGCAGGACGTCGCCCTCGGCGAGCGCGCCGTCGGGCTCCTCGTCGGGGAAGACGTCGTCCCAGAGCATGCGGTCTGCTGGGTGGAGCAGCACGGGGGCGTCCACCATCTGGCGGAACTCCTGGACCTGGCGGATGTGGTCGTCGTGGCCGTGGGTGAGGACGATGGCCAGCACCTGGCGGCCGTTCACCTTCTTCCAGACGGCCGAGGCGTCATGGGCCGGGTCGATGACGACGCACTGCTCCGCGCCGCCGACGATCCACACGTTGTTGTCCACGTCGAACGTCTCCCCGTCCAGGGAGAACGTGCCGGAGGTGACCAGGTGATCGATGCGCGCCATCAGAGCACCACCACCGAGCGCAGGACGTCGCCGGACTTCATCGTCTCGAAGGCCTCGTTCACCTCGTCCAGGGCGATGGTCTCCGTGACGAACTCGTCCAGCGGCAGGCGGCCCAGGCGGTACTGGTCCACGAGCATGGGGAAGTCGCGCTCCGGCAGGCAGTCGCCGTACCACGAGGACTTCAGCGCGCCGCCGCGGCCGAACACCTCCGGCAGGGGCAGCTTCAGCTCCATGCCGGGGGTGGGCACGCCCACCAGGACGACGCGGCCGGCCAGGTCCCGGGCGTAGAACGCCTGCTCGTAGGTCTCCGGGCGGCCGACCGCATCGATGACCACGTCGGCGCCGAAGCCGCCGGTCGCCGCGCGGATGGCCTCCACGGGGTCCTCGTCCTTCGAGTTCACGGTGTGGGTGGCGCCGAGCTCCTCAGCCTTGGCGAGCTTCTTGGCGTCGATGTCCACCGCGGTGATCGTGGTGGCGCCGGCGAGCTTCGCCCCGGCGATCGAGGCCACGCCGACGCCGCCGCAGCCGATCACGGCCACGGACTCGCCGCGCTTGACCTCGCCGGTGTTGATGGCCGCGCCGATGCCGGCCATGATCCCGCAGCCGAGCAGGCCGACCGCGGCCTGTTCCTCGGGCGTGTCGACGCCGTCGACCTGGGTGCACTGCTTGGCGTGGACGAGCGTCTTGTCCGCGAACGCCCCGATGCCCAGGGCCGGGGACAGCTCCGTGCCGTCCTCCAGGGTCATCTTCTGGGTCGCGTTGTGGGTGTTGAAGCAGTACTTCGGTTCGCCCTTCCGGCACGCGCGGCACTCGCCGCACACGGCGCGCCAGTTGAGGATCACGGTGTCGCCGACCTTGACGTGGTCGACGCCCTCGCCGATCGCGGAGACCACACCCGTGGCCTCGTGGCCGAGCAGGTACGGGTACTCGTCGCCGATCCCGCCCTGCTGGTAGTGCAGATCCGTGTGGCAGACGCCGCAGGTCTTGATGTCGACGACGGCCTCGCCGGGTCCCGGATCGGGGATGACGATGGTCTCGATGGTGACGGGGGCGTCCTTCGCCATGGCGACGACGCCGCGGACCTTCTGGGACACGTTGTTCCTCCTGGTGGTGGGGATCTGCCCGATGCCGCGCATGCGTGGGGCGGCGCGACGTGCGGGCTCGTTCTGCCCATCCCATCACAGGTGTCTGTGCGACGCATCGGTGAGCAGCCGGGGGGCCTGGTGTGTGGTGTCGCCGCGGCGGCCGGGGGAGACTGCAACCTGACCCGCAGCACCGATGTGAACGGAGGGGCGAACCGTGGCAGGACATGGCAGAGACGAGGACGAGGCGTACGAAGCTCCGGAGGCTCCAGCCGGGGCTCCGGCCGGTGCCCGGAACGGCACCGGGGCGCTCGCTCAGTGGCGCATCCCACTGGTGGGGCTGCTGATCGGCGTCGGCCTGGGGGTGGTGTTCGGACTGGGCACCGAGAGGCCCTGGGGCACTGTGCTCGGCTGCGCGATGATGGGCTTCGCCCTCGGCATCGCGTGGATGTATGTCGAGCGTGGCCGGGACGGGAGGGACCGCTGACGTGTGCGGCCGCTACGTGATGGCCCGCGCCACGAGCGACCTGGTGGCCCTGGGCGATGCCGAGACGAATGAGGAGCTGGTGCTGCGCCAGAGCTGGAACGTGGCGCCGACAGCCGAGGTGCCGATCCTCGTGGCGCACGCGGACGACGGCGGTGCCGGAGGCACCCGTGGGGGCGACGGCGGTGCCGGGGTGACCCGGCGGATCCACGTGGCCCGCTGGGGCCTGGTGCCGCCGTGGGCGAAGGAGCTGTCCGTGGGGTCCCGTGCGTTCAACGCGCGCTCGGAGACCGTGGCCTGCAAGCCGACGTTCCGGGCCGCCGTCCGCGCCCGCCGCTGCGCCGTGCCGGTGGAGGGCTACTACGAGTGGAAGACGCCGGAGCCTGGCGCCAAGGGTCCCGACGGGCGGGCCGCGAAGAAGCAGCCCTACTACGTGCACCCGGCCGGGGCCGGGGACGGCGAGGGGCCGGTCATCTGGTTCGCCGGCCTGTACGAGTGGTGGCAGGACCCCGAGGCCAAGGCGGCGGGGGAGGACGCCTGGGTCCTCTCGACGACGATCCTCACCATGGCCGGGCCCGACGCGGACGACGACGATCCGGTGCTCGCCGCACTCGGCCAGCTGCACGACCGGCTGCCCGTGCCCATGGACGCCGAGACGATGGACCGGTGGCTCGCCCCGGACACGCTCGGGTCCGCCGAAGAAGCCGACGCCCTCGTGGGCGAGGTGTGCGCCGGCGCGTACGACGTCGCGGCGGGCTGGTCGCTGCGGCCCGTGGGGGGCGCTGTGGGGAATGTCCGGAACAACGGGCCGGAGCTGACCCAGGAGATGAGAGAGCAGCAGGGAACGCTGCTCTGAGGGACGGGGCGACGGGGATGACCTGCCCGTGAGGCGCGGAAATGCGACGCCGCGGCATCGTGATCGGATCGAGACGGATCCGAGACCGTCCTGAACTCCCCCTGAGAATGGGCTCTGCGTAGCGTGGGTGTCACCGGGCCGGCGCGAGCGCCGCATCTTTCGGCGGGGTGCCACGGTGAGGCCGGAGACGGTCATCTCCTGTTCACCCTGTCCGTGGACGGCACCCCGGTGGCCGCCGCTCTCTACGATGAGGCTGCCGGCACTCCGGAGGGCAACATAGGCCCCTCTGCCGGGCTCGTCTACGCGTGGGGCGAGCACAGCCTGGCCGACCCCGTGTTCGGGGACTACCCCGAGCGGTTCCTCACGCTGGAGCACGCCGAGCCGGGCGTGCTGCTGCCGTTCCGGTCCGAAGGCCTGGGCGACGACGCGGCGGTTGCGGAACTCTCGTGGGGTCCGCGCTGGGGTGCCCTCTGGCGCGACACCACGGTGGACTCCTTCACCGGGTTTCACTACCTCGCCGACGCGACATACCCGACCGACGACCGCCTCGTCCTCGACTGGTCGCTGGACGGGGTGACCGAGGGTGAGGACGTCATCATCACCCAGGACGCGGAGCGGTCCGCCGTCTTCGCACTCGTCGAGTTGCTCGCGGACGGGCAGAAGCCTTGGGCCCTGAACGTGCCGGCGGGGGAGGACGCCCCGTCTCCCGGCGAGGCGGACCCGGTGCCGCCCGCCGAGCAGGAGCCCGTCGACACTCCGGCTCCCGTGGCCGGGGAGGAACCGGGGGAGGGAACGGGCGGGGAGGAGACCCACACGACCCCGGACACGGTCGAGACCGGGCGTGAGGTTCCGGCGGGCGCGCTCGGAGCGCTCGCGGCCCTCGGCGCGGGACTCGTGCTCATGGCCCGGGGGCGGGTGCGCCGGGTCTGACACACCCGGCCGACGAGGGGGCCGCGGGGCGGTGGACGGGAGACCGTCGGCCGCCCCGCGGTCTGTGCTCAGCCGGCCGGAGCGGATTCGATGGGGCCGGTGCAGCCCCAGGCTGAGGAGTCGACGCTGCAGTCATCGGCGACATTGCGGGTGATGGTGCGCCAGATATTCGCGGTGACAGGGGCCGAGTCGAGGCTGATGGTGCCCGGGATGAGCACCCACTCGCCCCCGGCCTCCCGGTATTCGCCGATGTACACGGTGGTGAGGCGGACCGTGTACTGCCCGGTGTCCTCGTACACGTGGCTCGTGGGGGTGGGGACGTTGAACTCCGGCTGGCTCTGGCCTGCGACCGAGGTGGTCTTGGTGGGGGACCCGTCCCCGTAATCCCAGTGGAAGCTCACCGGCGTGGCGCGGAGTTCGACCTCGACCCCGTTGAGGGTGGTGACGAGCGTGCGCGTCTCGGCGTCTGCGTAGAAGTTCGTCTCCGCATTGCGGATCCCGCGTCCGCCATTGTCCGACCGGATCTCAGGCTCCAGCACGAGGAGCGTGCGGACCTCGTCGATGGAGACGGGCGGGGCGCCGTTGCTGGAGGCCTTGGCCGTCCAACATTTGGGGGCGCCATAGACGGGATTCGCATCAGGTTGACGGGTGTCTATGGTCTGCGCCCGGATCCATGAACCCTCGGGGCAGAAGTTGTCCTCCTGCTCTCGGCAGCTCTCGAAATCCGAGTTGCCGAGCTGCCCTGGGATGCACGCACTGACCGTCTTGTGCTCTAGGTGGGATGCCACGGGAGCCGACGAGTTTGCACCGTCTGTTCCAGGTGAAGAAATCTCCGACGGATCGGTGCAATTTACTTCAGACTTCACGGCGTTGTCGCCTATTCCATAGGAATTTCCCTGGGTGCCACATTTGACTACGGGTTCTTCGGAGGCGGCGGGCTGTGCAGTAAGGAGCAGGGAGGTAAGAGCGAAACCGCACAGGAAAAGCCTAGGTTTCATGCTGGTCATCCGGCTGGAGACTCGAGCGTCATGCTGTCTACGACCCAATGTCCAAGGTCACTTGAGTAGGAAAGTTCTGCAATCCACGGACTTTCAGGTGAGGCTGAAACCTCTCCGCCGGGAAGAATTTTTCCCTTGGAGTCACGGGCAGTCTCAGGGCTCAGATCGATGAGAAGTGTTGCTATATATCCGTCTGTAGATGGCTGGGTCGCCATGGAGGTGATGCTTGGGCCGTCGCCAGACATCCATCCGTCGTTCTCATATAGACCTGTCATTGACTGCTTGTACTGCTCGCAAAATTTGCAAGTCTTGCCTGATACCTCTTGCAGAGGTTGGGGCTCACCCGTCTGCTGCAGGAAATAAGTCGCCTCCCAGAAATAGCGAATCGCCGCCTCGGCGCCCTCCTTGGTCTCTTCCTTCATGGCGGCGGGCATCTCCGGCTTGGGCACGTTCTGAGCGGGACCGTCGGCAGATGCGGGCACGTATTCGCCGGACCTGCTCTCCGTGGCCGTGGGGGATGAGCTGACGCCCGCGGTCTCGCTCGTGCTCGCGGGCGCGGACGTCTCGACGGCGGGCTTGGCGGACGAGGGTGACGTCGTCGACGACTCGGCGGGCTCGGACTGCCCGCCACAGGCGGTCAGTGCGAGCGCCAAGGCCACGCTGAGCGTGCCGGCCTGGGCGAATCGGTGGCGGCGCAGGGCGCGCCCGGGTGCGGTGAGAGACATTTCCCCTCCAACTGGACGTCCGTCGTGTGTCCGCGCCTCCCGCGCTGATCCCGCAGCGCGGTGCCCGTGGCATGCGAGGCCCGGTTGGTTCGGAGTATACGCAGGCGGATTGTGGTCCTGCTCGCATTGTCCACAGGACCGTGCCGGCGCACTTCTTCCGGCCCAAGAGACGATTTTCTCGTGCATGTGCGCCCCAGGGTCGGGTCGAGGTCCGCGGTCAGGACTCGGTCCCTCCCATCCCGGGGGCCATGCGTCCTTAACGTGTCCGGCGGCCGCCCTACGTTCGCCTCCATCGCATTCGAACACATATTCGAGTACGATCGGGGGTGCGGCCCCACCTTCCCACTTCTTCCCCGCGTCCGGTCCGCCGGACGGGCCGCGCTCCCATCGCCCGACGGCACCCCGTCGTCGGTCCGGTCAGCAGTGCACAGGGAGAGAAGCAGAATGGGAGTCCTCACACAGTCGGTGGCGGTGGAGTGCGGGGCAGACGGCACCCCGCAGGGGCTGCGCTGGAACGGGCGGGACTACGTCCTCGCAGAGCGCCCCGTGCGCTGGTTCGAGCGGCGCCGCTGGTGGGCGGAGGAGGTCCGCGCGGAGAAGGGCCGCGGCGCCGGTCTCGTCGACCACGAGATGTGGCGGCTGCAGGTCCGCCTGGCCCGGGCCGGCGCCGCGCCCCTGCAGACCCTCGACGTCGCCCACCACCTGGACTCCGGCCGGTGGCGGCTCGTGCGCGTCCACGAGCACGCCCAGGACCTGAGGCGGTCGGCATGAGCCGGGCCACCGCGGCCGGACGCACCGCCGCACCCTTCGCCCACCTGCACGTCGCCTCCGCGTTCAGCGCCCACTACGGGGTCAGCTGGCCCGAGGACCTCGTGGCCGCCGCCGCGGCCGCGGACATGGACCTGCTGGCCTGCACCGACCGGGACGGGCTCTACGGCATGGCCAAGCACGTGGGCGCCTGCCTGCGCCACGGCATCACCCCGATCGTGGGCGTGGACCTGGCCGTCCGGTGGAGCGAGGACGAGAACGCCGGCCGCGTGGTCGTGCTCGCCCGAGGAGGCTGTCATGGCTCCGGCTACCGCTCCCTGTGCGAGCTCGTCTCCGCCGCCCACGCCCGCACCACCGGGGGAGCGGCAGGCGGCAGCCCGTGGGCCAGCGTCGCCGAGCTCGCCGCCGCGGCGGCCGGCCGGGTCCCCACCGCCGCCAACCGAGACAACCCGCCCACCCCCGAGCTGTTCGTCCTCCTCGGCCCGGACTCGGACGTCGGCCGCCACCTGGCCCGCCGCCGGTACGCGGCCGGCCTCGCCGCCCTGCGCCGCTGGAAGGCGGCCCTGCCCGCAGGCAGCCCCCACGCCGACGTCGTCACCCACCTCTCCGCCCCCGGCCGCCGCCTCGACACCGGGCACGCCGTGAAGACCCTCCGCGCCGCCCGCCAGGCCCGCATCCCCGCCGTCCTGACCAACGCCGTGCGCTACGCGGCCCCGGACGGTGCCGCCACCGCGGACGTCCTCGACGCCGTCCGTGCCCTCAGCTCCCTCGACGCCCTCCACGACCTGCAGCCCAACGGACAGGGCTGGCTCAAGTCCACCGCCGCCATGCACCGCATCGCCCACGAGGTCGCCTTCGCCGCCGACGACCGCCCCGCCCCCCTGCTCGAGGCCACCCGCCGCCTCGCCGAGGCCTGCGCACTCGACCCCGAGACCGACCTCGGCTGGGGCGTGCCCCGCGTCCCCGAGGCCGCCGTCATCGGCATCGACGGCCCCCCGGAGCACGTGCTGCGCGAGCGCACCCGCACCGGCCTCCTCGCCCGCTACCCCCACCTCCACACCGGGGGAGGCCTCCCCGGCACCAGCCAGGCGGCCCGAGACCTGCAGGACCGCGCCGAGCACGAGCTCGGCATCATCACCCGACTCGGCTTCTCCTCCTACTTCCTCACCGTGGCCGCCGTCGTCGACCTCATCGAGGGCATGGGCATCCGCGTGGCCGCCCGCGGCTCCGGCGCCTCCTCCCTCGTCAACCACGCCCTGCGCATCTCCCATGTCGACCCCATGGCCAACGGCCTGATCATGGAGCGCTTCCTCTCCACCGACCGCTCCACCCTCCCGGACATCGACATCGACGTGGAGTCCGCCCGCCGCCACGAGATCTACCGCGCCGTCGTCGATCGCTTCGGCGCCGAGCGCACCACCCTCATGAGCATGCAGAACGCCTACCGGGCCCGCGGCGCCGTCCGCGACGCCGGCCTCGCCCTCGGCATGCCCGAACCCGAGGTGGACGCCATCGCCAAGCAGCTCTGGCGCTTCTCCGCCTCGAACTTCCGCGAGGCACTCCAGCGCATGCCCGAACTCGGCGGCCTCTCCCGCCGCATCGAGTCCGGCCGCGCCGAGGGCGACCGCCAGCTGGACCTGCTCGTCGACCTCACCGAACGCCTCGACCGCCTGCCCCGCCACATCTCCATGCACCCCTGCGGCGTCATCCTCGGCGACGCCACCCTGCTGCACCGCACCCCCGTCCAGCCCTCCGGCATGGGCCTGCCCATGAGCCAGTTCGACAAGCACGACATGGACCCCATGGGCTTCCTCAAGCTCGACATCCTCGGCGTGCGCATGCAGTCCGCCATCGCCTACACGATCGCCGAGGTCGAACGCACCACGGGCGAGCGCATCGACCTCGAACAGGTGCCCCTCGACGACCCCGCCACCTACGCGATGATCCGCACCACCCACACCCTCGGCTGCTTCCAGATCGAGTCCCCGGGCCAGCGCGAACTCGTCGGCAAGCTCGCCCCCCGCGAGTTCAACGACCTCACCGTGGACATCTCCCTCTTCCGCCCCGGCCCCATGCAGTCCGACATGGTCCGACCCTTCCTCGAACAGCGGCACGGCTGGGCACCCGCCCACTACCCGCACCCCGACCTGCGGCCCGTCCTCGCCGAGACCCACGGGGTCACCGTCTTCCACGAACAGGTCCTACGCACCATGGACGTCATGACCGGCTGCGGACTGGCCCGCGCCGACGAGCACCGCCGCCTCCTCGGCGGCCCGCAGGAACACCTCGTCGAAGAGGCCTTCCGCACCGGCGCCCTCGCCCGCGGCTACTCCCTCGAAGTCATCGACGAGGTCTGGGCCACCCTCTCCGCCTTCGGCTCCTTCGGCTTCTGCAAGGCCCACGGCGCCGCCTTCGCCGTCCCCACCTACCACTCCGCCTGGCTCAAGACCCACCACCCCGCCGCCTTCATGGCCGCCATCCTCGAACACGACCCCGGCATGTACCCCGCCCGCCTCATGGTCGCCGAGGCCCGCCGCATGGGCATCCCCGTCCTCCCCGTGGACGTCAACGCCTCCTCCCGCCACGTCCACGTCGAGTGGGTCCCCGCCCACCCCGAGATCGACGACGGCGCCCCCGGCCGCTGGGGCATCCGCCTGCCCCTCACCAGCCTCTCCGGACTCAGCGAAGCCGAGACCGACCGCCTCGACGCCGGCCGTCCCTACCGCTCCCTCGCCGACGTCCGCGACCGCGCCCGCCCCACCGCCCGCAACCTCGAACGCCTCGCCCAGCTCGGCGCCCTCGACTGCCTCCTCCCACCCGGCGGCGCCTCCCGCACCGACCTCGTCCACCACCTCGAACTCCAGCACTCCACCACCCGCGGCACCGCCCCCGGCCGCACCGCCCCGCGCTCGCGGTCCGCCCGTCCACGGCAGGTGGAGGGCCAGCTGGCCCTGGACCTGCCGGACACCGAGCTCACCGCCCTCGCCCCGCTCTTCCCGGACCCGGGCCCGGCCGCCCGGGTCCGCACCGAGCTGGAGCTCACCGCCCTGGACGTCACCGCCCACCTCATGGACTCCCACGCCCCGTACCTGGACGCGCTCGGCGTCACCCGGGCGAAGGACCTGCTCGGGCTGCGCACGCAGTCCCGGGTGCTCGTGGCAGGGGTGCGCGTGGCCACCCAGACCCCGCCCATGCGCAGCGGCAAGCGGGTGGTGTTCCTCTCCGTGGACGACGGCACCGGCTGCGTGGACGCCTCCTTCTTCACCGAGGCCCAGCACGCCTCCGGGGAGATGCTCTTCTCCGCCCGCCTCCTGCTGATCGAGGGCACCGTCCGGCGCACCGGCGACCGGGCCGTGTCCGTCCAGGCCGTGCGCGCCTGGGACCTGCACCGGCCCGAGACGCTCCCGGACCCCGACTACCTGGACGCCACCCGGCAGCAGTGGCGGGACTGGCTCGCGGCGGACCGCCGAGCCGCCGCCGCGCGCCGCAGCGGCCGGGCGGGCACCGGAGCGCAGCCCCTGCCGGACATCCCGCACCACGGCACGGGCGGCTGGCCCGTGAAGGTGCGCACCGACGTCGGGCCGGCCGGCGGGGCCCGCCCCGGCCGCACGGCACCCGATCGGCCCGCTCCGGAGCACACCCCGATCCCGGTGCCCCACCCGGAGACGTGGGAGCTGCTGCCCACCCCGGACAGATGAGACCGTCCGCCTCCGTGCCCCGCCGTCCGGCCGCGCCCCTAGAATGGGACGCGGCCGACGGTGGCCCCCGTACGCCACCGATCCCGAAGCCAGACCTCGAAGGAGCACCGTGTCGGAGCCGAAGAACATCCTGCTGACCGTGGACGGAGAGCTGCGGGAGGTGACGCACGGCACCACCGGCCTCGACCTCTTCCGCGAGAAGCCGACCACCGCCGTCATGCGGGTGGACGGCCTGCTCTGGGACCTGGCCCGGGAGATCCCTGCCGGCGCGTCCGTCGAAGCGGTGGACATCACGGAGCCCGAGGGCCTCGAGGTGCTGCGGCACTCCACCGCCCACGTGATGGCCCAGGCCGTGCAGCAGCTGCGCCCGGGCGCCAAGCTCGGCATCGGCCCGTACATCACGGACGGCTTCTACTTCGACTTCGACGTCGACGAGCCCTTCACCCCCGAGGACCTCAAGCAGATCTCCTCGCTCATGCAGAAGATCGTGAAGTCCGGCCAGACCTTCCGCCGCCGCGTCGTGGACGAGGAGACCGCCCGCGCCGAGATGGCGGACGAGCCCTACAAGCTCGAGCTGCTCGGCAAGAAGGATGCCGCGGACACCGCCGGCGAGGGCGCCTCCGTGGAGGTCGGGGCCGGGGAGATCACCATCTACGACAACGTGGACCGCAAGACCGGCGACGCCGTGTGGTGCGACCTCTGCCGCGGCCCGCACCTGCCCTCCACCAAGCTCATCGGCAACGGCTTCGCGCTCACCCGCTCCGCCGCCGCCTACTGGCTCGGCAACGAGAAGAACAAGCAGCTGCAGCGCATCTACGGCACCGCCTGGGCCAGCAAGGACGACCTCAAGGCCTACCAGGAGCGCCTCGCCGAGGCCGAGCGCCGCGACCACCGCAAGCTCGGCGCCGAGCTGGATCTCTTCTCCTTCCCGGACGAGCTCGGCTCCGGCCTGCCCGTGTTCCACCCGCGCGGCGGCATCATCCGCAAGGAGATGGAGGACTACTCCCGTCGGCGCCACACCGAGGCCGGCTACGAGTTCGTCTACACCCCGCACATCACCAAGCAGCACCTCTACGAGGTGTCCGGCCACCTCGACTGGTACGCGGACGGCATGTTCCCGCCCATGCACATCGACGAGGTCCGTGATCCCGAGACCGGCGAGATCACGCGCCAGGGGCAGAACTACTACCTCAAGCCGATGAACTGCCCCATGCACAACCTGATCTACCGCTCCCGCGGCCGGTCCTACCGTGAGCTGCCGCTGCGGCTGTTCGAGTTCGGCTCCGTGTACCGGTACGAGAAGTCCGGCGTGGTCCACGGGCTCACGCGCGTGCGCGGCATGACCCAGGACGACGCCCACATCTACTGCACCCGCGAGCAGATGAAGGAGGAGCTGACCACCACGCTCAACTTCGTCCTCGACCTGCTCAAGGACTACGGCCTCAACGACTTCTACCTCGAGCTCTCCACGAAGGACCCGGAGAAGTTCGTCGGCTCCGACGAGATCTGGGAGGAGGCCACCCGCACCCTCGCCGAGGTCGCGGAGGCCTCCGGTCTGCAGCTCGTCCCGGATCCGGGCGGCGCCGCGTTCTACGGCCCGAAGATCTCGGTCCAGGCCCGGGACGCCATCGGCCGCACGTGGCAGATGTCCACCATCCAGCTGGACTTCAACCTGCCCGAGCGCTTCGACCTCGAGTACCAGGCCGCCGACGGCACCCGTCAGCGCCCCGTGATGATCCACCGCGCCCTCTTCGGCTCCATCGAGCGCTTCCTGGGCGTCCTCACCGAGCACTACGCCGGCGCGTTCCCGGCCTGGCTTGCCCCGGAGCAGGTCGTGGCCATCCCGGTGGCCGAGGCATTCAACGACTACCTGGACGACGTCGTCGCGAAGCTGCGTGCCGAGGGGATCCGGGCGCGCCTGGACGACTCCTCGGACCGCTTCCCGAAGAAGATCCGCACCGCGGCCAAGGAGAAGGCGCCGTTCGTGCTGATCGCCGGCGGCGAGGACAGGGAGGCGAACGCCGTGTCCTTCCGCTTCCGCGACGGCACCCAGGACAACGGCGTGCCGGTGGAGGAGGCGATCGAACGCATCGTGAAGGCGGTGCGCGAGCGCGAGGTCACCCCATGACCAGCCCCGGCACCGGCGGATCCGACGCGCGGGCGCAGGCCCGCGCGTCGGCGGACGCCGCCGCCACGGACGGCTTCGAGCTGCCCGGCGCCCCGGACGCCTTCGAGCGGTTCTGGAACGCCCACCGCATGGCGTACGTGTCCAAGGGGACGGGCCAGGTCAAGGACGAGCACACCTGCCCGTTCTGTGCGGCCCCGCAGCGCGACGATGAGGACTCCCTCATCGTCCACCGCGGCCGCACCGCCTACGTGGTGCTGAACCTGTACCCGTACAACCCCGGTCATCTGCTCGTCTGCCCCTACCGCCACGTGCCCCTGTACACGGACACCACCACGGAGGAGGCCGCCGAGATGGCGGAGCTGACCCAGACGGCGATGCTCGCCCTCGGCCAGGCCGCCGGCGCGTCCGGCTACAACCTCGGCATGAACCAGGGGGCGGTGGCCGGCGCCGGGATCGCGGCCCATCTGCACCAGCACGTGGTGCCGCGGTGGACCGGCGACGGCAACTTCCTGCCGATCATCGCTCGGACCAAGAACATGTCGCAGACCCTGGGGGAGACCCGGCAGATCCTCGCGGGCGTCTGGGACCGGGCCGCCCGGGACCACGCCGCGCGCCGGGCGGCCAACGCCCGTGCCGCGGCCGAGCATCCTCGCCCGGGGGCCGGAGACCCCGCCTGATGCTGGACCGTCACGCGCGCGGCGTCACCACCCGCCTGTTCACCCCGGTGGCCCGTACGCTCCTGCGGGCCGGGGTCAGTCCGGACACCGTGACGGTCGTCGGCACACTCGGCGTGAGCCTGGGCGCGCTCGTGCTCTTCCCCCTGGGGCACCTGTTCTGGGGCACGCTCTTCATCACCGCGTTCGTGTTCTCGGACCTGGTGGACGGGATCATGGCGCGCGAGGCCGGGTCCACCGGCCGCTGGGGCGCGTTCCTCGACTCCACCCTGGACCGCGTGCAGGACGCGGCCGTGTTCCTCGGGCTGTGCCTGTGGGGCTTCGGCGTCGGCGCCGCACCCGCGGTCGGCGCGCTCTCCGGGGCCTGCCTGGCCCTGGGCATGCTCGTCTCCTACGTGCGCGCCAAGGCGGAGGCCCTCGGCTGGGACGCGCACGTGGGCATCGCCGAGCGCGCCGAACGGCTCGTGGCCACCCTCGTGGTCGCCGGCCTCACCGGCCTCGGTCTGCCCCCGGTCGTCCTGGCCGTCACCTTGGGGCTGCTCGCCGCAGCCTCCCTGGTCACCGTCGGCCAGCGCATGGCTGTGGTGCGCCGCCAGGCGCGCGACGACGTCTGACCGGCCCGGCCGCAGGACCCGCCCGTCAGTCCGCCGCGATCTCCGCGACGACGGCGCCCGTCACCTGCACGAGGTCGGCGGGCGCGATCTCCACATCCAGGCCGCGTTGCCCGCCGGAGACGTACATGAGCTCCGCGTCGAGGGCGGAGGAGTCCAGGACGACGGGGTGGGGCCGGCGCTGGCCCAGGGGAGAGACGCCGCCCCGCACGTAGCCGGTCCGGCGTTCGACGACGGCCAGATCGGCCAGGGCGAGTCGCTTGACGCCCAGCACCGCGGCGGCGGCCCGCAGGTCCAGCTGACCGGACACGGGCACCACGCACGCGGCGAGCGCGCCGTCGGGGTCCGCCACCATCAGCGTCTTGAACAGTCGGTCGGCGGGCACGCTGAGCGCCCGGGCGACCTGGACGCCGAACCGCTCGCCGCCGGCGTCGAGGGCCACGTCGAAGGTGTGCAGCCGGTACGGGACCCCGGCGGCCTCGAGGGCGGCGACGGCCGGTGTGGCCGCCCCGTGCCGGGCGCTGCGATCCTTCTTGCGCTGGCCCACGGCGGACTCAGGCGATCCCGGCCTGCTCGCGCACGTTGCGCTTGATGCGGCCGAGCATGGCGGACATTCCGCGCAGGCGCAGGGGGGTGAGGGCCTTGGCCAGACCGAGGCGGGTGGGGATGTCCTCGGGCACGTCCAGGACCTCGAGGGCGCTCAGCCCGTCCAGGCCCTGGGTGAGCACGGAGGCGAAACCGCGCGTGGTGGGCGCCTCCGGGGGAGCGGTGATGAAGAGGCGGACCGGGGCCTGCGGACCGGGCTCACCCTCGAGCTCCACGGCCAGGAACAGCGGGGTCTGACACTCCACGACCTGCTCCATCTCGGCCTCGTGGCCGTCGTAGCGCTCCGGCAGCGCCGGCAGCTCGTCCGAGAATTCCAGCAGCAGCTCGAGCTTCTCGGGATCGGGCACCCCGGCGAAGTCGTCGATGATCTCGGCCAGGGCGGCGGGCACGGCGTGGTTCTCGGTCATGGTGTCCCAGTCTAGTGATCCACGCCGTGCCGGGGGCTCAGCGCGCGGGGGCCTCGCCCGGCTCTTCGCCGACGGCGATCGGCAGGCGCACGGCGTTGCCCCACTCGGTCCAGGAGCCGTCGTAGTTGCGGACGTCCTCGTGGCCGAGCAGGTACTTGAGCACGAACCAGGTGTGGGAGGACCGCTCGCCGATGCGGCAGTAGGCGATCACGTCGTCACCCTCCTGCAGCCCGGCGCCGGCGCGATAGACCTGCTCCAGCTCGGCGCGGGACTTGAAGGTGCCGTCCTCGTTGGCCGCGGACGCCCACGGCACGGACGCCGCCGTGGGGATGTGGCCGCCGCGCAGGGTGCCCTCCTGCGGGTAGCCGGCCATGTGCGTGGTCTCGCCCGTGTACTCGGGACGGGAGCGGACGTCGATCAGCGGGGTGGTCCCGATGGCCTGCAGGACGTCCTCGCGGGCGGCACGATCTGTGTGGTCGTCGCGCTCGATCACCGGGTACTCGGCGCGGGCCACGGTCGGGACCTCGCGGGTGGTCTCGCGTCCCTCCGCGATCCACTTGTCACGGCCGCCGTCCATCAGGCGCAGGTCCTCATGGCCGTAGAGGGTGAACACCCACAGGGCGTAGGCGGCCCACCAGTTGGACTTGTCGCCGTAGAACACCACGGTGGTGTCCCGGGAGATCCCCTTGGAGGCGGCGAACTCGGCGAAGGCCTCGGGGCCGACGAAGTCGCGGGTGACGGGGTCGTTGAGCTCGGTGTGCCAGTCGACGCGTTGGGCGCCGGGGATGTGGCCGGTGGAGTAGAGGAGAGCGTCCTCGTTGGACTCGAGGACCACGACGTCCTCGTCGCCGACATGGTCGGCGACCCACTGCGTGGACACCAGCTTCTCGGGGTGGGCGTACTCGGAGAACTTCGCGGCGGTATCGGTCATGGCACTGCCTTCCTTCGCGTCGGGGCGGGCCCGCACGGGCCCGGGGCGGGCGGCACGACGACGGCGGGTTCCGTGTCCGTGCCCTGCGCGCCAGATTACGGCACGTCGGTGTCACGTAAGAGGGTAGGGGCCCCTCAGTCCGGGACACGCGAGGTCACATGGGTCGGGTCCGCGGCCCGATAGCATGGCCCGGAATCCCCGTCGTCGACCCTGGGAGTGTCCCGTGGCTCAGATCGTCCACCTCGCCGACCGTTCGCCGCAGGTCACCCCGGACCAGCTGTTGTCCGGCTTCCACCCGTCGTACCGCTTCGGCACGGTGTCCTTCGACACCTACATCCCGGACCCCGCGCACCCCTCGCAGGCACAGGCCGTGGAGCGGCTGCGCCGGTTCGCGGCAGACCTCGGCCGGGGCGGTTCGGGCGGCGGGTTCCTCGGCGGCCTGTTCGGCGGGAAGAAGCGGGCGGCAGGGCCGGCCGGCATCTACCTCGACGGCGGTTTCGGCGTCGGCAAGACCCACCTGCTGGCCTCGACGTGGCACGCGGCCCCCGGGCCCAAGGCGTTCGGCACGTTCGTGGAGTACACCAACCTCGTGGGCGCCCTGTCCTTCCGCAAGGCGGTGGACGAGCTCAAGGAGTACACCCTCGTGTGCATCGACGAGTTCGAGCTCGACGACCCGGGGGACACCGT
The DNA here is from genome assembly GCF_024519775.1 of Micrococcus sp. Mcc28. NCBI lineage: Bacteria > Bacillati > Actinomycetota > Actinomycetes > Micrococcales > Micrococcaceae > Micrococcus > Micrococcus sp. Mcc28. The sequence continues at coordinate 21,667 of NZ_JALJRH010000015.1, read as the reverse complement.
GCTGATGTCCCGCCTCATGCGCGAGCTGGCCGACGCCGGCGTGCGCCTGGTGGCGACCTCCAACACCCTGCCGGGCTCGCTCGGCGAGGGGCGCTTCGCGGCGCAGGACTTCAAGCGCGAGATCCAGGTCCTGGCCGACCAGTTCGAGGTCATCCGCGTGGACGGCGAGGACTACCGCCACCGCGGCCTCTCCGCCGCCCCGTCGCCGCTGGACGACGCCGCCGTCGAGGCCACCGCCCAGGAGAACTTCCCCGACGCGGGTGTGCTCGCCGTGGACGACTTCGCGGACCTCACCGCGATGCTCTCCCGCGTGCATCCCTCCCGCTACCGCGAGCTCGTCAAGGACGTGGACGTGCTCGCCCTCCACGACGTGCACACCATCACGGAGCAGGCCACGGCCCTGCGCTTCGTGGTGTTCGCGGATCGCCTGTACGACAAGGACGTGCCCGTCCTCGCCTCCGGTGTGCCCTTCGACGCCCTGTTCACGCAGGAGATGATGCACGGCGGCTACATGAAGAAGTACTTCCGCACGGTCTCCCGCATGACCGCCCTGGTCCGGGAGGGCCAGACGGGCGTGGCCGAGCACAAGTGAGCCACCGCCCCTGACCGGCACGACGACGGCGCGCACCGAGGCGGGTGCGCGCCGTCGCCGTGTGCGGGGCAGGGTCAGTGCACGGCGCGGAAGCACAGCGCCGCCCGCTTGCCCGGCAGCTCGACCTCCCGGTCCACCGTGAAGCCCAGAGCCCGGGCGGTCTTCACGGCCCGCGTGTTGCGGACGTCCGGCTCGATCACGAGCCGACGCGTGCCGGGGCGTGCGCCCAACCAGTCCACAATGCTCCGGTAGGCCGTGGCGCGGGCGCGCCCCTGCAGGCCGCCGGGGGCGGTGATGAAATGGAATCCGAGGTCCCCGTCCCGCACCTCGTAGGCGCCGCCGACCTCCTCCGCGCGAGGGTCGTAGGTCTGCACGAGGGCCACGAGGGTCCCGCCGTGCCACACGAGGTGGTTCGCGTGGGTGGGCTGGAACTCGAGGAAGTCGTAGACCTCCTCGACGTCCTGCACGCTGTGCCCGCGCATCCCGTAGAACTCCGCCCGCGGCTCCGTGACGAGTGCGTGGATCAGCGGGGCGTCCAGGGCCGGGCGGACGCGCGTCATGGTCAGGCCCAACGCCCCGACGCCGACCTCGGCCACGATGCGTCCCGGAGGGGCCCCGCCGGGGACGGAGCGGGCGGGTGCGACGCCGCTGCCGGCGGACGGGGGGACGGGACCGGACGGCACGGGCAGCAGGCGGCCGGCGGCCCACGCGTCCAGCTGATCCGTCACGTGCCCGCCTCCGAGACCGGAGGCGCCGAACGGGACGACCCACCGGCTGCGGGTGCGGTCGCCGAGGTCGAACACGACCCGGGCCACTGGCCCGCGGTGGGTGCCGACGGCCAGGCCGGGGGCGTGCGAGGTGGCGCAGACCGCGTCCGCGGTGCCGCCCACCCGGACGGACCCGATCGTGTCGAGCACGTCGGCGAGCCCCGGCACATCCGGCCCGCCGGGATGCTCGTGCGTGAACAGGAACGGGGTCAGGGCATGCGCCGCACCCCACGTCCGAGCCGTGTCGTCGGGGCCCGGCGGCTCAGCGGCGTCGCCGACGGCGGCGACGGCGGCCCGCACGAGGTCCCTCGTCGACGCTGCGACCCCCAGGGCCGCGCGCAGCGGCTCCGGCCCGCGCTCGGCGAGCGCCGCGCCGACCCATGCGGCGGCGTCGCCCCACGGTGCCCACGGGCCGCCGAGCAGGGCCCGCGAGGCGGGCGGCAGGTGCGCGATCAGGGCGGCGGCCACCTCGTGCTCCACGAGGAGCCACCAGCGGGCCGCGGCCGATCCGGCGGCGGCGTCGCCGGCCCACGCCGGGACGGACTCCGCGGCCAGCACGTCGTCCGCGACGAGCGCGTCGACGGCGTCGGCGAGCCAGGCCCGCGGCGCGCCCGGGGTCCGGGTGTCCGTCTGCAGGGCGGCCATCGCGTCCACGGTCCGCTCCTGCGGTGCCAGCGCCTCGAGGGCCTCCCGGATGCGGCGGGACCGCCACGGCGCGCACGCGTCCACGGTGAGGCAGGCGGTGTCCGGGTGGGGCTCGTTGGCCGCCACCACGACGTCGTCCGCCGCGGCCGGCGCGGGCCAGCGCACCCAGCGCTGATCGAGGGACCCGTCGGCGGAGCCCCGGCCCAGCGCGGAGGCCCGCGCCGCACCCCAGGCCGAGCGTCGATCCCGGCGCCGCACGGCCCCGGCGTGCCGGGTGAGCACCGTCCGCCGGTCCGCGACGATCACGCGATTGACCGGCTCGACGTGCCCGTCCAGCACCGCGCAGGCCTCCGCGGCGCTCGCGGCCGTGAGCAGCCGGCGCGCGCTCGGCAGGCCGGTGTCGGCGCGGTCCCAGGCGGGGAACCGCATGCTCACCGGGCCGGCGCCGGGCACGTCCACGAGCCGCCCGCGCGGGGTGTGGGCCACCCGCACGTCCACGGGGTCGCCGCCGCGCACGTGCACCCGCTCGGTCCGGGCGTCGAGGACCTCCGGCCCCTCGGGGGCGTCCTCGAGGACCATCTCGAGCGAGGACACCATCGCCGAGGTCGTCACCCACGCGACGTGCTCGGACTGCCCCACATGCGGGACGCCCGGCACACCGGGGAAGGCCAGGCCGACGACGTCGACGCGGTCCCGGGGACGCTCGGCCTCCACCACGAGGCGCACCTGCTGGTAGACGCCGGGCAGCTCGAGCAGCCGGTGCGGGTCGGCGGCCACGAGCGGAGCGCCCTCGGCGCCGACGCGCACCGCCCAGGCGTTCGAGCCGTCCGCGTCGGGGCGCGGCGAGATCAGCGCCGCGGCGAGCGCGGGGAAGCGCTCGGCCAGCAGGGTGCGGAACAGGGCGGCCGGCGCGTTGGTCAGCCAGACGTTGTAGCCCAGGTGCAGGGCGAGCGCCGTGTGCGGGTCGAACGGCAGCGGCTTCACCCCGTGGGCGGCGAACTCGGGCGCGCGCCGGGCCCCGGCGTCCAGCCCCGCGTTCACGCCGTCGGCGAACCGGGTGAACCAGGCCCGGTCCTCCGCGTCGTCGAGGGCGTCGAACGCCTGGCGGGCCGCACCGTCCAGGTCCATCTGCCGGGCGGCGACGTCGTTCGCCACCGCCGGCGGGCCGAACACCTCGGCGCTCATGCCGGTGACCCGGCGGTGCTCGCAGTCGACCTGCCAGGCCCGCTCCGTCGCCACGTGCCACCCCTGGAGGTAGGCCAGCTCGGGCAGGGACGCGGCCACGAGCGTCGGCACGCCGTGCGCGTCCCGGTGGCAACGGCCCGCCACGTCACCCGTCGCCGTCCCGGTCCACGCGTCCGCGCTCATGCCGCGGCGTCCTGCCGGAGCTCCGCCAGCGCGCGGCGCAGCGGCGCGGCCACCGGGTTGGCCAGGCGACCGGCGTAGAGCAGCGAGCCCGACGGGTCCGTCAGGTCCACCATCTGCGTGGCGTTCCGCAGCTGCAACCGGTTCAGGCACGAGTGCGCGAAGTCCTCCGCGTCCAGGCCGAGGCGCTCCACATCCGCGAGCCCCAGGGCCGTGTACTCGGCGAGGACCCGCCCCACCACGGCGTAGAACTCCTCCGCCGGCAGCAGGGCGTCCGCGTCCATCACGTCGGCCAGATGGCGCAGCACGCCGTCCAGCATGTCCGTGAAGAAGGAGAGGGAGAGGTCCTCGTCGGTGAGGTCGATGCGGATGCGCCGGGTCTGCTCCGTGAGCGGGACGCCGTCCGCGCCGACCACCACCTCCTCCCCGATGTCCTTGAGGAAGGCGCCGGTGACCCGTCCCTCCCGCAGGCGGAGCACGATGTTCTCCCCGTGGGGCATGAACACGGTCGAGTAGGCGGCGGCCAGATGCACCAGCGGGGTCACGTAGGCCGTCACCACCCCGTGCAGCCACTGCGCCGCCGTCAGCCCCGAGCGCTCCACGAGCGCCCCCGCCACGGAGCGGCCCCCGCCGTCCCGGTGCAGCAGCGCCGCCATGGTCATGACCCGCTCGCCCTCCGCCAGGCGCGGCAGCGGACTCTCCCGCCACAGGGCGGCGAGCATCTTCGTGTGAGGACCCTTCGAGCCCACGGCATGGAAGGCGTCCCCGGTGTACCCGGCCGAGGCGTACTCCCGCAGCACCCCGAAGCCCCACCTCGCGAGCAGGGGGTCGGAGTCCACGAGGTCGGCCACCACCGCGTTGATCGCCGGGGTGACGGACATGTACGCGGGGGAGAGGCCGCGCACGAACCCCATGTTCTGCACGGACAACGCCGTCTTCAGCTGCGGGGCGTGCGGGTCGCTCGCGTTGAACAGGGTGCGCACCGCCTGCATGGCCGTGAACGCGTCCGGGTCTTCGCCCACGTGCACCAGCCGCCCCGCGGCGAGGTCGGGGGCGAACGCCACCTGGATCCGGTGCTCCCACTGCCACGGGTGCACCGGGATCAGCGTGTACGCCTCCGGATCGACGTCGAGCGCCGCCGCCCGCTCCGCCCACAGGCCCGCCACCGCCTCGGTGATCGGCGGGGGCGGCGCCGGCACGGCGGCGCCCGCGCTCGCGGTCTTGGGCCAGGTCCACCGTCCCCCGAGCTCGGAGGGGAACGCGAGCCACACCGGGTGCAGCGCCCGCCCGCCCTCGGGGGCGAACATCGCGTACTCCGTGGCCCCCCAGCCGATGCGGCCGTTGGTGGCCACGAAGCCCGGGTGTCCCTCGCTCATGGCGGCCTCCACCGCCGTGTAGTCCGCGTCCACCAGGTCGGCGGCGGACGGGCGCTCGCCGGCCAGGGTGTGGCACCGGGCGGCGAAGGTGGAGGCGAGCTCCTCGAGATAGACGTCCAGCGCCTCGCCGGCCAGCCCGAGCACCTCGGCCGCGTCGAGGACGAAGCGGTCGACGGCCACCGCGTCCGGATCCCCGGCACGGCACACCGAGTCCGGATCCACGCCGAGGTGCTCGAGCGGGAGGGCACGCGCGGTGAACGTCCACCGCACCCCGCCCAGGGTGAGCGTGTAGGCGTGGCGGCCGGCGTCGTCGACCCGCTCGCCGCGCACCGGCGTCAGGAGCCGCTCATGGGTGAACTCGCGGATCGCCTTGGCGACGAGCAGCCGGTGGGCGTGCCGGGCGGTCGGCGCCGTCAGCGCGTCCAGGCGGGACGGGGAGGACGGGGGGACGGGGGTCATGCGGACACCTGCCTGTCGGGGGTGAGGAGGAGCGGGGGCTCGGGGAGGGTGAGGTCCAGCCCGGCGGCGAGGACGCCGATCCGGCTGGCAGTGAAGGACTCGGGCGTGGCGATCGAGAGCATCGCCGTCTTGGATCCCAGCGCCACGGGACCGAGCTCCGTGAACCCGGCGGCCAGGTTCTTCGCCCGGATGGCGGCGTTGCGCTCGTCCGGCTCGACGACGACGCGCCGCGCCCCCGGCTGGGCCAGGCACCAGCGCACCACCGCGGCCATCACCAGGTCCGTGGTCCCGGGCACCGGGGTGTCCGTCGGGGCGACGAGCACGTGCAGGCCGACGTCGCCGGGCGCGCCCGCATACCGTCCGGCCAGCTCCGAGTGGGCCGGGTCGTAGACCTCCACCAGGAAGGTCGCGGTCCCGTCCACGAGCCCCACGTGCGCGTGGTGGTGCGGGTGCGCGGCGATCGCCTCGTACTCGGCCACGACGTCGGCCAGACCCGCCTCCGTCATCTCCCAGTACACGGCGTGCGGGGACGTCACCCACCGGTGCAGCAGCGGATGGTCCTGCGCGCCCACGGGACGGAGCTCCACACGACGGGCCGCGCTCGCGGCCGCACCGTCCACGGTGGTCTGCGGCGGCGTCACGGCGCTCACCGGACGCCCGCCGCGACGGCACCGAAGTCCTGGAACGCGATCGACTCGGCCTGCGCGTAGACCTGGCGGCCGGCGATCGTGCTGAGGATGCGGCCGCTGTGCTCCGCCGCCATGCCCAGGTCCGGGCCGGTGAGACCCAGGGGCTGTTCGGCGGTGTTGTGCACGAAGATCCGGCGGCCGCTCACGTCGATCGCGTGGTCCGCGTTCGCCGTCGTCCGACCGTCCTCCGCGCGCAGCAGGTGCCGCACCGGCTCCAGGAACGGATGGTCCGGGTGGCGGTAGCCCGTGCCCGCGACGACACGGTCCACCACGCGCCCCCCGGTCACCCCGGTCTCCTCGTCGCGCAGGGTGACCTCCACCCGGGGCGCACCCGGGCCCGCGACCAGGCGGGCGTCCGTCACCGACGTGCCCGGCCACAGCCGGGCCGGGTCCAGCGGACCCACCTGGCGCTCGTACAGCGCGTGGTAGACGTCCTCGATCGTGTACTCGCTGATCCCCTTGTACAGGGACCGGTGGGATGCGTTGATCTCATCCCGCCGCGCCCGGGGCAGAGTGGCGAAGTGCCGCTCATAGTCCAGCGAGGTCAGCTCGAGCGTGAGCTGGCCGACCTCCATGCCGAAGAACCGGGGTGAGCGCGTGACCCACGTGAGGTCCGGGTGGCCCGCGTTCAGCAGGTCCAGGGCGCACTCCGCCGCCGACTGGCCGCTGCCCACCACCAGGACCGACCCGGCCCCGGCGATGTCCTCGCGACGGCCCATGTACTCACCCGTGTGCACCACGGGGGACGCGCCGACCCGGGCCGACTCCTCCGCGACGCGCGCGAGCGGCGCGGGCAGGGACGGCACCGTGCCCGTGCCCACCACCACGTGGTCGGCCCGGTGCGTGCTGGTCCCGGCCGCGGAGGCCGCCTCCACCACGAACTCGTCCGCCTGATCGTCCCACCGCACCGCCGTCACCGTGGTCGCGTAGGCGATGCCGGGCAGCTGGGCTGCCACCCACGCGCAGTAGTCCGAGAACTCCCGCCGCAGCGGGTACCAGGAACCCCGGATGTAGAAGCGGTGCAGCCGGCCCATCGCTTTGAGATACGCCAGGAACGAGTACGGGGAGGTCGGGTCCGCGAACGTCACCAGGTCCGCGAGGAACGGCACCTGGATCTGCGCGCCCGGCAGCATCATGCCCGGGTGCCACACGAACGCGTCGCGGCTCTCCACCACCTCCACCTCGACGTCGGGCAGCGGGTGGGCCAGCGCGGCCAGGCTCAGGTTGAACGGGCCCAGCCCGATCGCGAGCACGCGGCGGGGGGACGTGGACGCCGGGCTCATGCGCACACCTGCTCTCCGTGCTCGTCCACGCGCGCCGCGGACGGACGTGGCCCCGCCGAAGCGGGGAGCGTGCAGGACACGGCGACCGACGGGCCATGCGGACGGGTCCGCGCCACCCCGCGCCACCGATGACGGCTCGCCCGCACCGCGTCGACGTGCCGCAGCGCCGCCTCCTCCACGACGTCGACCAGCTCCTCCAGCTCGCCCGAGGTGACCGCGGGGTTCAGGATCGTGAACTTCAGATGGGGCACCCCGTCCACCACCGTCGTCGCGATCAGCGCGCGCCCGCCGGCCACGAGCTCCCGGTGCGTCGCCGCCTGCACCGCCGTGCACTCCTCCTCCGACAGTCCCTCGGCCCGCACCCGGAACAGCACTGTCACCAGCGTCGGATCCTCCAGCACCGCGAACGTCGGCCGGGCCCGCAGGATCCCGCACGCCTGCCGCGTGCGTTCGCGCGCCCCCGCGAACAGGGACACCACCGCCTCGGCCCCATGCTCACGCAGCGTCAGCCACAGCTTGAGCGAGTCGAACCGGCGGCTCGTCTGCAAGGACCGATCCGCCAGGTTCGGATGGACGCTGTCCTCCGGGTTCAGGTAGTCCGCATGCACCGTCACATGGCGCAGGCTCTCGGCGTCCCGCACCACCAGCGCGCTGCAGGCCAGCCCCACGTAGAACGTCTTGTGGAAGTCCATCGTCACCGAGTCCGCACGGTGCAGCCCCGGCAGCTCGTGGCGCGTCGCCGCGCTCGCGGCGAGGATCCCGCCCACGGCCGCGTCCGCATGGACCCACATCCCGTGGCGTTCGGCGACGTCGGCGATGGCCGGCAGCGGGTCGATGGCGCCGCGGTCGGTGGTCCCCAGCGTCGCGACGACGACCATCGGCACGGCACCGGCGGCCACCTCACGTTCGACCGCCTCGGCCAGGGCCCCGGGGTCCAGACGCCCGGCGGCGTCGGTGGGGACGACGACCACGGCGTGGCGACCCAGCCCGAGCAGGCCGGCTGCCTTGGCGATGCTGTAGTGCGTGGCGGCGCTGACGAAGACGCGCAGCGAGCCGAGCACCTCGGCGGGCAGGTCGGCGAGCCCGGCGTGGCCGGTGAGGCGCTGCACGGCGCGGCCGCGGGCCAGCGTCATGGCCTGCAGGTTGGAGGCCGACCCTCCGGAGGTGAAGACGCCGTCGCCCGCGGCGAACCCGCACCAGCGTCCGACCTCGGCCAGGAGCCGCTGCTCCATGAGCGCCGCGGAGCGGGCCTGGTCCCAGGACTCGACCGCCGTGTTGAGCGCCCCGAGCACGGTGTCCGCTGCGGTGCTGGAGAGCAGGACCGGGCAGTTGAGGTGAGCGGCATAGCGCGGGTGGTGGTAGGCGGTGGTCTGGTGGGCGTAGAGCTCCGCGACCTCGGCGAGGGCGTCGTCGAGGCTGCCCGTCGGCTGCGAGAAGTTGACGGCGCCGACGGCGTCGGCCAGGTGCGTCGACGGGGTGTCCGGGTGGACCCCCGCGCGGTCGTAGGCGGTGTCGACGGCCACCCGGGCCGCCCTGCCGGTGGCGTCGAGGTAGGCGGCGGGATCGCCGAGTCCGAACAGGCGAGGGAGCATGGGAGGGCCTTCCGTGAGGGGGTCGTCGGCTCCGGGCGGCGTGCGCCACGGACGTCCCGCACAGTAGGGAAGCCTTACCTAAGAAAGCAAATACGCAACAATGACGTGACGTATTCAAAGGGAGGACTCCAGCAAAGGTGAGGCTCACCTATGCTGACCGGATGACGAGCTCCTCCGTCCTCCCCCCGCCTGCCGCCCGTCCCTCGCGTGTCGAGGCCCTGCAGATGAAGGCCTACCGCGGGCTCGCGGCCCTCGGCCAGGCGATGCCCGTTGACCGCGACGAGTATCCGCAGTGGACCATGACGGTCCGCGCCACGTGGCTGCTCGCCCCCCGGCTGCGTCGTCTCACGTTCGCCGCGGAGGAGTTCCGCACGTTCACCCCGCAGGGCTGCGACGAGTACTTCGGGCTGCTCACCCCGCCCCCGGGGCGGGCGCTCGTGATGCCCGATCCCGCGGCGCTCAATGCGCGGCGAGCGGTCGGGCGGATCCCCGAGGACGTGCGGCCGGATCTGCGGTGGTACACGGTCGCCGAGCACCGGCCCTCCGTCGGTGAGATCGACGTCGACGTCGTCGTGCACGACCATGCGGGCCCCGCCGGCACGTGGGCGCGCACCGCACGTCCGGGCGACGTCGCCGGCTTCCGCACCGGGACGGGCGCCTATCGTCTGCCGGCGGCGGGGGAGTCGCACCTCGTGGTGGGGGACGAGACCGCAGTCCCGAGCATCGCCGCCGCCCTCGCCGCGCAGCGTCGCACGCCGCGCGGGGGCCGGATGGACGTCGTCCTGGAGGTGCCCGGCCGTGACCACGTCCCCGCCCTCGAGGTCCCGGAGGGCGCCACGCTCACGGTCCTGCACCGCGGAGACGCCGTGCCGGGCGCCCTGCTCACGCCGCACCTCGAGGACCTCCCCGCCGCGCCCCGCGACCACGTGTGGGCGTGCGGCGAGCAGTCGCTCGCGACGGCGGCGCGGCGGGTGATCGTCCGCCGCGGCATCGCACCGAAGCGCGCGATCATGTTCAGCGGCTACTGGCGGGGGGACGGCCCGCGGCTCTGATCCCGTCCGACGGTCGGCGTCCGTGCTCCGAGCACGAGGCCGACCGCACGCCCCGGAACGACGAAGGGCCCCTCCGTCAGGAGGGGCCCTTCGTGTGGGGAGCGGATGACGAGATTCGAACTCGCGACCTCCACCTTGGCAAGGTGGCGCTCTAGCCAACTGAGCTACATCCGCCTGAGTCGATCGTCACGGATCGTCTCCGTGCGCGATACTGGGTTCGAACCAGTGACCTCTTCCGTGTCAGGGAAGCGCGCTACCGCTGCGCCAATCGCGCTCGTCCACCTCCGAAGAGGTGGTGAACATGCCGCCACTCCCGGTCGGAGAAGGCTGCGAGGTCGGGACGGGATTCGAACCCGCGTATACGGCTTTGCAGGCCGCTGCCTCGCCTCTCGGCCACCCGACCAGGGGTGAAGGTTGAGCGAGCGGATGACGAGATTCGAACTCGCGACCTCCACCTTGGCAAGGTGGCGCTCTAGCCAACTGAGCTACATCCGCGTGTCGGTGCCGCCGGGATCCGCTCGTCCGAGCCGCTCACCTGCGTTTTCCAACGAGAAAGAACTCTAGGCCATCTCCGCCCGGATGCAAAATCGGCGTCCGCTGGCGTGTCGGGCCACCCCGTCGGGGGTCCGCGGACCCTGCCAGAATGGCTGACCATGACCCAGCCACGCCTCGCGCATCAGACCCCCCACGGGCGCATGTACGCGCGCTCCCTCTCGGGCCTGCCCGAGGTCCCGTCCATCACCACCGTGATCGGCATGGAGAAGACGGACCTGGACGGCTGGGTCGGGTGGATGGCGGCCCAGTCCGTGACCCAGGATCCGCGCCTGGCGGAATCCGTGGGCTCCGCCGCGCGCCTGAAGCAGGTGGCCCGGCAGTCCGCCGACGCCGCCGCCCGCTACCGGGACGCCGCGGCCGAGCGCGGGGACCGCGTGCACGACTACGCCGAGCAGGTGGCCCAGCGCGCCCTCGGCCGCCCCCACACCATGGCGGAGGCCCGGGCCCGGCTGATCGAGCACGGCGAGGGCGCCTACGCGGACCGCTTCGACGAGTGGTGGGACCTCTACGACGTCCGGCCGATCGCGGCCGAGATCACCGTCTGGAACCACACGGTGGGCTACGCGGGCACGCTGGACCTCGTCGCCCGGATCGGCGGCCGGCTGTGCCTGATCGACTACAAGACGAAGGGCACGGGGCGGGACGGACGGGTCAAGGCGCTCGATCCCAAGGTGGTCATGCAGCTGACCGCCGGCCTGAAGGCGGAGGAGTCCCTGGTGGACCCCGAGGCCGGCACCTGGGAAGAGTGGCGGCACGGCCAGGCCGAGATGCTGCTCGGCGTCGCCCTGGGGGAGACCGAGGTCGCCGTGCACCAGGCCAACCCCGGTGTGCTGCCCCGCCACTGGCACAAGTTCTGGGCCCTGCGCCAGGTCTGGAAGCACGCGCAGGCCGTGGACGACGCCGGCCCCGCGCTCCGCGTCATCGGCCCGCCTCCGCCGTCGGTCCCGGCGTCGGCGGCCACCGGACTGCAGGCCGTGCGCGCCGCGGCGTTCGGCGGCGGCTCCCACGCCGCCCCGGACGTGGCGCCCGACGGGTCGTCGTCGCGCCCGGCGTCTGCCGAGGGCGGCGATAGGGTGACGGCGTGACCGTCCTGCCCGTCCGCACCATCCCCGACCCCGTCCTGCGCACCGCCGCGTCGCCCGTGCCCCCGGGCGCGGATGTGCGCGCCCTCGTGGCGGACATGATCGAGACGATGCACGCCGTCGGGGGCGTGGGCCTGGCCGCGCCCCAGGTGGGCGTGGGCCTGCGCGTCTTCGTGTTCGACGTCGCCGGCGTCGCCGGGCACGTGGTCAATCCCGTACTCGAGACCGCCGGCCAGGCGCTGCGGGAGCCGGGCGAGGGGTGTCTGTCCGTGCCGGGGCTGCGCTACCACCCGGCGCGCGCCGCCGAAGCCGTCGTCCGCGGCACCGACGTCGACGGGAACCCGGTGGAGCACCGGGGGACCGGCCTGCTCGCCCGCTGTCTCCAGCACGAGACCGACCACCTCGACGGGATCCTCTACGTCGACCGCCTCGACGGCGAGGAACGCCGTGAGGCCCGCCGCCGCATGCGCGCCGGCGAGGTGGACCGCGCCGCCCGCCGCATCGGGGCCGAGCGCGCGGCCGCCGTCAGCTCGGTCTTCGGCGCCCCCGCCGCCCCCGCCGCCGGAACAGGAGCCGCCCGATGACCGCCCCGACGCCCCTGCGCGTGCTCTACGCCGGCACGCCCGAGACCGCCGTGCCCGTGCTGCGCGCCCTGCTCGACTCGCCCCACGAGGTCGTCGGCGTGCTCACCCGGCCGGACGCCCCGGTCGGGCGCCGGCGGGTGCTGACCCCGTCGCCGGTCGCGGTCGTGGCCGAGGAGGCCGGCCTGCCCGTGCTCAAGGCCGACCGACTCCGCGGACCCGAGGGTGCCGATGCCCTCCAGGCGATCCGCGCGCTCGAGGCGGACGTGGCCGCCGTCGTCGCCTACGGGGCGCTCGTGCCCGCCGAGGCCCTGCAGATCCCGCGCCACGGCTGGCTCAACCTGCACTTCTCCGCGCTGCCGGCCTACCGCGGCGCCGCCCCCGTTCAGCGCGCCGTGATGGCCGGGGAGACCGAGATCGCCGCCGACGTGTTCCAGCTCGAAGAGGGCCTGGACACCGGACCCGTCTTCGCCCGACTCACCCGCCCCGTCGCGGCCGACGAGACCGCCGGGACCGTGCTCACCGACCTCGCCGAGCGCGGCGGCCCGCTCGTGATCGACGTGCTCGACCGCCTGGCGGCCGGCACCGCGACGGCCACGCCCCAGCGCGGCGAACCCACCCACGCGCCGAAGCTCACGGCCGCAGACGGCCTGGTGGACCCCGCCCGCCCGGCGGCCGAGGTGGCCGCCCGGATCAACGGCGTCACCCCCGAGCCCGGCGCCTGGGGCTGGCTGACCGCGGACGACGGCGCCGCCCCGGCCCGTTTCAAGCTCGACGGCGTCGCCCCGGTCCGCGCCGGCGACGACGGCTGGCCCTCCGTACTCGACGCCGCGGCTCCCGGGCAGATCCTGGTGGCCGCGAAGGCCGCCTGGCTGCGCACGTCCGGCGGGGCCGTCCGGCTCTCCCGCGTCCAGCCGGCGGGCAGGAAGCTGATGCCGGCCGCCGACTGGGCGCGCGGCGCCGCCGCCGGGGCCGCGCTGCTGGCCGGGGAGGCGCTCGCCCACCACGAAGAACAGGCCCGCCAGAAGGCCGCCGCCCGGGCGGCGGCACGCGAGGCCGCGCGGAACGCCGCGGCACAGGACGAGGAGGCACGCGCATGAGCCGCGAAGGACAGGCAGGACAGGGCCGGGGCGAGCGAGGGGCCCGCGGGGAACGCGGCCGCGCACCCCGGCCGGACGCCCAGGACCGCCGCGACGCGCAGGGGCGCACCCGCAACCGGGGTCGCTCGGGCGCGGGACGGAAGTACTCGGCGCAGGCGCCGTCCCAGCGCTCCCGCACCGCCGACCCGGCCCGCCGCGTCGCGTTCGGGGTGGTCCGCTCCGTCCACGCCGAGGACGCGTACGCGAACCTGGTCCTCCCGGCGCGCATCCGCCAGGCCCGCCTCGACCGGCGCGACGCCGGTTTCGCCACCGAACTCGCCTATGGCACCCTGCGCGGGCTCGGCCTGTACGACGCGATCCTGACCCGCTGCGTGGACCGCCCGCTCGAGCAGATCGACCCACCCGTGCTCGACGCCCTGCGGCTCGGCGCCCACCAGGTGCTGGGCATGCGCGTGCCCGCCCACGCCGCCCTCGACGCCACCGTCTCCCTCGTGCGCGCCGAGATCGGGGCCGGCGCCTCCGGGTTCGTGAACGCGGTGCTGCGTCGGGTCGCCGAACGCCCCCTCGACGAGTGGCTGGCCGACGTCGCCCCCGCCGACGGCGGCGACGCCGCCCTGGCCGTCCGAGCCTCGCACCCGGTGTGGATCGTCCGCGCGCTGCGCCAGGCCCTGGCCGCCCACCGCGGCCCCCGCCACACCGCCGACCGCGACGCCGAGCTGGCCGCCCTGCTCGAGGCGGACAACGCCCCGCCCGTGGTCAACCTCGTCGCCCTGCCCGTGGCCGGCGGGGCCGAGGCGCTCGCCGCGGCCCTCGACGACGGCGCCGAGCCCGGGCCGCTGGCCCCGGACTCCGCCCTGCACTCCGGTGGCGACGCCGGCCGTCTGCCCGGGGTGCGCGAGGGCGTGCTCCGCGTCCAGGACGCCGGCTCCCAGCTCACCGCCCGTGCCCTGGCCCAGGCACCCGTCCCCGCGGCCGAGGGGCGGGCCGAGCGCTGGCTCGACCTGTGCGCCGGCCCTGGCGGCAAGGCGGCCCTGCTGGCCGCCCTCGCCGCCGAGCGGGGGGCGACGCTCGTGGCCAATGAGGTCGCCCCGCACCGCGGCGACCTCGTCCGGCAGGCACTCGCCGCCGTGCCCGCCGACGCCTGGACCGTCCGGGCCGGGGACGGTCGCACGATCGCCGACGCCCCCGAGGCGGCCCCGGCGTTCGACCGCGTCCTCGTGGACGCCCCCTGCACCGGCCTCGGGGCGCTGCGCCGCCGACCCGAGTCGCGCTGGCGCCGCACTCCGGCCGACCTCGCCGAGCTCACCGGCCTGCAGGCCGAGCTGCTCGACGCGGCGGTCTCCGTCCTCGCCCCCGGCGGCGTGCTCGCCTATGTCACCTGCTCCCCGCACGTCGCGGAGACCGTCGTCCAGGTCCAGGACCTCGTGCGCCGCCACCCCGAGCTGGAGCTGCTCGACGCCCGCACCGCCCTCGACACCGTCGCGCTCGACGACCTGCGCCTGGACGAGGCCGAACCCGCCGGCGCGCCGGAGCCAGCCGATGTGGTCGCCCGCACGGCCCAGCTCTGGCCGCACCGGCACGGCACCGACGCCATGTTCCTGGCCCTGCTGCGCGCCCCCGGCGCCTGACCGAGAGGACCCGCCCATGACCGCCCGCGCCCCGCGCCTGCACCCCTCGATCCTGTCCGCGGACTTCGCCCGCCTCGCCGACGAGCTGGCCCGCATCCCCAGCGCAGACGCGGTGCACGTGGACGTCATGGACAACCACTTCGTCCCGAACCTCACCCTCGGCCTGCCCGTGGTCGAGGCGATCCGACGCGCCACGGACCTGCCGCTGGACCTCCACCTGATGATCGAGGACGCCGACCGCTGGGCGCCCGGCTACGCGGAGGCGGGGGCCGAGTCCGTCACCTTCCACGCCGAGGCCTCGGCCGCGCCCGTCCGGCTGGCCCGGGAGCTGCGCGCGGCCGGAGCGAGGGCCGGCATGGCGCTGCGGCCGGCGACCGCGGTCGAGCCCTACCTGGACATGCTCCCGGAGCTGGACATGCTTCTGCTGATGACCGTGGAGCCCGGCTTCGGGGGGCAGGCGTTCCTCGACGTCGTGCTGCCGAAGATCCGCCGGGCCCGCCGCGCCCTCGACGGCGGGTCCGCCCCGCTGGCCCTCCAGGTCGACGGCGGCGTGAACCGGGAGACCATCGAGCGTGCGGCCGAGGCCGGGGCGGACGTGTTCGTGGCCGGTTCCGCGGTGTTCGGCGCCGAGGACCCCGACGCCGCGCTCGTCGGCCTGCGCACCGCCGCCGCCCGCGCCTGCCACTAGCCCGGCGACGCGCCCGCCCGCCGCGCCGGACGTCGCCCGGCGACGTCCGGCATGCGCGGCCGGCCGGGCGTGCGATACTGCTGGACAGCAACGTGCTCCGAGATGCGGTGGAAATCCGCACCGGCGGTGACAGCCCGCTAACCGCGCGGCCCGTCCTCATCCGAGGCGGTGCCGGGCGGCCTGACCGGTGGAATTCCGGTGCCGACCGTACAGTCGGGATGGGAGAGGCACGCGGCGGAGCCGTTCCGCGCCCTGCGCGGGAGGGCTGCGGAGCGCACCCCTCGGAGTCCCGATCCGAGGAGGTGGCGTCACGGTCATGGACTGGCTGGTGGACGCGTTCAACTGGACCATCCCGGTCGCCGGCGGCGGCCTGCTCATGCGCGAGGTGCTGGGCAACGTCTTCGGCCTCGCCTCCGCCCTGGGCGGCATGGCGCGCAGGGTCTGGGCCTGGCCCGTGGGCATCCTCGGCAACCTCATCCTGCTGACGGTCTTCCTCGCCTCCCTGTTCACGGGGGCCGATCACGCCACCCTGCTCGGCCAGGCCGGCCGACAGGTCATGTTCATCGCCGTCTCCGTCTACGGCTGGGCGCGCTGGCGTCAGGCCCGCCGGGGCCACGCCGAGGACGCTCCCGCCATCACCCCGGAGTGGGCCGGCTGGCGCGGGCGCGTGTTCCTCGTGACGGCCATGGCGGTCGGCACCGTCGCCCTCACCCCCGTGTTCCGCGCCCTGGGTTCGTGGGAGCCGGTGTGGGCGGACGCCTGGACGTTCGTGGGATCGCTGCTGGCGACCTACGGCATGGCGCGCGGCTGGGTGGAGTTCTGGCTGATCTGGGTGGCCGTGGACGTCGTCGGCGTGCCCCTGCTGTGGAGCACCGGCTACTACGCCTCGGCCGTGATGTACGCCTTCTACGGCGCCTTCACCCTGATCGGCTTCTTCGTGTGGCTGCGCGCCACAGACCGGGACAAGCCCGCCGTGGAGACGCTGCTGCCGGACGGCCCCGAGGGGGACGTCGCCCGATGAGCGCCGCCGAGACCCCGTCCGCCGACCCCATGGACCTCGCCGTCCGCGCCGCGCTGCGCGGTGTGCGCGGCGCCAACCCCCTCGTCGGGGCCGTCCTGACCGACGAGGCCGGCCGCGTCCTGGCCGTCGGCCACCACCGCGGACGGGGGACTGCCCACGCCGAGGTCGACGCCCTGACCCGCTGGCGGGCCGCCCGCGCCACGGATCCGGCCCTGGCCGCCCTCGACCCCGCCGGCCTGACGCTGCACGTCACCCTCGAGCCCTGTGACCACACCGGCAGCACCGGCCCCTGCTCGCAGGCCGTCCTGGACGCGGGGATCGGCGCACTGCGCTACGCCGTCGCGGACCCCACCGGTCACGACGGCGGCGGCGCGGCCCGCCTCGCCGCGCACGGGGTGCACGTCACCGGCCCCACCGGCGAGGCGGCCGCCCTCACGCTCACCGCCCGCTGGCGCGAGGTCCGCGACGCAGGCCGTCCGTGGGTGACCGGGCACCTCGCTCAGTCCCTCGACGGCCACGCCGCGGCCGCCGACGGCACGAGCCAGTGGATCACCGGCCCGGACTCCCGCGTCCACGCCCACGAGGTGCGCTCCCGCGTCGACGCCATCGTCGTCGGCACGGGGACCGTGCTGGCCGACGACCCCCGCCTCACCGCCCGTGACGCCGTCGGCGCCGAACTCGCGCACCAGCCCGTGCCCGTCGTCCAGGGTCACCGGCCCGTGCCCGACGGCGCCGCCCTGCGCACCCACCCGGTGGTGCTGGAGGTCCTCGACCACGACCCGCACGCCGTCCTGGCCGTGCTCGCGGCCCACCCCGGGCCCTGGCCCCACGGCCGCCGTGCCGAGCACGTGCTCATCGAGGGCGGGCCCCGCGTGCTCGGCGCGTGGCTGCGCGCCAGCCTCGTGGACGAGCTCATGGTCTACACCGCGCCCCTGCTGCTCGGCCCGGGCCGCGCCGCCGTCGCCGGCCTGGACGTCGCCACGCTGTCCGAGGGACTGCGCTGGCACCCCGACCCCGCGGAGGGCGGCCCCGTCCGTGCCCTCGGCGTCGACGTCTGGACCCACCTGAGCCCGGTGCCGGCCCCGCGCCTGCCCACCGCCCCCGCCCCGACCCGTTTCCAGGAGGACTGAGTGTTCACCGGCATCGTCACCCATCTCGGCACCGTCGTCGCCCTCGAGCACGACGCGGCCGCCGACACCGCCCTGCTGACCCTCGACGCCGGCGGCGCCCTCGACGGGCTGCCCGCCGGCGGCTCGCTCGCCGTCGACGGCGTGTGCCTCACGGCCCTCGACGAGCCCACGGAGCGCCCCGGCGTGTTCCGTGCCGACCTCATGGGCCAGACGCTGCGCATGACCAGCCTCGGCGACCGCGCCCCGGGGGACCGGGTCAACCTCGAGCGCTGCCTGCGCCCCACCGACCACCTGGACGGGCACGTGGTCCAGGGCCACGTGGACGGGACCGGCGAGGTCCTCGCGGTCACCCCGCACGGGGCCTGGACCACTCTGCGCATCGGCCTGCCCGCCCGCCTGGCCCGCTACGTCCCCGCGCAGGGGGCCATCGCCCTGCAGGGCGTCTCCCTCACCGTCACCGCCGTCTCCGACCCGGGCGCGGCCGCGCACTGGTTCGAGGTCGGCATCATCCCGGCCACGCTCGAGGCCACCACCCTGGGCGCCCTGCGGCCGGGCAACCGCGTCAACCTCGAGACCGACGTCCTCGCCCGGTACGCCGAGCGTCTCGCGCTCATCCCGTCCGCCCCCGCCGCACCCACCGAGGAGGCCCGCCCGTGAGCGAGCACATCCGTCTGGACCCCGTCCCCGCGGCGATCGCCGCGATCGCCGCCGGCCGGCCCGTCGTCGTCGTGGACGACGCCGACCGCGAGAACGAGGGCGACCTGATCTACGCGGCCGCCCTGGCCACCGACGAGGTCACCGCCTTCACCGTCCGCCACACCTCGGGCGTCATCTGCGCGCCCCTGCCGGCCGGCCTGGCCGACCGCCTGGCCCTGCCGCCCATGACCACCGTCAACGAGGACCCCAAGGGGACCGCCTACACCGTGAGCGTGGACGCCGCCGCCGGCGTCACCACCGGCATCTCCGCCGCCGACCGCACCCGCACCCTCCGCGTGCTCGCCGACCCCGGTGCCGCCCCCGGTGACCTGACCCGGCCCGGTCACGTGTTCCCCCTGCGCGCCGTCCCCGGCGGCGTCCGGGCCCGCCGCGGCCACACCGAGGCCGGCGTCGAGCTGTGCCGCCTGGCCGGCGTCGCGCCCGTGGCCGCCATCGCCGAGCTCGTCCACGACGACGGCACCATGATGCGCCTGCCCGCCCTGCGGGAGTTCTCCGACGAGCACGATCTCGTCCTCATCTCCATCGAGGACCTCGTGGCCCACCTGGAGGAGACGACGCCGGCCCTGACCGCCGTCCCCGCCGAGGCCACCCTGCCGACCCGGCACGGCCTGTTCCGCGTGAGCGTGCACGTGGACGCCGAGACCGGGGCCGAACACCTGCTGCTCGTGGCGGGGGAGACCGACCCGGAGCGTCCCCTCACCGTCCGCGTGCACTCGGAGTGCCTCACCGGCGACGTCCTCGGCTCCCTGCGCTGCGACTGCGGCCCCCAGCTCGAGGACGCCCTGGCCCGCGCGGCGATCGAGGGCGGCGCCGTCCTCTACCTCCGGGGCCACGAAGGACGCGGCATCGGCCTGGCGAACAAGATCCGCGCCTACCGGCTCCAGGAGGAGGGGATGGACACCGTCGAGGCCAACCTCGCCCTCGGTCTGCCCGCCGAGGCGCGCGACTGGGCCGGGGCCGCCGCCGTCCTCACGGCCGCCGGCCATCGGCGCATCCGCCTGGTCACCAACAACCCCGCGAAGGTCGCGGGGCTGCGGGCGGCCGGCATCGACGTCGTCGAGCGTGTCCCGGCCCCCACGCCCGTCACCGAGCACAACGTCGTCTACCTGCGCACCAAGCGGGACCGGATGGCCCACGCCCTGGCGGACCGCGTGCTCGAACCGCCGACGGCCACCGGCGGCCCCGCCACGCCGGCCGATGACCCGACCACCGACCCGACCCACCCCACCCACCAGGAGGACACCCCATGAGCGGCGCCGGAGCCCCGACCTTCACCCCCGACCCCGCCGCTGCGAGCGGCCTGAACGTGGCGATCGTCGCCGCCCAGTGGCACACGGAGATCATGGACGGACTGATCGCCGGGGCGCAGGCCGCCGCAGCGGACCTGGGCCTGGAGCCCGTGCTCGTGCGCGTGCCCGGCACCGTCGAGCTCACCGTCGCTGCGGCGCGGCTGGCGGAGCGCTTCGACGCCGTCGTGGTCCTCGGCGTCGTGGTGCGCGGGGACACCCCGCACTTCGACTACGTGTGCCAGTCCGTGACCCAGGGCGTGACGGAGGTCTCGGTGCGCACCGGCGTTCCCGTGGGCTTCGGCGTGCTCACCGTGGACACCGAGCAGCAGGCCCGCGACCGGGCGGGCCTGCCCGGATCCCGAGAGGACAAGGGACGCGAGGCCCTCGAGGCGGCCGTCCTCACCGAGCTCGCGCTGCGCTCGGTCACGCCACGGGACTGAGGGTGGCCGGGCGGGGCTGCCTGCTGGGTCGGCTGCTCTCGACGTGGACCCTGTCCCCGGGGCCGGTGGGGTGATCGCAGGCCGGTCAACCGGGCCCGTCCGGAACGCCGGCAGCCCCGCGCCGTCATGGATGGGGTCGGCCGGAGGGCGCGGGGACCCGACGATAGAGGCGGAGACGCGAAGCCCCCGCCCTTCGTCTCGCTCGCGGCATCCACAGCTCGTCGTCCACTGCCCCGACCGTCAGGGCGGGCCGTTGACCCCCAACGCGTTCACCGCCGCAGACGGGTGATCTATGCGGCCCGCCCCGCCTCGGACGACTGCGTCGGGGTGCACGGAGCCTGCCGCAGCGTGGCCGCGTTCAAACAGTCCATGGCCCTGCTGGGAGCTGCGCGAGACCGGGCTGCTGCTCACCCCCCTGGTGCCGGCCCGCTCCATCGTCCCCGGTGCACGTCTGGCCTGCGACTGGCTGGGCCACTATGAGAAGCGCGAACCCGTCGCCTCCGCCTACGCCGACCTGGCCGGCCTCATCTTCGAAAGGATCACCGCATGAACGAGAAGCAGCTTGAGCCCGACCTGAGTCTGCGAGCACAGCGACGCAAGCCCACCCCGGCCCCCCAGACCCCGGCTCCCGGAGCGGTGATCCCCGCAGAACCGGCAACGACCTCGGACCCGGCCGGTGGGTATGCGCCCCTGGCGCGGCGTGGGGCGCCGACCGCGGCCCTGAACGTGCGAGTGCCCGAAGCGATCCGCGACGCGGTGCGTCGAGAGGCCGCCACGAACCCGGCAACGCCCAGCCAGGCCGCGGTCATCGAAGCCCTAGTTGTAGGAGGGCATGACGTTGTTGACTCGGGTCGGTGCCAGTGAGGCCGGAGGGGCGTCTCCGCAGGAGGTATGAGGCCGATGATAGTTGTAGTGGTTCACCCACACCTGAAGGGCCTCACGCCGAGCTTGCTCTGAGGTATACGGGCGGGCGTAGAGGACCTCATCGACCATCAGCCGGTTGTAGCGTTCGACCTTCCCGTTATGGCGCGGGGTGTAGGGGCGGATCCGGTGGTGCCGGCCCCCGAGCGAGACCACCTTGGCGGTGAAGTCCGCGGCCCGGTAGTTGTTGCCGTTGTCCGTGATCACCCTGTCGATCCGGATCCCGTGGGCGGCGAAGAACGCCCTCGCCCGGCAGTAGAAGCTCACGG
Source organism: Micrococcus sp. Mcc28 (assembly GCF_024519775.1). NCBI lineage: Bacteria > Bacillati > Actinomycetota > Actinomycetes > Micrococcales > Micrococcaceae > Micrococcus > Micrococcus sp. Mcc28. The sequence goes on along the minus strand of NZ_JALJRH010000015.1, from coordinate 426 downwards.
TCGTGGCCGCCCGCTCGTCCTCCAACGCCTCGGTGTACGCCAGGCGGGTGAACCCGTCGATCGCCGAGTGCAGATAGGTGTACCCGACCCGCCGGCCTGCACCACGCTTGGAAGCACGGCCTGCTTCACTTTCACGTCCGTGAGCACGCCAGCCGCCCCCGTCAGGGATCTTCCCGATCTTCTTCACGTCCAGGTGCACCATGTGCCCCGGGCCGCGGGCGGTGATCTTCTGCGGTCGTTGGCGCAGGTCCTCACCCGTGGGCGCGAGGTCTGGCAACCGGGAGATGCCCAGTCGGTGCAGCCACCTGCCCACAGTGCGCAGGCACAGCTGGTGGCCTTCAGAGACGAGGTGGTGATGGATGCGGCGGGCTGACCACTTCTCCCTGCGACGCAGGGTCTGGATCTGGGCCACCACCTCGGGGTCGA
>NZ_JALJRH010000014.1:0-71665 GCF_024519775.1 Micrococcus sp. Mcc28 | reverse complement strand
TGTGGTCCTGAATGCTGTGATCGCATGGTCAAAACGATTGTCAGACATGCCCTAGGCGTCGCGCGATCAAGTCGGGGGCGAGGTCCTCGCCAGTACGCTGAGATCGGGTACGTCTGTTGTGGCGGCGGAATTGAGGAGGCCACCGATGCGAAGCCTGATGAGGATGAGGACGCCCCGAGACATTGCTGCCGGAGTGCTGGCCATGGTGCGCCGCACCGACCCTCCAGTGATCTGGGGGGCAGAGCCGATGAACGGTGGCAATTTCCTCTACCTGTGGGCCACGGCCTGGGCGCGCCGCCGGGAAACGGGACGTCCGTGGCTGGTGCGCTACAAGCCCAAGATGGAGCCGTGGTTGACAGAGTTCCCCGCCCTCAGGGATCTCACGGTGCGGGAAGACGATGTGTCCTTCCGGCAAGAGCGAACGGTCGAGTGGGGCCAGCAGACCTACCAGGACTGGTTCTTTCGTGACCTCCTGGACTTCACGCGCGAGAGGTTGTTGACGAGCAACGGATTTCAGGCGCGTCTGAAGCAGGTAGACCGCGGGGCAGTCGTGGTGAACGTGCGTCGGGGGGACTACTACTCCGATCCGGTCCACCGCGCCAACTTCGGGTTCGACATCGCCGGGTACGTCCGGGCCGCTGTGGCGAGGATTCCTCGAGACGAGGTAGGTCGAATCATTCTCGTCTCCGATGATGTCGGCTGGTGCCGCGAGAACCTCGGCTTCCTCTCGGCCTGGGGGGACGTGGGGACGATTCCGGGCGAACACGACATGTTCAATGACCTGGCGCAGCTCGCCAGCGGTCGGCACCTGGTCCTGGCGAACTCGACGTTCTCCTACTGGGGTGGATACCTGGCGAGTGCAATGCCTCCGAGCGACCGCCCGCAGAGCGTCCAGGCACCCCTGCACTTCAACCGGCTGTACGCGCGAGGTGAGTCTCCCTTGCTGCTCCCGCAATGGCAGGCGATCCCCGATGACGCGTTCATCTGACGTCGTCCAGCACGGGCTCGGTGCTGTTCCCCGTTCCCGCCCACGGTGGGGTGGGGTTGGAGCAGCGGACAGGACTGTCCCCGCACCATGACTTAGGTTGGACCCATGCGTGCTGTAGGTGCCGTCAAGGCGTCCATTCTCCGAACCGTCCGACGGGGCGCGCCCGTCTCGTGGGCTCCCGAGTGGATGGGGCTGGGGAATCTCCTCTACCAGGGGCTCTGGGCGTATGAGGGGGCCTCTCTGGGGGAGCCCCGGTTCGTCTTGCTTCCCGAAAACAGGGTGGGCGTGATCGAGCTGTTCCCACGTCTCCGCGAGAAGAGATTCCTGCGGCGGTCTCACGTGCCCTTCACTGCACAGCGGGTGCGCCCGTGGGAAAACGAGGAGCGATCAACCGGTCGCTTTGCGCCACCCCTGCTTGAAGATTTCATTCGCGATGATCTCCTCCCAGGATCTGCAGTTTCCCCGGCCACGGATTCTTACGACGATGCGATCGTCGTCAATGTTCGGCGAGGCGACTACTACAGCGTCGACAGGCATCGGGCTCAATTTGGCATGGACCAGAAGAAGTACCTGCGTTCGGCTCTCGCAGAAGCCGTGCGCACGCAGGGGTCCGTGGGTCGCATCGTCGTCATCTCGGATGGCCTCGACTGGTGTCGCGACCACGTGAATGATCTTCTCTCTGAGTTTGCACCGGTGGATTATGAAGACGGCGACATCGCGCATGACCTCAAGGCGATCATCCACGCGAAGCGACTCATCATCACCAATTCCACTTTCTCGTATTGGGGTGGCTACATCGGCGACGTCCTCAATCCAGGACGACAGGTGATCGCTCCGTGGTTCTTCTCGCGTACCGAGAACGGTGGTCGCTCTCATCTTCTGGCTCCCAGCTGGACTGTCATCGAAGGTGACTTCTAGGCGATGCGTGAGGCCGCCAAAGAGTGACATTCCTCGATACCCTGGCCCCATGCGCATCCTCGTCACCGGCGGCGCCGGGTTCATCGGCTCGAACTTCGTCCACCACGTCGTCCGCGAGACCGGGCACGACGTCGTCGTCCTGGACAAGCTGACCTACGCCGGCAACCGGGAGAACCTCGCCGGCCTGCCCGAGGGTCGTGTCACTCTCGAGGTGGGGGACATCTGCGACGCGGCCCTGGTGGACCGCCTGGTCGCCGAGTCGGACGCCGTCGTGCACTACGCGGCGGAGTCCCACAACGACAATTCGCTGAACGATCCCTCCCCGTTCATCCAGACAAACATCGTCGGAACCTTTGTCCTCCTGGAAGCGGTCCGCAAGCACGGGAAGCGCTTCCACCACGTGTCCACGGACGAGGTCTACGGCGACCTCGAGCTGGACGATCCGGCGAAGTTCACCGAGACCACCCCGTACAACCCCTCCAGTCCCTACTCGGCCTCGAAGGCCGGCTCGGACCACCTGGTGCGCGCGTGGGTCCGCTCCTTCGGCGTGCAGGCCACGCTGAGCAACTGCTCCAACAACTACGGCCCGTACCAGCACATCGAGAAGTTCATCCCGCGCCAGATCACCAACCTGATCGACGGCGTCCGCCCCCGCCTCTACGGCCAGGGCGTCAACGTCCGGGACTGGATCCACACGGAGGACCACTCCTCGGCCGTGCTGCGGATCCTCGAGCGCGGCGAGATCGGCCGCACGTACCTGATCGGCTCGGACGGCGAGAGGAACAACAGGGAGATCGTGGAGATCCTCCTCGAGCTCTTCGACCGCCCCGCGGACGACTACGACCTCGTCGCCGACCGCCCGGGCCACGACCTGCGCTACGCGATCGACAACACCGCCCTGCGCACCGAGCTCGGCTGGGAGCCGCAGTTCACGGACATCCGCGCCGGTCTGGCGGACACGGTCCGCTGGTACCGCGAGAACGAGGCCTGGTGGCGCCCGGCCAAGGCCGCCGTCGAGGCCACCTACCGCGCCCAGGGCCAGTGAGGGGGCACCGCTGATGCGCATCACCGAGACCGCCATCCCCGGCCTGCTCGTCCTCGACCTCGACGTCCACGGGGACAACCGCGGCTGGTTCAAGGAGAACTGGCAGCGGGAGAAGATCCGCGCCCTCGCCGCCGAGCACCCCCGCCTGGCCTCGCTCGCCCCGGTGCAGAACAACATCTCCTTCAACGACGCCGTCGGCACCACCCGCGGCATCCACGCCGAACCCTGGGACAAGTACGTGGCCGTCGCCCACGGCCGGATCTTCGGCGCCTGGGTGGACCTGCGGGAGGGGCCGTCCTTCGGCGCCGTCGCCACCGTGGAGCTCGGCCCGGAGAAGGCCGTCTTCGTGCCGCGCGGGGTGGGCAACTCGTACCAGACGCTCGAGCCGGACACCGCCTACACGTACCTGGTGAACGACCACTGGTCCGCCGACGCGCAGGGCCAGTACACGTTCCTCAACCTCGCCGACCCGACGGCCGCCATCGCCTGGCCCATCCCGCTCGAGGACGCCGAGCTCTCGGACAAGGACCGCGCCCACCCGATGCTCGCGGACGTCACCCCCATGCCGCCCGCCCCGATCCTCGTGCTCGGCGCCGGCGGCCAGCTCGGCCGCGCCCTCGTGGCCCGCGCCGAGGCCGCGGGGATCCCGGTCGAGGCCCATGGCCGGGACACCTGGGACATGACCGATCCGGTGTCCTGGCCGCGGGAGCACTTCCGCGGCCTGCGCGCCGTGGTCAACGCGTCCGCCATGACCGCCGTGGACGCCGCCGAGACGCCCGAGGGCCGGGCCCAGGCGTGGGCCGTCAACGCGACCGCCGTCGCCGAGCTCGCCCGCCGCTGCGCGGACGCGTCCGTGCCGCTGGCCCACGTGTCCACGGACTACGTGTTCGACGGCGCCCTCCCCGTGGGGCAGGAGCACCCGGTGGATCACTCGCTCGCGCCGCTGGGCGTCTACGGCCAGTCGAAGGCCGCCGGTGAGGCCGCGGTGCGCACCGTGCCGCGGCACTGGATCGTGCGCACCTCCTGGGTGATCGGGGAGGGGAAGAACTTCGTGGCCACGATGGCCTCCCTCGCCGAGCGCGGGATCGACCCGGCCGTCGTCGCCGACCAGCACGGCCGCCTCACCTTCGCCGACGACCTCGCCGACGCCCTGCTGCACCTGGTCACCACGGACGCGCCCACGGGCACGTTCCACATGACCAACAGCGGCGACGTGGTCACCTGGCACGACGTCGCCCGGTGGGTCTTCGAGGACACCGGCCACGACGCCGCGCGCGTCTCCGCCACGACCACCGCCGCGTACCTGGCCGGCAAGGAGGGCGTGGCCCCGCGGCCGACCAACAGCGCCCTCGACCTCGGATCCCTGGCCGCCGTCGGCTACACCGCCCCGGACCAGCGCGAACGGCTGCGGACGTACCTGTCAGAAACGGCGGGTGGCACACGCTGATACTCTTGCGGACATCGCGTCTGCTCAAAGAAAATACATCTGGCATACATCTCGCCCCGAAAGGCCCCTCATGACTGCTCGCTCCGCTTCCACCCCCGCGTCAGGCCCGAGCCGGCGCGCCGTCGCCACCGGTCTGGCCTGGTCTGTCCCCGCCGTGGCCATGGTCTCGGCGGCGCCGTCCTTTGCCGCTTCGCTGCGCAAGGATCCCGGCATCAACGGCTGGGTGCTGAACACGACACGTGATCTTGGTGGCTGCCGCTATTCTCTCGAGGTGAACTCGGCGCCCTCCCGTGGGGGCGCCACTCCCGATGGCGCGCCCTGGGGGCTCTACCTCTACGACGTCTCCAAGGACGCCAGCTACAGCGGCGCCAAGCTCGTCTACTGGGTGCGCGGCACTCATACTGCGACCCGGAACCCGATCACCTGGCAGGCGGCCACCGGGCATTCGACGAAGTGGTCAGGCCCCGTGCGGGGTGCCGCGCAGACCAAGGCTGACGGTTTCGTGTACACCCCCTACACCTGGACGTACACCGGCACCATTGACCCGGCGGACGTCCGTAGTGACGGGCGGCTCTACCTCGAGACCTTCCATGTGCAGGCCGCCGACTTCTCCATGTGGGAGAATAACCGTTGCCTGCCCCTGGACTACTGGACATACCGGGAGATCGTCGTGGACCCGGACGGGCCCACCGGGCCGCAGCAGCCGATGACACTCAGCTTCGAACGCCGCAACGGGCCGAGCGGACCCTACGTTCCCGGCGCTCAGGGGCGCATGGCGGTCACGCCGGACGCCGAAGCCACAGCAAATCTGCAGCAGCTGAGCAGCTGAACCGGGCCACCCGCCCCCGTCGTGCGGGTGGTGTCCTGTCGGGGTTGCCCAGGCGAGGGAGCGCGCGCTCCGTGATCGACGGGGCCGCAGCCAGCACTGGCCGGCTCGCACAGACGTAGTGGGGCCCCGCACCGGAAGGTGCGGGGCCCCAGCGTGTGGAGGGGACTGGCGTCAGCCCTTCTTCGCCCGTGCGGCCCGACGGGACTTCTTTCCGCCCTTGCCGGTTCCCTGCAGGTACTTGTCATGGGACTTGTGGTACGTGCTCTCGTACCCGTAGCCGTAGGAGTAGCCGCCGCCGCGCTGGGAGCGCGCGACGCCGTTCATGACCACGCCCAGCAGATGCGCGTCCACCGCGGCGAGATTCTCCACAGCCGCCTCCAGGTGGTCCTTGCGGGTCCGCCCCTGACGCACCACGAGCACAGTCCCGTCCACGGCCGTGGCCAGGAGGGAGCCGTCCGTGACGGGCAGCAGGGGAGGGGAGTCGACGATGACGAAGAAGTCCTCCGATGCCAGCTTCAGCAGGGCCCGCATGCGCTTCGAGCCCAGCAGCTCCGACGGGTTCGGGGGCGTCCGGCCGGCGGGAAGCAGCGTGAGGTTCGGGATGCCGGTCGCCGCGAGGGCGTCGTCCGGCTGCACCTCACCGGCCAGCACCTCGGACAGGCCCACGTCGCCCGCCACCTGGAAGAGGTCGTGCTGCCGGGGCCGCCGCAGGTCGGCGTCCACCACGAGCACCCGTTCGCCGGCCAGGGCCAGGGCGCGGGCCAGGTTCGATGCGACGGTCGACTTGCCCTCGGAGGGGTCCGCGCTCGTGAACGAGACGACGCGGGGCGGCTCGTCGACGGAGACGAACTTGAGATTGGTGCGCAGCGCCCGGATGGCCTCGCCGGCCCGGGGGTCGAGGTCCACGGCCTCCTCGCCCGTGCGGGTCAGGGACGCGTTCTCCGGGACGGCCCCGATGACGCCGGCGCCGGTGATCTCCTTCACGTCGGCGCGGCTGCGCACCTTCACGTCCAGGAGACGACGGAGCACGGCGATGGCGAGTCCCGCACCCAGTCCGGCCACCGCGCCCAAGAGGACGTTGCGCCGGGTGTCAGGGCTCACGGGGGCAGAGGGCACGCGGGCATCGGACAGCGGCACGACCTCCAGCGGGCTGTTCTTGTCCACGTCCGCCGCCACGTCCGCCGTCGCCTGCAGTGCACTGTTCGCCAGCTGCGCGGCGGTCTCGGGATCGGTCGAGGTGGCGGTCACCTTGATCATGCTGGACTCGGGGACGAGCACCGCGGAGAGCGAGCCGTCGCCGTCCTGCCCCGTGTCCTGTGCCACGCGTTCACGCACGGCCTCGCTGTTGATCAGGGCGACGTAGGCCTGAGCCCGGCTCTCGGCGGGCAGGTTGCTGGTGATGAGGCTCTGATCTGCAGCCCGGGCGGCGAGGAACCCCTGAGATTCGGATGCGTAGATCCGGGGCTGCAGTGCGGAGTAGCCCCAACCCAACAGACCCCCCACAAGGGCTGCTGCCAGGAGCAGCAGGAGGTTGGCGCGCAGGAGGCGGAAGAAGTCGACGATCGTCACGGAGCACCTCGGGGGTCATGGACGGGGATGCGCGGGCCGTTGTGGCCAGGAAACGCACAGGTCCACGGTACCAACACCTACCGTGCGCTCTGAGGCCCCGAGGACGAGGCCCGCCACCGCGCTACGCTGAGCCGAGTATTGCCCGGCGTCCACGAAAGGTTCCGCACCATGCGCCCGAGCACGCCCCGTGACCGGACGGCTGCCCGCGCCATGGGGGCCGTCGCGCCACCCGAGGCCCGGCCTGCCAGGCGTCACGCCTCACTCGGCCTCGTCCCGGACGGTCAGGCCGCGTGGACCCGCTCCCCGTGGAACCCCTTGGTCACGCCGGCCTCACCGCGGCTGTTCGAGGCCGTGCTGGCCATCGGCCTGGTGATGGATGCGTTCACCGCTCCCGGCCTGCCGATCCCGTTCGCGGAGTTCTCCGCCATCCTTCTGCTGCTCCTCGCCTCATTCCGGCAGCCCCGCCGGGACCTCTCCCACTACGGCGTGCTGGCCCTCGTCGCACTGGCCCTGGTGGCGTATCTCGTCGCGGTGACCGTGCACAACGACCTCGACCCCACGCGTCGCGCCACGAGGATCACGCTCCTGATCCTGCTGATCTACGCCATCGCCAGCGAGAGGATCGACATCAAGGGCGTCCTCTACGGGATGACGGCCGGCGCACTGATCAACGTGCCCCTCTTCTACGCGGGCCTGGCCCCGGACACCTACGGCGGCTACCTCACCGGGTTCCTGGGGGACAAGAACGTCTCCGGCCTCTTCTACGCGCTCCTGCCCGTGCTGCTCGTGGCCACCATGCAGCGCATGGGCCCCAAGCTCCTCGTGCTGGGCGCCGGCTCCGCCCTGACGTTCCTCACCGGCTCGCGGACCTCGATGGCCGGTCTGCTCTGCGCCGTCGTGTGGATCCTCGTGAGCCCCTACCTGGGGCGGGTCCTCCGTATCGCACTCGCGGTCGTCATGGGCTGGTTCGTCAGCTGGGCCGAGGAGAACCTGGCCGACCTCGGCATCTTCGGAGACCGCACCGGCACGGACTGGTTCCGGGCCGAGATCCAGCAGGCGTCCGCGGAGAAGGTGGCCGACACCTCGTTCTTCGGCCAGGGGCTCTCCACCGCCGTCGTCGATCTGGACAACGTGACCATGTTCTTCCACAACTCCTATCTGGGGCTGCTGGTGGAGGGCGGCTGGCCGTTCCTGATCGTGGTGGTGGGCGCCTACCTGTGGCTGTGCCTGCGGCCCTTCGCCCGGACGCACCGATCGCCGTCCCGCGTGGCTGTCGAGGCCGCCGCGCTCATCATCCTGGTGACCTCCCTCCAGCTGGGTGAGGTGTTCATCACGATCTTCGGCGCCGTCGTCCTCGGCTGCGGCCTGCTGCTGAGCGCCCAGGAGGACGACGAATCCCACGGCGCGTCCGCGGGTGAACGGGCTCACCGCCGCAAGCTGGACCGCATCGTGGAGCGGTCCCGACGAGCGGGCCGCTGAGCGCGACGAGCATCACCGGTGCTATCCTGTCCAGGTTGCCCAGGCGAGGGAGCGCGCGCTCCGTGATCGACGAGGCCGCCGCCGCGCGTCAGCATGCTGACCCGCTGCGGCACTGAAGCCCCCTCCTGGCCGCATCCCGCGCCGCCCCCGGCTGCGCGGCCGAGACCCCCACAGGAGGACGCATCATGTCTGACCAGCTCAAGATCAAGGTCACCCGCCGCACCGACTTCGGCAAGGGTGCCGCCCGCCAGGCCCGCCGTGCCGGCCTGATCCCCGCCGTCGTCTACGGCCACGGCCAGGATCCCGTGCACCTGCTGCTGCCGGCCCAGGAGACCACCCTGGCCGTCCGCAACCCCAACGCCCTGCTCACCGTCGTGAACGAGGCCGGCGAGGAGCACCTGGTCCTGCCCAAGGACATCCAGCGCCACGCCATCAAGGACACCGTGGAGCACCTGGACCTCATCGAGGTCCGCCGCGGCGAGAAGGTCATCGTCGAGGTCACCGTGCATGTCGAGGGCGAGGTCGCCCCCGGCAACGACTACGTGCTGGACTACGTCACCGTGCCGGTCGAGGCCGACGCCACCGACCTGCCCGAGGCCGTCACCATCTCCGTCGAGGGCCGCGAGGCCGGCGACCACGTGTACGCCCCGGACGTGCAGGTCCCCGCCGGCACCACCCTGCAGCTCGAGGACGACATCGTCATCGCCACCGTCTCGGAGGTCGTCGAGCAGGACCTCGGCGACGAGTCCGTGCAGGAGGAGCAGGCCGCCGAGTCCGCCGAGGGCGAGTCCGAGGGCTCCGAGGACTGATCACGCCGTGACGACGGGGACCACGCTCATCGTCGGGCTCGGCAATCCCGGGCCCGAGTACGAGCGCACCCGTCACAACGTCGGCCAGATGGTGGCGGATGAGCTCGCCTCCCGCATGGGGGTCGGGTTCACCCGCCACCGGGCCGGCGCCGTGGTGGCCACGGGTCGCCTCGGCATCGGGGGGCCGCGCGTCGTGCTCGCGAAGTCCACCGGCTACATGAACGTCTCTGGACGCCCCGTCTCCGCGCTGGCGTCCTTCTACGGGATCGGACCCGAGGACCTCGTGGTGGTCCACGACGAGCTGGACATCCCGTTCGACACCCTGCGCCTCAAGCGCGGCGGGGGAGAGGGCGGCCACAACGGCCTGAAGTCCATCACCGCCTCGCTCGGCACGAAGGACTACGCCCGCGTGCGCGTCGGCATCGGCCGACCCCCGGGCCGCATGGACGTGGCCGACTTCGTGCTGCGCCCCTTCACCAAGCCCGAGCAGGACGCCCTGCCGCTGCACGTGGACCGCGCGGCGGACGCCGTCGAGAAGATCGTCACGGACGGGCTCGCGCCCGCCCAGCAGGCGTTCCACTGAGCCTCCCGCCCCGGGCGGACGTCCTCGACGGGGGTGCAGCCCCACGCTCAGGGGGTCGGGGTCACGGCACGGGCCAGGGCATCCGCGATGGTCTCCAGCGCGGGATCCATGATCCGGATCATCTCCGCGTACCCCTCCACCGGTCCGCGGAACGGGTCCACGACGTCGAGGGGCTGGGTGGTCGACCGTGCGAGGGCCCGGTGGTGGGCCGCCTCCGCCGCGAAGGCACGCACTCCTCGGCCCGCGGGGATCCAGTCCCGTCCGTCCCGCGCGTCCAAGATGCGGACCAGCGCTGCGAGCTCCAGTACGGTGAACACCCGCGCGACGGCCTGCGGCACCTCCCGCAGCGCGAAGCGCATGTGCTCCTGAGCCGCCGCCAACACGAGATCCGCCTCCGCCACCATGAACGGTTGCAACGCGACGGGACGGTGGCCTTCCAGCCCGGTGACGCCGGCCTCGGCGCTGAGCCGCACGAGCGGCGGCGGCACCGTCAGTGCCTGGTTCGGCTGGGAGCCGGCGCTGCCGACCTCCACCCGGCCGGGGGCCAGGACCGCCAGCCGGCCCTGCAGGGCCCGGCTCGCATAGGCCGAGCGGCACACGTTGCCGGTGCACACGATGAGCACGGCCTCCGGCGAGGGAAGGGCCCGGCGCCCCCGCCGGGCAGGCGGAGCCGAGCTCGACAGCGCCGGGCGACGGGCGAACGAGATCAACTGCGCGCGGCTCCGCCGTCACGCTCGAGCCACGAGGACAGCGCCCGGGCCTGACGATCGACGACCTTGCCGACCATCGGCTCGGCCTTCGCCGCGAGCTTCGAGCCCACCAGCGGGATCCGGCAGACGAGGGTGCCGTCCACGGAGAACTGGGAGCCCTCACCGGCGGCAGTCAGGCGGAGGGAGCCGTCCGCCGTCGCCTTGGCGGAGGGCACGGTGATGGTGGTGGTGCCGGTGCGGGAGCCGTCCGCGGCGGGCGCGTCCCACTGCTCCACCTGCTCCACCTGGAGGGCGGAGCCGATGAGCTTGCGGGCCATGTCCGGGACACGGTCCGGGATGCGGTCCGCGGGCAGGGAGCGCACGGCGGTGACGGTCATCGGGCCCTCCGGGGAGCCCTCCACGGAGAACGAGACCAGGGAGCCGCCGAAGGACTCGACCACGGAACGGTGGAAGTCCTCGGACGCCAGGGCGGCCGCCACGGCCGACGGCGGGTGCGGGATGGACTGCTGAGCGGAAAAGGCCACGGTGTCTCCTCGGGGTCAAGTCGGACCGCGCCCGGCGGGCCATGAGAGGGCCGGCACCGGTTCGCCGACGGCGATGGGCGTCCATCCCTCACCTTATATGCTGGCCTCCGCGACCCGGGTCCCGTGCACGGCGCCGGGACCGGCCGCGCGACCCCTCGTGAACCCCCTGGAAGGTGTGTCCGCCATGTCGGCACTCTGGGCCGTGGCCCTCATCCTGCTCCTGAGCGGGACGGCGAAGCTCCGTTCCGGCGAGGACGTGCAGGCCACGTTCACCCGGCTCAGGGTGCCCCGCCCGTTCGCGGCCCCCGCCCTGGCGCGCGCGTTCCCCTGGCTCGAGCTGCTGCTCGCCGCCGCCCTCCTGCAGCCCTTCACCCTGCTGCGTCCCGTCGTCGGCCTGGTCGCCGTGGCCCTCTTCGCCGCCTTCCTCGCGCTCGTGGTCCGGGCCCAGGACGACGGCGTCTCCTGCGGCTGCTTCGGCGAGGCCTCGGCCGCCCCGATCTCCCGCACCACCGTGGTCCGCAACGTCGTCTTCCTGGCCCTCGCCGTCCTGGCCCTGGCCGAGGGGATCGTCTCGCTGGCGGTGCACGGCGCGGGCCTGGCCTGGCAGCCTCTCACCGCCTTCGGCGCCGGGGCGTGGGCGTGGGCCCTGCTCGTGTCCGTGCTGCTCGCGACCGCCGCGTTCCTGGCCGGGCGCGAGTCCGTCCCGGCCGCACCCGACGCCGCCCCGGCGACGCCCACGCCCGAGGCTCCGGCCGCCGTCGACCCGGCCGACGCCGCCGAGCCCGAACGCCACCCGTTCCCGGACGCCGTCGTGGTCGCGGACGGCGAGTACACCGGTCTGCACCGGCTGGTCGCGGACGGGGCCGTGGTGGCCCTGCGCCTGTCCACGGGGTGCGGCTCCTGTACGCGGGTGATCGACCGGCTGGACGAGTTCAAGGACGCGCTCGGGCCGGTCCGGCTGCGGGTCCTCATGCCCCAGCACGCCCCCGGCGCCGAGGGGGCGATCCACAGCGGCGCCGTCGACGCGTCGCTCGTGCTCGCCGACCCGGCCGGCGCCGCCTCGCAGGCCCTCGGTCTGCACTCGTTCCCCACCGCGGTGCTGCTCGGCACGGACCGGCTCACCGCCGGCGGCCCGGTGGGCGGCGCCGACGACGTCCTCGCCTTCCTCGAAGAGATCCGGGAGATCATGACCACCGAACTGCCCGCCGCCACGGACGGCTCCACCGCCACCCCGGAGGTCCGCGCATGAGCGCCCCCGAGACCACCCCCGTCCTCGCCCCGCTGCTGCCGCGCCTGCGCGCCGAACGCGCGCTCGAGGCGGCCGCCGCCTCCGCCGCCCGGCCGCTCGAGGCCCGGGGCGTCGAACTGGAGATCGGCCTGCCCGACGGCGCCCGCGCGCCCCTGCTGACCGTCCTCGCCGAGGCGCTGGCCGAGGGCCACGGCGAGCGCGCCGCCGTCCTCGTGGTCACCGCGACCACCCGCGAGGCCGAGGACCTCGTGACCGACCTCGCCGCCTGGGCCCCCGCCGGCGCCGCCGCGCTGTTCCCGTCCTGGGAGACGCTGCCCCACGAGCGCCTGTCCCCGCGCTCGGACACCGTGGGCGCCCGCCTGGCCGTGCTGCGCCGCCTCGCCCACCCCGAGGAGCACGCGGAGGGCCCGCTGCGCATCGTCGTCGCCCCCGTGCGCGCCGTGCTGCAGCCCCTCGTGGCCGGGCTCGGCGAGCTGAGCCCCGTGACCCTGCGGACGGGGGAGGAACGGGACTTCGACGGCGTGGTGGCCGCGCTCGCGGACGCCGCCTACTCGCGCGTGGACATGGTCAGCCGTCGCGGCGAGTTCGCGGTGCGCGGCGGGCTGATCGACGTGTTCCCGCCCACCGAGGACTACCCCGTGCGCATCGAGTTCTTCGGCGACGAGGTGGAGCAGATGCGCTGGTTCTCCGTGGCGGACCAGCGCTCCCTCGAGGACACCACGGAGGACGGCTCGGGCCACCCCTCCGAGCTGTACGCGCCCCCGTGCCGCGAGCTGCTGATCACGGACCACGTGCGCCGGCGCGCCAAAGAGCTGATCCCGGCCATGCCCGCCGCCGCGGACATGCTGGACCGGATCGCCGAGGGCGTGGCCGTGGAGGGCATGGAGTCCCTCTCCCCGCTGCTGGCCGAGGCCATGACGTCGCTGCCCCGCATGCTGCCCACCGGCTCGCTGACCGTCCTCGTGGAGCCCGAGCGCCTGCGCGGCCGCGCCGACGACCTGCTGGCCACCAACGAGGAGTTCCTCCAGGCCGCGTGGGCCGGCGCCGCGCAGGGCGCGGTCGCCCCGGTGGACGTGGCCGGGGCGGACCAGTCCGCCGCGGGCGGGTTCCTCACGGTGGCCGAACTCCGCGCGGCCGCGCTCGAGCAGGACCAGGGGTTCTGGTCCGTCACCGCGCTGGTCTCGGACGCCGAGCTGCTGCCCGACGCCGCCACCCTGCGCGCCACCCTCGGCGTCGCGCAGACCTTCTCGGGCGACATCGAGGCCATGGTCGCGCACACCCGCATCCGGCTCGCGGAAGGGTGGCATGCCGTGGTCCTCACCGACGGCCCCGGCTCCGCCCGCCGCCTCGCCGAGCTCAACGCGGAGGCCGGCCTCACGGCCTCCGTGGTGGACGGGCCCCTGCCCGCCGACCTCGCCCCGGGGCGGGTCTCCATCGCGGCGGCGCCCGTCGGCTCCGGCTTCACGATCCCGGACGCGCAGATCGCCCTGATCACGGAGCACGACCTCTTCGGCCGGCACCGCACCGCGGGCACGCGCGCCCCCGGAGCGCGGCTGGCCCGGAAGCGGCGCAACGCCGTCGACCCGCTGACCCTGCAGCCCGGCGACCACGTGGTGCACTCCCAGCACGGCATCGCCCGCTTCGTGGAGCTGCAGCGCCGCAAGGTCACCGGCGGCCCGCGCACCGCCCCCGGCACCGAGGAGTCCTACCGCGAGTACCTCGTGCTCGAGTACGCGCCCTCGAAGCGCGGCGCCCCCGGCGACCGGCTGTTCGTGCCCACCGACCAGCTCGACCTGATCTCCACCTACGTGGGCGGGGAGACGCCGTCGCTGTCCAAGATGGGCGGCTCGGACTGGGCGCAGACCAAGTCCAAGGCCAAGCGCGCCACCCGCGAGATCGCCGGCGAGCTCATCCGCCTGTACTCGGCCCGTATGGCCTCGCGCGGCCACGCGTTCGCCCCGGACACCCCGTGGCAGGGCGAGCTGGAGGAGGCGTTCCCGTTCATCGAGACGCCGGATCAGCTGACCACCATCGAGGACGTCAAGAAGGACATGGAGGCGGCCGTCCCCATGGACCGGCTCGTCTCCGGCGACGTCGGCTTCGGCAAGACCGAGGTGGCCGTGCGCGCCGCGTTCAAGGCGGTGCAGGACGGCAAGCAGGTGGCCGTGCTCGTCCCGACGACGCTGCTCGCCCGCCAGCACCACCAGACGTTCTCCGACCGGTTCGCCGGCTTCCCCGTGAAGGTGGCCGCGCTCTCCCGGTTCCAGACCGCCAAGGAGTCCAAGGAGGTCATCGAGGGGCTCGCGCACGGCGAGGTGGACGTGGTGATCGGCACCCACCGGCTGCTCTCCGACCAGGTGCAGTTCAAGGACCTGGGCCTGGTGATCGTGGACGAGGAGCAGCGCTTCGGCGTCGAGCACAAGGAGGCGCTGAAGAAGATGCGCACCAACGTGGACGTGCTCGCCATGTCCGCCACGCCCATCCCGCGCACCCTCGAGATGTCCCTCACCGGCATCCGCGAGACCTCCACGCTGGCCACCGCCCCGGAGGAGCGCCACCCCGTGCTCACCTCGGTGGGCCCGTACTCGGACCAGCAGGTCACCGCGGCCATCCGCCGCGAGCTGATGCGGGAGGGCCAGGTGTTCTACGTGCACAACCGCGTCACCACCATCGACAAGGTGGCCAAGCGCATCGCCGAGCTGGTGCCGGAGGCGAGGATCGCCGTCGCCCACGGCAAGATGAGCGAGGCCCGGCTCGAGCAGATCATGGTGGACTTCTGGGAGCGGAAGTTCGACGTGCTCGTCTCCACCACGATCATCGAGACCGGCCTGGACATCGCCAACGCCAACACCCTGATCGTGGAGGACGCCCACCGCTACGGCCTCTCGCAGCTGCACCAGCTGCGCGGCCGGGTGGGCCGTGGCCGCGAGCGGGCGTACGCGTACTTCCTGTACGACCCGCAGAAGCCCCTGGGCGAGGTGGCCCTCGAACGGCTCAAGGCCGTGGCCACCCACAACGAGCTCGGCGCGGGCATGCAGCTGGCCATGAAGGACCTCGAGATCCGCGGCGCCGGCAACCTGCTGGGCGGGGAGCAGTCCGGCCACATCGCCGGCGTGGGCTTCGACCTCTACCTGCGGATGGTGGGCGAGGCCGTGGCCGACTTCAAGGGCGAGGAGGACACCGCGCCCGCCGAGGTGAAGGTGGAGCTGCCGGTCAACGCCCACCTGCCGCACGACTACGTGCCGGGGGAGCGGCTGCGCCTCGAGATGTACCGCAACCTCGCCCAGGCCGCGGACGACGCCGCCGTGGACGCCGTGGTGGAGGAGCTCAAGGACCGGTACGGCCCGCTGCCGGAGCCGGTGGAGGCGCTCGTCGCCGTCGCCCGGTTCCGCAACCGGGCGCGAGCCGCGGGCGTCACCGAGGTCATGCTGCTGGGGCAGAACGTGAAGTTCGGCCCCGCCGCGGACCTGCCGGAGTCCCGTCAGATGCGCCTGACCCGCATGTACAAGGGCGCCCAGGTCAAGCCGGCCCTGAACGGCGTCCTCATCCCGCGTCCCAAGACCAAGCCGGTCATGGGTCAGGACCTCGTGGACGTCCCGCTGCTCGAGTGGGCGCAGCAGGTGGTCGACGCGATCTTCGCGCCGGAGGGCTGAGGCGGGTCAGGCCGTCCTCACGCGGACGAGGATGCCGTGCGCCTCGAGCATCTCGAGGAAGGCGTGGACGTCGGCCGCGACGTCGGCGGGAGCGAGGCCGAACGCCTCCGCCACCTGGACCGTGACGTCCGTCGTCGACAGCGGCACCGGCGGATCCGCGACCAGGTCGTCCTCCGGGGTGCGGCCGCCCACGAGGACGTCCCAGATCACGTCGCCCGAGGCGCCCAACAGCAGCGGCTGACCGGCCTCGAGCGTCATGACGGCGGCCTGGCCGCCGGCGGTGCGGGCCCACGCGATGTCGGGGGAGATCGCCCAGCCCTCGGTGGTCTCAACGGTCACGGCGCACCGCCTTCGTCCAGGCCCAGCCGGCGAGTGCGCCGAGCCGGGCGCGCTGCTCGCGCCACAGGTCCGCGCGGGTGACAGGCCGGCCCAGGCGCATCTGCAGATGGGGGCGGTTCACCGGGATCGTGCGGGCCACGAGGACGGCCCGCTCCCGCACCGTGGCGGCCGACCGCCACCGGGTGCGGAACAGCTCAAGACCGCTCTGGCTCTCGTGCAGCGCCGCGAAGAGGGTCAGCTGCCGGGTGTCGACGCCGTCGGCGGCCTCGCCCGTGGCGACGTGCCAGGCCGCGCCCGCGTGCAGCCGGTGGGCTTCCTCGCGCAGGGCGGCCCAGCTCTCGGCGGGGAGGGACTCCCGGATGTGCCGGACGTCGAGGCCACCGCGGAACGGGTCGCGGGCCGCGTGGACGATCACGACGAGCCGCTGGTGGCGCGGGCTCGGCACCGGAACGGGCCGGCCCGCGATCACGAGGTGGGCGTGCTCGCTCCACAGGGCGTCGAAGGCCGCCTCGGGGGACGCGCCGAGGCCGGGGAAGAGCCGATGCACGTCCACATACCCCAGCTGGTCGTGCCAGAGCGTGGCCGCGTGCTGGAAGATCGACCCTTCCGAGAAGTCAGCGACCGGTTCCCAGGCGTGGGCGTGCAGGAGCTCGATGACGGCGGTGGCATCGGCCGGATGGACCAGCAGGTCTACGTCCGAACTGCGGCGGTGCTCCGGGTAGACGCCGGGCTCCGTGGCGTAGCCCTTGACGTGCAGGCCGCGAATGCCGACCCGGTCCAGCAGATGCGTGATGCGGGCGTGGGCGAGGCGGACGCGGACCTCGAAGTCCAGGGACGGCGGGGCGGCCGGTCGCTGTCCCGTCGCTCGTTCTCCCATGGCCGCGAGCTTAGTCGACCCAAAGGAGGCCCGGCGGTGACTGTGCCGGATGCCCGGTGCAAAGTTAAAGGGGGTTCAGGTGGATTCGTGGACTGACGGCGCGAGACCCGCACGCTCCCGGGTGCTCCGTGTTGACGTGCCATCCATGAACGCGTGGCAGGACTCGCGATGAGCTGCGCGACCTGTCTAGATCCACCTGCAGAGTTCCATTCTCATGTTCACCGAGCATGCCGTTCCCCGCGATCGTCCCCCTGCCGCAGGGCATCCCAGACCTGGACTGGTTGCGCTAATGGGCGCGGATCGCGGGCTTCATCGGTCTTGTTGACTGCATCGCCCGCGGTCGGCTCAGTCGCCGCTCGCTCTGATGCGGACGCGGCGGTGGAAGGTGGCCCTGCTCGTCACCGCCGCGGTGTGCGTCTTCCTCACGGGCCCTGCACCTCCATGGCGGGCTTGGCGTGCGCCGTCCTGTGGCTCTGGTCGACGCCGCAGATGGGGGTGGCGTCGTGCTCGTCCTCGCCATCCTCGGCGCCTACGCATTCTTAGGCTGCGCCTGTCCGCCCCCCGGCTGCGCACCCCTGCGCGTGGCAGTGGAGGCGGCCCCGTCCCCGATCTCTGACGCTGGCCGGTCAGGCGCCCGTCGGCTCCTCCTCCACGAGGTCCCCGTCGATCTCCCACGCCAGCAGCTCGACGATCGGCTGCGCGGTCTGCGCCATCGCGGCGTAGCCCTCGGCGGGGCCGCGGAACGGGTCCGGCAGATCCGCGTCCGGCCGCTCCCCGTGGGCGATCAGGCGGGAGCGCAGCTCCGCCAGCGCCGTGACGAGCGCGGTGACGCCCGCGCCCGGAGGGACCGCCGCGGCGAGCTCCTCGCCGTGGTCGCGCAGGAGGGTGCCCATGCCGAGGATCGTGAAGGTCCGGCGCACCGCCGCGGGGTCCTCGCGCAGCACCTCGTCCAGGTGGTCGTCCGTCGCGGTCAGGACGAGGTCCTGTCCCGCCAGCGAACGCCCGGTCAGCTGCTGCGGTCGATGCTGCGTCAACGCGGCGCGGACTCGGCGGCTCGGTGCGAGGTCGAGCAGCGGGCCGGGGACGGTCAGCGCCTGGTTCGGTTCCGTGCCCGCGCTCGTGACCTCCGCGCGGCCCCGGTCACCGAGCAGGGCGTTGAGCTGCGCCTGCAGCGCGTACTCCACATAGGCGGAGCGGCAGATGTTGCCCGTGCACACGACGAGGATGCGGGCGCTCGGCAGGGGGCTGGGGACACGGTCGGCCGGTGCGGCAGGCGAGGCCGGCTCAGCGGCCGCGGCGGGCACGGGAGCCACCGCGCGCTCGGCCGGCGTCGCACGCTGCCGCGGCGCGGCGGGGTCGGCCGGGTGGGGGAGGAACGCCGGGCCGAGCCGGAACTCGGCGAGGCGATCCTCCCGCGCCGGGGAGGCAGCCGGGGCGCCGGCGTCACCGCCGTCACCCGCCGGGTGGCCGCCGTCGCGGGTCGGCACCTCGGGCTCCTCCGGCGTCGGCGGCAGGAACGGATTGCGGATCGGGGGGCGATGATCCCTGCTCATGGGTGTGTCCTCTCCGAGGCGGTCGGGACGCGCGGCAGCGCGGACGTGACGGGGTGCGGGGGCTCCACGTGTCGCAGGCGGTGCACCGGGTGCCAGCGGCGGCGCGCCCCCGTGAACGGCTTGGACAGGGGGGTGGCGAGCAGGGCGAGGCCTGCCAGCCAGCTGAGGGCGAGCGCGAGGGCGAACTTGGCGGCGTTGTCCTCCACGCCGTGGCGCGTGACCCACATCAGCACCCAGCCGTGCAGCAGCACCACCACCGTGCCCGTCCGGACCAGGGCGGTGATGGCGCGGCGCAGGGCCTGACCCGTCCCGGTGCGTCGGGCGAAGGAGCGCAGCAGTCCCTCCACCGTGGAACCGAACACGAGCACCATCCCCGCGGACATCAGGACGCCCACGGCGGGGGTGAGCACCGGCGTGCCGAAGCCGCCGAACTTGATGTTGGGCGGCTCCAGGCCCAGCCGGACCGAGACCAGCCCGAGCAGCACCAGGCCGACGCCGATGAGCGTCCGATGGCGTCGCACGTGCGGCTGGACGCGGCGACGGAACGTCTCGCCGCTGAGGACGAACAGCAGGCACGGCAGGGCCAGCCCGACGCCCAGAGGCGTGCGGGCGATCGCGGAGTCCGGCACGAGGTGGGCCCACGCCAGCCCGGCCAGGCCCACGGCCCAGGCGACGGCGGACGGGAAGCGCTCGAGGAATCGGCGCAGCACCGTGGTGAAGAACAGGACGGAGATGAACCAGAACGCCCACCACGGGGGCTCCTGGTCCGCGCCCCCGTACCAGCCGGTGATCATCAGGCGCCTCAGGAGGTCGGGGTCGTCGGCGAACCACGCGAACGCGGCCACGGACATGAGCGCCGCCCACACCAGGTACGGCACCATCAGGCTCCGGAAGCGGCCCCGCACGTCCGTGGCCCAGGGGCGGCCGCGCGTCCAGAAGTAGCCGGTGAGGAAGAAGAACAGCGGCATCCGCCAGATCTCCAGGTACCGGCTGAAGGTGAGGTCCGTCAGGTACGCGTGACCCAGCACCACCGCCGCGATGGAGACAAGCCGAAGGGCGTCCACCCCCGTGTTGCGGGTGGACGCCCTTCGGCGCGCGGCGGCCGGACGACCGGTGTCAGCGATCCTCGGCTCCGGGACGGCTCAGCGGTGCGCGGCGCCGGTCTCGACGGCGTGGGCGCCGGTGGCGGCGTGCTCGACGACGGGACGGGTGTGGATGGCGGTGGTGTCCACGGTGTCGCTGCGGCCCAGGAACGCCTTGGGGATCATGAAGGCCACAGTGGCCAGGGCCAGCGCGATCAGGCCGGGGACCCAGACCGACTCGAGCGACCAGAAGCCCATGGCGTAGAGGCAGCCGAGGAACGCGCCGAAGGCGACGATGAAGGCGATCAGGGAACCCCAGACGCCGCCCACGTTGGAGTGGTCGATGGCCTTGCCGTTGCGGATCACGTGATGCTCCTTCGGTGCGGTCCCAGCCGGGGCGGACGCCCGGCCGAAGTGATGCGAGTCAGTCGGATCCCAGGATAGCAAGCGCGGAGCTGGCCCCGATCCGGGTGGCCCCGGCCTCGATCATCGCCAGGGCGTCCGCGCGGGTGCGCACCCCGCCGGAGGCCTTCACGCCGATGCGCTCGCCCACGGTGCGGCGCATCAGCGCGACGTGCTCGACGGTGGCGCCCGCGGTGGAGAAGCCCGTGGAGGTCTTCACGAAGTCCGCCCCGGCCTCGACCGCGGCCTCGCAGGCCAGGACGATCGCGTCGTCGTCCAGCAGGGCGGTCTCCACGATCACCTTGAGCAGCGCCCCGCCGTCGCCGGCGGGGCCGTCCGCGTGCGCGGCCTCGGCCACGGCGCGGACGTCCGCGACGAGCCGGTCGCGGTCCCCGGCGCGGGCCGCGGCGACGTCGAGGACCATGTCCACCTCGTCCGCGCCGGCGTCGATCGCCTGCCGGGCCTCGAAGGCCTTGACCTCCGAGGCGTTGGCGCCGAGGGGGAAGCCGATCACGGTGCAGGTCAGCACGTCCGAGTCCGCGAGCTCGGCGGCCACCAGCGGCACCCACACGGGGTTGATGCAGACGCTCTTGACCCCGGCCTCGCGGGACTCGGCCACGAGGCGGCGCACGTCCGCCTCCGAGGTGTCTGCCTTCAGGGCGGTCGCGTCGATGTACTTCGCCAGCTCGGCGGTGGTGAGGGAGACGGTCATGCCCACCAGCCTACCGAGGCTCAGCCGCCCACGAGGGCCATCACCTCGGCCCGCAGCGCCTCGAGCCGCTCGGCGGCCGCGGCCGGGTCGGCGTCCCGGGTGCCGAGGTAGCACTTGAGCTTCGGCTCGGTGCCGGAGGGGCGCACGAGCACGCGGGTGCCGGAGTCGGTGGCGAACAGCAGCGCGTCCGTGGGCGGCAGCCCGTCCCCGCCGGCGGCCAGGTCCCGGCGCACGGTGACCGGCTCGCCCACGAGCGTGGCCGGCGCCTGCTGACGCAGGGCCGCCATGGTGCGGGCGATCAGGGACAGATCCGCCACGCGGACCGAGACCTGGGCGCTGGGCATGGCGCCGGTGACCGCGTCGACGTCGGCCAGGGCGTCCGTCAGCCCCCGTCCCTGCGCCGTGAGGGCGGCGGACAGCTCCGCGGCCATGAGGGCGGCCGTGATGCCGTCCTTGTCCCGCACCATGTCCGGGTCCACGCAGTAGCCGAGGGCCTCCTCGTAGCCGAAGCCCAGGTTCGGGGCACGGGAGATCCACTTGAAGCCGGTCAGCGTGACGTGGTGCCTCACCCCGTTCGCCTCCGCCAGGGCGGCCAGCTGCGGGGAGGAGACCACGGAGTTCGCGGCGCTGCGGCCGGCCGCGTGCAGGGCCGGCATCGCGTGCGCGCCCAGCAGCGTCCCGACGGCGTCGCCCGAGAGCATCCGCCACGTGCGGACGCCGTGCGCGTCGGTGACGGGCGCGGCCAGGGCCAGGCGGTCGGCGTCGGGGTCGTTGGCGATCACCAGGTCCGCGTCCACCTCGGCGGCCAGGGCGAGGGCGAGGTCCATCGCCCCCGGCTCCTCCGGGTTGGGGAACGCGACCGTGGGGAAGGCCGGGTCCGGGGCGGCCTGCTCGGCCACCACGTGGACGGGGCCGAAGCCGGCGTCCTCGAGCAGGCCCGGGACCACGGCGCCGCCCACCCCGTGCAGGGGCGTGTAGACCACGCGCAGGTCGCGGTGGCCGTGCCGGTCGTCGTCGAGCACGCCGAGGGCCGCCGCGCGGTAGGCCTCCAGCAGGTCCGGCCCGGCCACGGTCCAGCCGTCGTCGGCGAGCGGGATGTCCGCGGTCCACGCCGCGTGGTCGATGCGGGCGGCGATCTCCGCGTCCGCGGGGGAGACGATCTGCGCCCCGCGACCCGCCTCGTCCGTGAGCCGCCCGCCGAGGTAGACCTTGTAGCCGTTGTCCGCGGGCGGGTTGTGGCTGGCGGTGACCATCACGCCCGCGTCCGCGCTGAGATGGCGCACCGCGAAGGCGAGCACCGGCGTCGGCAGCGCCTCTGGCAGCAGGACGGTCTGCACGCCCGCGGCCGTCAGGACGGCGGCCGTGTCCGCGGCGAAGGCGGCCGAACCGCGCCGCGCGTCGTACCCGACGACGGCCAGCGGCGGGGCCGCGTCCCGCCCGACGCCGTCCCACAGGTGGGCGGCCAGACCCGCCGCGGTGCGGCGCACCACGAGCCGGTTCATGCGGGACTCGCCCGGGCCCTCCTCGGCGCGCAGGCCGGCGGTGCCGAAGGCGAGCGGCCCGGCGAAGCGGTCGGCGAGCGCCGCCCGGGCGGCCGCGGCCTCCGGGCCGACGCCGGCGGCCGCGTCGAGCTCGGCGCGCAGGGTGTCCCGGTGCGCGGGGTCGGGGTCCTCCGCCGCCCACCGCTCAGCCCGGGCGAGGACGTCCTCCGGGAGCGCGGCGACGTCGTCGTGCGGGGGATGCGCGGGCATCAGAGCCGCCCCACGATGTCCGCGAGCAGGCGCGCGATGCGCGGGCCGGCGGCCTGACCGGCCTCCACGACCTCGGCGTGGGACAGCGGCGTCTCCGAGATGCCGGCGCCGAGGTTGGTCACCAGCGAGATGCCGAACACCTCCAGCCCGGCGTGACGGGCCGCGATCGCGTCCAGTGCCGTGGACATGCCGACGAGGTCGCCGCCGAGGGTGCGCGCCATCCGCACCTCGGCGGGGGTCTCGTACTGCGGGCCGGCGAACTGGACGTACACGCCCTCGCGCAGGGACGGGTCCACCTCACGGGCGATCGCGCGCAGCCGCGGCGAGTAGAGGTCGGTGAGGTCCACGAACGTGGCGCCGGCGAGCGGGGTGGCGCCGGTGAGGTTGATGTGGTCCGCGATCAGGACGGGGGTGCCCGGGGCGATCTCCGGGTCCAGCCCGCCACAGCCGTTGGTCAGCACCACGGTGCGCGCCCCGGCGGCGGCGGCGGTGCGGACGGTGTGCGCCACGGCCTGGGCGTCGCGGGACTCGTAGAAGTGCGTGCGCGAGCCGAAGACGAGGGCGTGCGTGCCGTCCGGCAGCCGGACCGAGCGGATCACCGCGTTGTGGCCGGGCACCTTCGGGGCGTGGAAGCCGGGCACCTCGGCCAGCGGCACGGCGGCGACCTCGTCGCCGATCAGGCCGGCGGCCTCGCCCCAGCCGGAGCCGAGGACGACGGCGACGCGGTGCTCCGCCACGCCCGTCGCCCGGGCGATGGTGTCGGCGGCCGCGCGGGCCTCGGCGAAGCCCGGATGGTCGCCGGTCAAGGGGGAGTCGGGGGAGGGGATGCTGGTCTGGTCGGTCACGTCGTGGAGTCTAGGCGGTGTCCCGTGAGCGCGGGCTAGGACTTTCCCGTCCGCGGCGGACACAATGGAGCCCGTGACCGAGGAAAACAGCACCTTCATCCCGTCCCTGACCATCATCGGCGGCGGCCCCGGCGGCTACGAGGCCGCCATGGTGGCCGCGAAGCTGGGCGCCCGCGTGACCCTGGTCGAGCGCCAGGGGTTGGGCGGCGCGGCCGTCCTCACGGACGTGGTCCCCTCCAAGACGCTGATCGCCGCCGCCGACTCGATGCGCCGCGTGGGCGCCTCCGTTGACCTGGGCGTCGACCTCGGCGGGGGCGACGTCCACGCGGACATGGGCCGGGTCGGCCACCGCATCCTGAACCTGGCCCACGAGCAGTCCTCGGACATCCGCGCGGGCCTCGAGCGGGTCGGCGTCCGGGTGATCGACGGCGTGGGCCGCGTCGTCGGCCCCCACGAGGTGTCCGTCCGCGCCCTCGACGACGCCGACGCCGGCGCCGAGCCCGAGATCATCACCTCGGACGCGATCCTCGTGGCCGTCGGCGCGAGCCCCCGCGAGCTGCCCACCGCCGTCCCGGACGGCGAGCGGATCTTCAACTGGAAGCAGGTCTACAACCTCAAGGAGCTTCCCGAGCACCTGATCGTCGTGGGCTCCGGCGTCACCGGCGCCGAGTTCGCCTCGGCCTACAACCGCCTCGGCGCCAAGGTCACCCTCGTCTCCTCGCGCGACCGCGTGCTCCCCGGCGAGGACGCCGACGCCGCCGAACTGCTCGAGA
This sequence comes from Micrococcus sp. Mcc28, assembly GCF_024519775.1. Classification (NCBI taxonomy): domain Bacteria; kingdom Bacillati; phylum Actinomycetota; class Actinomycetes; order Micrococcales; family Micrococcaceae; genus Micrococcus; species Micrococcus sp. Mcc28. The sequence continues at coordinate 47,528 of NZ_JALJRH010000014.1, read as the reverse complement.
AGGTCTTCGAGGGCAACGGCCTCAGGGTGGTCTCCCGCTCCCGGGCCGAGTCCGTCGAGCGGACCGAGACCGGCGTGCGCGTGCACCTCTCCGGCGAGGGCGCCGAGGACACCCCGTCGATCGAGGGCTCCCACGCGCTGGTGGCCGTCGGCGGCGTGCCGAACACGGCGGGCCTCGGCCTCGACGACGTGGGCGTGAAGCTGACCGGCTCCGGCCACGTGCTCGTGGACGGCGTCTCCCGCACGTCCGTGCCGAGCATCTACGCGGCGGGCGACTGCACGGGCAAGCTCGCCCTCGCCTCGGTGGCGGCCATGCAGGGGCGCATCGCCGTGGCCCACCTGCTCGGCGACGCCCTCAAGCCGCTGCGCCCGCACCTGCTGGCCTCGAACATCTTCACCTCGCCGGAGATCGCCACCGTGGGTGTCTCGCAGGCGCAGGTGGACTCCGGCCAGTACCAGGCGGACGTGCTGCGACTGGACTTCCACACCAACCCCCGCGCCAAGATGTCCGGCGCGGAGGAGGGGTTCGTGAAGATCTTCGCGCGTCAGGGTTCCGGCACCGTGATCGGCGGGGTGGTGGTCTCGCCGCGCGCCTCCGAGCTGATCTACGCGCTCGCGCTCGCGGTCACGCACAAGCTGCACGTGGACGACCTCGCGGACACCTTCACCGTGTACCCGTCCATGTCCGGGTCGATCGCGGAGGCGGCACGCCGCCTGCACGTGCGCATCTGACCCAGAGACGACTTTCGGTCGTGAGATAGGGCCTATCTCACGACCGAAAGCGTCCATTCCCCCGATGTCACGTTCGACAGTGCGGGCGGGGGCCCGGGCCCGCGGGGGCCGGGGTCAGCGTGCGGCGCGGCGCTCGCGGGCCGAGGTGACGGTGTCGAGGTCCGTGTGCCGGGTCTCGGGGGAGAGCGCCAGCGCGATGACGGTGATCGCCGAGGCGGCGGCCAGGTAGTAGCCGACGTAGGAGACGTCGAACCTCTGCACGAGCCAGGCGGCGATGAACGGGGTCAGCGCGGCGCCGAGGATCGAGGACACGTTGTAGGCGATGCCGGAGCCGGTGTAGCGCGTGTTCGTGGGGAACAGCTCGGGCAGCACCGCGGACATCGGCCCGAAGGTCAGGCCCATGAGCGTCATGCCCGTGGCCAGGAACGCCAGCATCAGCGGCACGTTCAGCTCCGCGCCCACGCCCATGTTCTCCGGCGAGAGCCACAGGCCGAACGAGAGGCCGAACAGCACCATGAGCACCGAGATCACGATCAGGGTGGGGCGGCGGCCGAAGCGGTCCGCCAGCAGGCCGGAGACCGGCACGAACGCCGCGAAGAACAGGATGCCGACCAGCTGCAGCACGAGGAACTCGGCGTAGGGGACACCCAGGAAGCCGTTGGCCGGCTTGCCGATCGCGTAGGAGAGGATCCACGTGGTCATCAGGTAGAAGAGCACGTAGGTGGCGTACATGACGAAGGTGCCCAGGATCAGCTCCCACCAGTTGCGGCGGAACACCTCGCCCAGCGGCGCCTTCACACGCTGGTCGCGGTCGAGGGCGCGCTGGAAGACCGGGGTCTCCTCGAGCTTGACGCGGACGTAGAGGCCCACGGCCACCATCACGATCGAGAGCAGGAACGGCACGCGCCACACCCACGTGAGGAACGGGCCGTCGAGCACCGGGCTCGTGGAGTCGTGGCCGAAGCCGAGCACCAGCGCGAGGAACAGGCCGTTGGCCAGCAGGAAGCCGATCGGCGCGCCGAGCTGCGGCCACATGGCCGCCTGCGCGCGCTTGCCGTCCTTGGCGTACTCCGTGGCCAGCAGGGCGGCGCCGGACCACTCGCCGCCGAGCCCCAGGCCCTGGAAGAAGCGCAGCAGCGTCAACATGGCCGGCGCCCACAGGCCGATCTGGAAGTACGTGGGCAGCAGGCCGATGAGGAACGTCGCGATGCCCATGGTCAGCAGCGAGCCGATGAGCGTGGTCTTGCGGCCCACACGATCGCCCAGGTGGCCGAAGACGACGGCGCCCAGGGGTCGGGCGACGAACGCCGCGCCGAAGGTGGCCATGGAGGCCAGCAGGGCCGTGTTGTCGTCGCCGCCCGCGAAGAAGATCAGCGGGAACACCGAGACGGCGGCCGTGGCGTAGATGTAGAAGTCGTAGAACTCGATCGAGGTGCCCACGAGCGAGGCGATGATGACCCGCGAGCGGGGCACCTCCTCCGCAGTGGCGACCGCGTCCGACGTGAGATCGGTGGGGGCGCCCGGGTTCGCGGGCGGGGTGGAGTGGGACATGGTGTCTCCCTGGTATGACGGGCACAGGGGGTCGCGAACGACCACGATGTGAGACGAAGATGCGTGTCAGGTTAAGCCTCGTCGCGCCGATCTGCGAGAGTCACATCCTCGTCGTCCACCATGTGGAACCAGCCCACGACGCCGGCGCTCCCCGCCGTCGTCGCCGGCGGCTCACTCCGCGTCGGCGATGGTGGCGATCACCGTGCCGGCCGTGACCGTCTGGCCCGGCTCGACCTCGAGACCGCTGACCACGCCCGCGCGGTGGGCCGCGAGCGGCTGCTCCATCTTCATGGCCTCCACGACCACGATCAGGTCGCCCTCGGCCACGGTCTGGCCGTTCTCGGCGGCGACCTTCACCACGGTGCCCTGCATCGGGGCGGTCAGCGCGTCCGTGCTGACGGCCGCGGCCACCGGTGCGCCGCGCTTGCCGCGGGGCCGGCGTCGTCCCGCACCGGCCCGCTGGGCGGCGCCGGAGATCGTGTGCAGGGCCTCGCCCCACGTGGGCAGGGTGACGTCCACGCGCTTGCCGTTGACCTCCACGGTCACGGTGTGGCGCGCCTCGCGGGGGGCCGGCTCGGCCGGGGTGAGGGCGCTCGGCTCGATGCGGTTCGCGAACTCCGTCTCGATCCACCGGGTGTGCACCGAGAACGGCTCCTCCGAGCCGGCGATCTCGGGGGCGAAGGCGGGGTCGCGCACCACGGCGCGATGGAAGGGCAGCACCGAGGGCATGCCGACGATCTCGGCCTCGCGCAGGGCGCGGGCGGCGCGCTGCAGGGCCTGGCGGCGGTCCGCGCCGGTGACGATCAGCTTGGCGACCATGGAGTCGAAGGCCCCGGACACGGTCTCGCCCTCCACCACGCCGGAGTCCACGCGCACGCCCGGGCCGCTGGGCATGCGGAACGTGGTGAGCCGGCCGGGGGCGGGCAGGAAGTTGCGGCCCGGGTCCTCGCCGTTGAGGCGGAACTCGATCGAGTGGCCGCGGGGCTGCGGGTCCGTGTAGCCGAGGGCCTCGCCGCGGGCCAGGCGGAACTGCTCGCGCACGAGGTCGATGCCGGTGATCTCCTCGGAGACCGGGTGCTCCACCTGCAGGCGCGTGTTCACCTCGAGGAAGGAGATGGTCCCGTCCTGGCCCACGAGGAACTCGCACGTGCCCGCGCCGACGTAGCCGGCCTCCTGCAGGATCGCCTTGGAGGACTCCACGAGGCGGGCGTTCTGCTCGTCCGTGAGGAACGGCGCCGGGGCCTCCTCCACGAGCTTCTGGTTGCGGCGCTGCAGCGAGCAGTCGCGGGTGGAGATCACGACGACGTCGCCGTGCACGTCCGCCAGGCACTGCGTCTCCACGTGGCGCGGCTTGTCCAGGAAGCGCTCCACGAAGCACTCGCCCCGGCCGAACGCGGCCACGGCCTCACGGACCGCGGACTCGTAGAACTCGGGGATCTCCTCGCGCGTGCGGGCCACCTTGATGCCGCGGCCGCCGCCGCCGTAGGCCGCCTTGATGGCCACCGGCAGGCCGAACTCGTCCGCGAACGCGACGACCTCCTCCGTGCCGGTCACCGGGGAGGTGGTGCCCGGCGCCAGCGGGGCGCCGACCTTGGTGGCCAGCTGGCGGGCCGAGACCTTGTCGCCCAGCCGGTCGATCGCCGCGGCGGGCGGGCCGATCCACACGAGGCCGGCGTCGGCCACGGCGCGCGCGAAGTCCGCGTTCTCGGAGAGGAAGCCGTAGCCGGGGTGCACGGCGTCCGCGCCCGCGCGCTCGGCGGCGTCGAGGATCTTGCCGACCACCAGATAGGAGTCGGCGGCGCTCTCCCCGCCGAGGGCCACGGCCTCGTCCGCGAGCTTCACGTGCAGGGCGTCCCGGTCCGGCTCGGCGTAGACGGCCACGGAGGTCAGCCCCTCGTCCTGGCAGGCCCGGATGATGCGCACGGCGATCTCACCGCGGTTGGCGATCAGCACCCGGGAGAACCGGCGCTCCGCCGCGGGGTCGACGGGCGGGACGACCGAGGCCTGCGGTGCGTCGGCGATGCTCATGGGCGATGGACTCCTCGGACGATCACGGCTGGGGGTGCGGGCGCCACGTCCGGGGTCGTGCCCCTCACCCGGTGGGGCGAAAGGCGCGGGACGGCGCCGACTCTGACCAGCACCCTACTCGTTGTGGCGGAACCCTCCGAGGCACGTGGCCCTGTCGCGCCGGATCAGCGCTGCGCGTTGGAGGGTTCCCACAATCGGGTGAAGTCCTGGCCCAGGGCCGCCGTGGCCCGCCGCAGCCACGCCACGGACAGCCCGATCACCGCGTTGGGATCCCCGTCCACGCCGTCCACGAGGGCCGCGCCCGCGCCGTCCACCGTGAACGCGCCCGCGCAGTGCAGCGGCTCGCCCGTGGCCACGTAGGCCTGGATCTCGGCCTCGGTGACGGCGCCGAAGCGCACGACGGCGGACACCACGCCCGCCTCCGCGGCCATCCCGGACTCGACCCCGGGCTCCGGCAGCACCAGGCCCACCCAGTGGCCCGAATGCAGCACGCCCTCCCGGCCGGCCTGGGCGCGCCAGCGCTCGACGGCGACCTCGGGCTCGTAGGGCTTGCCGTGGGCGCGGCCCTCGAACTCGAACACGGAGTCGCAGCCGAGCACGAGCGTGGGGGCCTCGACGCCGGCGCCCGCCACACGGGCGGCCACATCGCGGCCCTTGGCCTCCGCCAGCAGGCCCGCCAGCTCCGCCGGCGACGGGTCGCCCGCCGCCGCGCCCACGGCCGCCTCGTCCACCCCCGAGACGACGACGCGGAACGGCACCCGCGCCCGGGTCAGGACCTCCGCCCGGCCGGGGGAGGCCGAGCCGAGCACCAGCCGCAGGCCCGTGCCGGGGCCGGCCGCGCCGTCGTCGTGCGGGATCACGCGAGCGCCTCCCGCAGGGTGTCCAGGCCCATGCCGCCCAGGCGCAGGGCCCGGGTGTGGAAGGCCTTGAGGTCGAAGTCGGCGCCCTCGGCCTGCTCGTGCTCGGCGCGGATCTGCTCCCAGATGCGCTGGCCCACCTTGTACGCCGGCGCCTGCCCCGGCCAGCCGAGGTAGCGCGTGAACTCGAAGCGGCGCTGGCCCTCGGAGATCATCAGGTGCTTGGCCAGGAACGCGTAGCCCTTCTCCGGGGTCCACGCGCCGCCGCCCTCGGACTCGGGGGCGTCGAAGCCGCAGTGGTAGCCGATGTCGAACACCACGCGGGCCGCGCGCATGCGCTGCATGTCCAGCATGCCGAGATGGTCGCCCGGGTCGTCGAGGAAGCCGAGCTCCTCCATGAGCTTCTCCGCGTACAGCGCCCAGCCCTCACCGTGGCCGGACGTCCAGCAGAAGCTGCGGCGCCACAGGTTGAGGTTCTCCCGGTTCATCATGGCGGTGGCGATCTGCAGGTGATGGCCCGGCACGCCCTCGTGGTAGACCGTGGTGGTCTCCGCCCACGTGGTGAACTCGTCCTCGCCCGGGGGCACGGACCACCACATGCGGCCGGGCCGGGAGAAGTCGTCCGAGGGGCCGGTGTAGTAGATGCCGCCCTCCTGGGTGGGGGCGATCATGCACTCGAGCCGGTCCATCGGGGCCGGGATCTCGAAGTGCTCCTTCATGGCCTCGACCGCGTCGTCGGAGAGCCGCTGCATCCACGTGCGCAGGGCCTCGGTGCCCTTCAGGGTGCGCTCCGGGTCCGCGTCCAGGATCGCGCGCGCCTCCTCGATCGTGGCGCCCGGCCGGATGCGCTCGGCGTCCGCCTGCTGCGCGGCGATGATGCGGGCCAGCTCCTCCTGGCCCCAGCGGTAGGTCTCCTCGAGGTCGATCTCGGCGCCGAGGAAGACGCGGGAGGCCAGCCGGTAGTAGTCGATCCCGACGCCGTCCGCCTCCGGGGCGTGCGGGCGCAGCTCGGCCTCGAGCGTGGCCGCGAAGTCGCGGTAGGCCTGCGCGGCGGTGTCCGCGCCGGAGCGGATGCGGGCGGCCAGGGCGTCGTCCACGACGTCGGCTGCCTCGGCCCGCTCGACCAGGCCCGGGAAGAACCCGCCCGCGCCGCCGTGGGCGCGGGCCTGCTCCACCACGATGTCCACCTGGCGCACCGCGGCCACGTGGCCGGCGTCGCGGGAGGCGAGCAGGGACTCGGTGTAGCCGCGCAGGGCGGCCGGCAGGTTCTCGAGGCGGCCGGCGATGTGGCCCCACTGCTCCGCGGTGTCCGTGGGCATGAGGTCGAAGACCGCGCGGATGCCCTGAGCGGGGGAGGCGATGTTGTTCAGTTCGGTGCGGCCGGTCGCGTGGATCTCCCGCTCGAGGCCGATGCGCTCCTGCATGGCCGCCTTCGTGACGCGGTCCGTCTCGTCCTGCGGCTCGAGCGCGGCCAAGTCCTCGAGCAGGCGGGCGTTGAGCTCGTCGTCGGCGCGGGCGCCGGCGGGGGAGAAGTCCGTGTACTCGGTCTCCCGGCCGGGGAAGCCGAGCTCGGTGGCGGTGTCCGGATGCAGGGCGAGGAGGTCGGTCACGTAGCGCTCGGCGAGCGCGTCGATGGCGGACGGGGTGCGGGCGCCGTCGGCGGCGGCCTCGGAGGTGTGCTGGGTCATACCGGCACTCTAGGCGCTGGCACCCGCCCCCGGCTCACTGCGGGCCCGCGCCCTGACGCCACTGGCCGCGGCCGGGCCGGGCCCACAGGCCCAGGTCGCCGCGACGGCGGAGCGTGCGGTCCAGGGGACGGGGGTCGGCGGCCGCGGCGGCGAGCCGGGCGGCTTCGGCCCGGGCCGCGGCGGCCGCCTCGAGGACGGCGGCCAGCGCCGCCATCTCCTCCGGCTCCAACTCCGGGCCGCTGAGCTGCAGCGGGTCGGCCGACGCCGGCGTGGCCTGCGTCGACTCGTCGTTCTCGTCCGGGGCGCCCGGACCCAGCAGGGCGCTCACAGCGGCATGTTCCCGTGCTTCTTGGCGGGGCGGGCCTCGCGCTTGTGCAGGGTGGCGCGCAGGGCGCGGATGAGCTGGCCGCGGGTGGCGTGCGGGGGCACCACGGCGTCCACGTAGCCCAGCTCGGCGGCCTGGTACGGGTTGAGCAGCTCGGCCTCGTAGTCGGCCACGATCTCGGCCCGGCGCGCGTCGACGTCGCCGCCCGCCTCCGCCGTCGCCTTCAGGTCGCGCCGGTACAGGATGTTCACGGCGCCCTGGGCGCCCATCACGCCGATCTGGGCGCTCGGCCAGGCCAGGTTCAGGTCCGCGCCGAGCTTCTTGGAGCCCATCACGATGTACGCGCCGCCGAAGGCCTTGCGCGTGATCACGGTCAGCTTCGGCACGGTGGCCTCGGCGTAGGCGTAGATCAGCTTGGCGCCGCGGCGGATGATGCCGTTGAACTCCTGGTCCGTGCCGGGCAGGAACCCGGGCACGTCCACGAGGGTGATGATCGGGATGTTGAACGCGTCGCAGAAGCGCACGAACCGCGCGGCCTTCTCCGAGGCGGCGATGTCCAGGGTGCCGGCGAACTGCATCGGCTGGTTCGCGACGACGCCCACGCTCATGCCGTCCAGGCGGGCCAGGCCGGTGATCACGTTGGGCGCGTACAGCTCCTGCAGCTGCAGCAGGTGGCCCTCGTCCACGATCGAGGCGATGACCTCGAGCATGTCGTAGGGCTGGTTGGCGGAGTCCGGGACGATCTCGTCCAGGGCGAGGTCCTCGTCCGTGGGCTCCGGGTCCGCGGCCTCGAAGGTCGGGGCCTCCGCGAGGTTGTTGGAGGGCAGCAGCTCGAGCAGCTCCTGCACGTAGGCGATCGCGTCCTCCTCCGAGGAGGCCATGTAGTGGGCGGTGCCGGAGGTGGCGTTGTGCGAGCGGGCGCCGCCGAGGGTCTCCATGTCCACGTCCTCGCCCGTGACGGTCTTGATCACGTCCGGGCCGGTGATGAACATGTGCGAGGTCTGGTCCACCATCACCACGACGTCCGTCAGCGCCGGCGAATAGGCCGCGCCGCCGGCGGAGGGGCCCATGATCAGCGAGATCTGCGGGATCATGCCCGAGGCCAGGACGTTGTTCCGGAAGATGTCCGCGAACTGGGCGAGGGAGGCCACGCCCTCCTGGATGCGCGCGCCGCCGCCGTCGAGGATGCCGATCACGGGGCAGCCGTTGCGCGCGGCGAACTCCTGGACCTTCACGATCTTCTGTCCGTTGCGCTCGGACAGCGAGCCGCCGAACACGGTGAAGTCCTGGGAGTAGACGGCCACCTGGCGTCCGTCCACGGTGCCGAAGCCGGACACCAGGCCATCGCCGGCCGGGTGCTTGGCGTCCATGCCGAACGCGGTGGTGCGGTGCACGGCCAGCGCGTCCAGCTCCACGAAGGAGCCCTCGTCCAGGAGGAGGTCGATCCGCTCGCGCGCGGTGTGCTTGCCGCGCGCGTGCTGGCGCTCGACGGCGTCCGGGCCGCCGGGCGCGGCCGTCGCCTCGAGCCGCCGATGCAGGTCGGCCAGCCGGCCGGCCGTGGTGGTCAGATCGGGATCGGTCACACGTCCTCCTTGTGGTGGTCCGCCAGATGCGGAGGCTCAGTCGGCCAGTCTACGGGCCGCCGCGGACGCCCTCGGTTGGAGGAAGCCCACAAACGACGAGGACGTCGGCCCGGGCCGCCCCTCCGCGCGCCCCGGGAGCGGATCGGCCCGCCCAGCCCGCCCCCGGGAACGCCGTGTATATCTAGGGGCATGCACCCCGACGACGCCCCCACACCGGATCTGACCTGGCTGGACTCCGCCGGCTCCACGCAGGATGAGCTCCTCGCACGGCTGGACCGCGAGGGACACCGGCACGGTGCGGCCGTGGCCACCGCGGACCAGCGGGCCGGCCGGGGACGGCACTCCCGGGTGTGGAGCGCCGCGCCGGGTGCGGCGCTCGCCCTGTCCGTGTACCTGCGTCCCGAGTCCGGCGGGGTGCCGGTCTCCCCGGCCCATCTGAGCTGGCTCTCGCTCGTCGCCTCCGCCACGGTCGCCGAGCGCCTCGCGGCCCGGGGCGTCCTGACGCACGTGAAGTGGCCGAACGACGTGCTCGCCACCGACGGGCGCAAGCTGTGCGGCGTGCTGGCCACGGTGGCGCTGTCCTCGGACGGCAAGGGGCCCGGCGTCGTCGTCGGGATGGGCGTGAACCTGGACCACCGCGGGGCCGCCCCGGTGGACACCGCCTCGGACCTGGCGGAGTGGATCGGCGCGGACGCCGTGCCCGCGCCCCGGGACCTCGCGGTCGAGCTGCGTGACGCCGTCGTGGCGGCCGTGGACCGCTTCGCGGCGGGCGTGGCGGGGCAGACGGCGGCCGTGGACGGGCGTCACCCGGCCGTGGCGGCCGTGGCGGACCGGCTCTCCACGCTGGGCCGCGCGGTGCGCGCCGAGCTGCCCGGCGGCGGCGTGCTGGAGGGCACGGCCGTGGGCCTCGGCCCCGGCGGCACCCTGCGCGTGAAGCACGTCACACCGGACCGTGGCACAATCGAGACCGAGGTCAGTGCGGGGGACGTGGCCCACCTGCGCGGAGACGTCCATCGCGGCGCATGACACACCCGTCCCGGTCAGGAGGTGACCGCCGTGCGACTCGAGCCCGGTGAGCAGGTGATGGTGCGCACCCGCACCCACCCGCGCGCGCTGCTGCGCCCGGCCGCGGTCCTCGTGGCCGTCGCGTTCCTGCTCGGCCTGGCCGTCGGCGTGCTCGCACGCCCCGACCTGCCCGGGATCGTCGCCGCGAACCGCGCCGTGCTCGAGGCGGCCGCGTGGGTGGTCGCGGCGCTCGTCCTGCTCCCCGGCACCATCCGCCCGCTGTGGCGCTGGGTCTTCCGGCGCACCGTGCTCACCGACCGCCGCATCCTCCAGGGCGCCGGCGTCGGCGGCTCCGGGGCCGCCATGCCGCTCGTGTCCATCGCCGACGTGCAGCGGCGCCGCCGCGGCTCGGGTGCCGGAGACCTGCACATCCTCTTCCAGGAGCCCGCCCGCCAGGTCCACTGGCGGCTGCGCGACGTCCCCGAGGCCGCGCGCTTCGAGGAGGCCCTGGCCCACCTCACCCGCCAGGCCCGCACCGCAACCTGGCCCGCCCCCGTCCCGACAGGAGACCTCCGATGAGCCGTCCGGAGACACCGGACACCGCACCGCTGCCGATCGTCCCGTCGGCTGAGGACGAGACCGCCCGCGACGTCGAGGAGCGCTCCGCCCAGCCCGCCGGCTGGACGAGCGCGATGCGCACGCTCGACGCCGGCCTGGTGGTGGGCCCGCGCGCCTACACCTCGCGGGAGGTGGCGCGGCGCCTCGGCGTCTCGATGGGCTCCGCCCGGAAGATCTGGCGTGCGCTGGGCTATCCGACGTCGCCGGAGGGGCACAAGGCCTTCACCGAGGCGGACATCGAGGCGTTCGAGTCCGTGCTCACGCTCGTGCGCTCGGGGACGCTGAACGAGGACACCGCCATCTCGCTGGCCCGGTCGATCGGGCAGATGACGGACCGCATGGTGGTGTGGCAGATCGAGGCGCTCGTGGAGGACAAGATCGCCTCCGAGGACCTGACGGACCCGGAGGCGCGGCGGGCCGTCGTCGACATGCTCCCGGACATGGTCGGACCGCTCGAGAAGGCCATGCGGATCGTCTACCGGCGCCAGCTCAACCGCGCCGTCCAGCGCCTGACCGTGCGCGTGGAGGCCGGGCTGGCGGCCAGCGCCCAGGGCCGCGACGGCTCCGAGTCGGATGCGCCGCTGCCGCTGGCCCGCGCCGTCGGCTTCGCGGACATGGTCTCCTACACGACGCTCTCCCGGACCATGGACGACCGGACGCTGGCCCGCATGGTGCTGCGCTTCGAGTCCCTCGCCGCGGAGACCATCTCGGCCGGCGGCGGCTGGCTCGTGAAGACCATCGGCGACGAGGTCATGTTCAACGCCGAGACCCCCGAGGCCGGCGCCGCGATCGCGCTCTCCCTGGCCGAGACCATCGCCGCGGACGAGGAGCTGCCCTCGGCGCGCGTCGCCCTGACATGGGGACGGGTGCTCTCCCGCATGGGGGACATCTACGGGCCCACCGTGAACCTCGCCGCGCGGCTGACGTCCCTGGCCGATCCGGGTACCGTGCTCGTGGACGCCATGACCGCTGCGGCCCTGTCCCGGGACGAGCGCTTCGTGCTCGTCCCGCAGCCGCCCAGGATCGTCCGCGGGTTCGGAGAGGTCCGCCCCTCCCTGCTCTTGGACGGGTCGGCCCAGACCCTGCTCGCCGACTGATCGAGGACCCCGTGGACCCCCGCCCCGAGACCCCGTCCGCGCCGCGGCCCCAGGCCGCGGGCGCCACCCACGTGGGCGCCGTCCGCGACCTGAACGAGGACGCGTGGACCCTCGTCGGGGAGCCGCTGGTGCTCGCCGCCGTGGCCGACGGCATGGGCGGGCACGAGGCCGGCGAGGTGGCCTCGGCCGCCGCGATCGAGACCCTGCGCCGCCGCGCCCCCGAGGTGCTCGCCCCGGGCACGGCCCACACGCCCCAGGAGCTCGGCCACCTGATCCACGAGGCGGACGCCGCCGTCGTCGAGGCCGGGCTGGGGCGCTCCGGCACCACCCTGACCGTCCTGGCCTGCCTGGACACGGAGCGCGGCCGCTGGGCCGTGGCGAACGTCGGCGACTCCCGGGTGTACCTGCGGCCCGTCGGCTCGCCGGTGCTCCAGCAGCTCACGGTGGACCACTCGGCGGTCCAGATGCTCGTCGACGCGGGGGAGCTCACCCCCGCCGAAGCCCGCGTCCACCCGCGCCGCAACGTCATCACCCGCGCGCTCGGCTCGCGCGAGGCGCTCACGGTGGACGTGGCCGAGGTCCCCCTCGCCTCCGGGGACCTCGTCCTGCTGTGCAGCGACGGCCTGACCGGCGAGCTGCTGGACGAGGAGATCCGCGCGCTGATCGACGACGCCGACACCCTCGAGGACGCCCTCGAGAAGCTCATCGGCGCCGCCCTGTGGCGCGGCGGCCGGGACAACATCACGGCGGTGCTCGTGCGCATCCCCTGACCCGGGTGCGCCGTCCGGGACGCCGACTACGCTGGGCCGGGTGAGCACCCCCAAGGAATCCGCCGCCCAGCCCGATCCGCAGGACATCCCCGCCGCGGACCTGCGGGAGGAGTACGAGGACCTCGTGGAGCGGGTCCGCGCCGCCCGGACCGCCTACTACCAGCGGGACGCCCCGGAGATCTCGGACGCCGAGTACGACGCGCTGTACCGCCGCCTCGAGGACCTCGAGGCCCTGCACCCCGAGCTCGTGGCCAACGACTCGCCCACCCAGGAGGTCGGCGGCGAGGTCTCGGAGGCGTTCGCCCCCGTCCGGCACGGGGCCCGCATGTACTCGCTCGAGGACCTGTTCTCCATCGAGGAGCTCGAGGTCTGGTTCCGCCGCGCGGCGCAGGCCCTGACGCAGGTGCGACCGGGCGTGGCGCCCCGCTGGCTCGTGGAGGTGAAGATCGACGGGCTCGCCGTCGCCCTGCGCTACCGGGACGGGCGGCTCGTGCAGGCCGCCACCCGCGGCGACGGCGTCACGGGCGAGGACGTCACCGCCAACGTGCGCACCATCGGGGACATCCCGCACGAGCTCTCCGGCGAGGGCTGGCCCGCCGAGTTCGAGGTGCGCGGCGAGGTGTTCATGTCCTCCGCCGCCTTCGCCGAGCTCAACGCGCGCCGTGCCGAGGAGGGTCAGACGCCGTTCGCGAACCCGCGCAACGCCGCCGCCGGCGCCCTGCGTCAGAAGGACCCGGCCGTCACCGCGCAGCGCCCGCTGGCCATGTTCGTGCACGGCATCGGCTCGGTCGAGGCGTTCGGACTGGAGTCCCAGCACGAGGTGTACTACGCGCTCGCGGGCTGGGGCCTGCCCGTGAGCCCCTACACCCGCGTGGTGGAGGGTGCGGACGAGGAGGCGTTGGCCGCCGTCGTCGCGGTGATCGAGGAGTACGGCCGGCGCCGGCACGAGCTGATCCACGAGATCGACGGCATCGTGGTGAAGGCGGACGCGTTCGCGGACCAGCGCTACCTCGGCCACACCTCCCGCGTGCCCCGCTGGGCGGCGGCGTACAAGTACCCGCCGGAGGAGGTGCACACGCTGCTGCGGGACATCGCGGTCTCGGTGGGCCGCACCGGTCGGGTGACCCCGTTCGCGGTGTTGGAGCCGGTCACCGTGGCCGGGTCCACCGTCTCTCTGGCCACCCTGCACAACCAGGACGTGGTCAAGGCCAAGGGCGTGCTGATCGGGGACACCGTGGTGGTGCGCAAGGCCGGGGACGTGATCCCCGAGGTCGTGGGCCCCGTGCTGCCGCTGCGCGAGAAGGCGATCGAGGCGGGCCGGGAGCTGCGCGAGTTCGTCATGCCCGCGCACTGCCCCTCGTGCGGCACGCCGCTGGCCCCGGCCAAGGAGGGGGACGTGGACCTGCGCTGCCCCAACGCCCGCTCCTGCCCGGCCCAGCTGGCCGGCCGCGTCGAGCACCTGGCCAGCCGCGGCGCCTTCGACGTGGAGGCGCTCGGCGAGGAGGCCGCCCGCTGGCTCGTCCAGGGCCCCGGCGAGGACCCGGCCGAGCACGAGGGGCAGGTGCGCCCCGAGGGTCCCGGCCCCATCACGGCGGAGGCGCAGATCTTCGACCTCGCCTCCGGCACGCCGGAGGAGATCACGGGCCCCCGCGGCGAGGACGGGCTGACGGACCTGCAGCGCTCCCTCGGCGAGGTCCGCGTGTGGCGCGAGGGCCGTACGAAGGTGGACGGCCGCATGGTGCCCTCGGGCGTGTTCACGCTCAAGCCGTACTTCTTCACCGCCGGCACCGCGAAGAAGCCGTCCGCGCCCACGGCCAACACGCTCCGCCTGTTCGACGAGCTCGAGAAGGCCAAGTCCCAGCCGCTGTGGCGCACCCTCGTGGCGCTGTCCATCCGGCACGTGGGCCCGACGGCGGCCCGCTCGCTGGCCACGGCGTTCGGCTCGATGGCGGCGCTGCGCGCGGCGGCCGAGGCCGGCGACCGGGACCGGCTGGCCGAGATCGACGGCGTCGGTCCGATCATCGCGGACGCGCTCATCGAGTGGTTCGCCGAGGACTGGCACCGGGAGATCGTGGACCGCTGGGCCGCGGCGGGTGTGGCCATGGAGGACGAGCAGGACGAGTCCACCCCGCGCACGCTCGAGGGCCTGACCGTGGTGGTCACCGGCTCGCTCGAGGGCTTCTCCCGCGACTCCGCGAAGGAGGCGATCCTCGTGCGCGGCGGCAGGGCCTCCGGGTCCGTGTCCAAGAAGACCGACTTCCTGGTGGCCGGCGAGGCCGCCGGCTCCAAGCTGGACAAGGCGCAGTCCCTCGGCGTGCCCGTGCTGGACGAGGCCGGGTTCACGGCGCTGCTGGCCGGTGGCCCGGACGCCGTGCGCCCGGCGGGCACGGACGACGCCACCGACGACGCCGCAGAGGGGGAGGCCTCGGCATGAGCGCGCGCACCACGGTCCCGGGCCTGCTCGTGGTCGCCAAGGCCGCCGCGCGCGCCGGCGCGGACGTCCTGGCCCGGCGCTGGACCGGTCACCACCCGGCCGTCCCGCTGGGCATCGAGGAGATCGGCGCGCAGACGAAGTCCTCCGGCTCCGACTGGGTCACCGACTACGACCGCCGCGCCGAGCAGGCCGTCCGGGAGGTCGTCGCCGGCTACCGCCCCTCGGACGAGATCACCGGCGAGGAGTACGGCGCCACCCGTCCGGCCGAGCCGTCCGGGTACCGCTGGTCCATCGACCCGCTGGATGGCACCACGAACTTCGTGCGCGGGCTTCCGCAGTTCTGCACCTCGGTGGCCGTCACCGGCCCGGTGGACGCCGAGACCGCCGACCTGCTGGGGGTGGCCGAGGGCACCGAACGCTGGCTGGCCGGCGTCGTGGCGGCGCCCGCGCTGGGGCGCACCTGGTACGCGAGCGCGGGCCGGGGCGCCTTCAGCACCGCGGACGCGACGACGGCGGGCGTGGACCTGCCCGACCGCGATGCCGCCCCCGTGCGGCTCACCGGTCCCCTGCCCGGACGCTCGGGGCGACTGCTCGCCACCGGCTTCGGCTACGACCCCGCCCGCCGGGCCCTGCAGGTGCGGGCGCTCGCGGCCCTGCTGCCCGCGTTCGGGGACGTGCGACGGATCGGCTCGGCGGCGCTGGACCTGTGCATGGTCGCCGACGGCACCCTGGACGCGTACGCCGAGTTCGGCACGCAGGAGTACGACTGGGCCGCCGGCGCGTTGGTGGCGGAGGAGGCCGGCGTCGCGGTGACGCGGCCCGCCTCGGCGGACGGCACGGCACATCCTGACTGGATGGTGGCCGGCGACGTGGACGGGTCCGCCCTGGCCGCCGTGACGGGGGAGAGGGCATGAGGCGGATCGTCGGAGACCCGTGGTTCTACCCGGTCCTGTTCGTGGCCGGCGGACTGACGTTCATGATCGCGGGGACGCGCCTGCAGCAGGTCGGCATGATCGTGGCCGGGCTCGTCCTGGCCGGCTACGCGGTCACGTACCGGTGGGCGGTCCGGGTCCGCTCGCGGCCGTTCGCCGGCGCGCAGGCGCACGTCGAGCGCGGCGGCGTCGTCGTGTTCTGGCGGCCGGGCTGTTCGTTCACGAGGCGGCTGGTCACGGAACTGACGGCGCAGGAGCGGGAGCGCGCCTACTGGGTGAACATCTGGCAGGAGCCGGCGGCCGCGACGTTCCTCGCGGGGCTGCACGAGGCGCGCGACGGCCACCCCCACCAGGCCGTGCCCACCGCCTGGCTGCGCCGGCGCGACTACGTCGTGGCCACGGACGCGACCCGCGCCCGCCTGAAGGACACGCTGCGCCAGCACGCCGGAGGCGACGCATGAGCGCCCTCGTCCGCCCGCTGCGCCCCGAGGACCACGAGGCGGTCGCCGAGCTCACCCTGGCGTCCTATGTCGACGGCGGCCACATCGCCCCCGACGACGCCTACGTGAAGACCCTCATGGACGTGGCCGACCGGGCCGGCCGCGCGGAGGTGCTCGTGGCCGAGGTCGACGGCGAGGTGGCCGGGTCAGTGGTGCTCACCCCGCCCGGCTCGCCCCTGGCCGAGACCTCCGGCGACGGGGAGTACGAGTTCCGCATGCTCGCCGTGCACCCGCGGTTCCACCGCCGCGGGGTGGGCGGCGCCCTGCTGGCCGAGATCGTGGCGCGGGCCCGCGCCGAGAAGGGCGTGGACGCCGTCGTGCTGACCACCATGCCCTCCATGACCGGCGCCCACCGGATGTACGAGCGCGCCGGCTTCGTGCGCGTCCCGGAGCGGGACTGGTTCCTCGCGGACGTGGTGCCGGACCTCGACCCGGCCGACGAGACCGGCCCGTTCCTCGTCTACCGGCTCGCGCTGGACTGACCCCGGGCGGGACATCGGCACCGGGACCCCATTCGGGGCGGGAAATCCCTGTCATGCGGGCCCGGAGCGCCGCGGTGGGGTGGATCTCCCGCCTCGAAGCGGTGGCGGCGGCCGTCCAGGCCCCGGCACTAGACTCGACCCCGATGTGGCCGCCGCCGCGCCGGCGTCGTCCACCCCGCCCCGACCCGTCACACGAGGAGATCCATGCCTGAGATCACCCGGGATCAGGTGGAGCATCTGGCTCGCCTGGCCCACATCCGGATGACCGACGAGGAGCTGGACACGATGTCCGGCGACCTGGAGAAGATCCTGGAGCACGTCTCCGCGGTCCAGGCCGCCGCGGGCGACGACGTGACGCCGACGTCCCACCCCATCGCGTTGGAGAACGTGTTCCGCGAGGATGTGCCCGCCGGCATGCTCACGCAGGAGGAGGCCCTCGACCAGGCGCCGGACTCCGAGGACGGCCAGTTCAAGGTCCCCGCCATCCTGGACGGAGAGTGATCACCCCCATGACCGAGACGTTCGACGTGAACGCGACCCTCGGCGCCGACGAGCTCGTCCGGCTCACCGCGCTGCAGATGGCCGAGCGCCTGCGCGCCGGCACCACCACGTCCGTGGAGCTCGTCCAGGCCCACCTGGACCGCATCGCGGCCCACGACGGCGACGTGCGCGCCGACGCCGACGGCGACCGCGGCGTGCGCGCCTACCTCCACGTGAACACGGACGAGGCCCTCGCCGTCGCCGCCGAGGTGGACGCGATCCGTGCCGCCGGCGGCCCCGAGGCCGACGCCCTGCACCCGCTGGCCGGCGTGCCCGTGGCCGTGAAGGACAACATCGTCACGCGCGGACAGCCGACCACGGCCGCCTCCCGCATGCTCGAGGGCTGGCTCAGCCCGTACGACGCCACGGTGGTGGCCCGCCTCCGCGAGGCCCGCCTGCCGATCCTCGGCAAGACCAACCTCGACGAGTTCGCGATGGGCGGCTCCACCGAGCACTCCGCGTTCGGCATCACCCGCAACCCGTGGGACGGGGACCGCGTGCCCGGCGGCTCGGGCGGCGGGTCGGCGGCCGCCGTCGCCGCCTTCCTGGCCCCCTTCGCCCTCGGCTCGGACACCGGCGGCTCCGTCCGCGAGCCCGCCGCGTTCACCGGCACGGTCGGCGTGAAGCCCACCTACGGCGCCGTCTCCCGCTACGGCCTCATCGCCATGGCCTCCTCGCTGGACCAGATCGGCCCCGCCGCCCGCACCGTGGCCGACGCCGCGGCGCTGCAGCAGGTCATCGCCGGCCACGACCCGCAGGACTCCACGTCCCTGGCTGACGCGCCGGCGGACCTGACCGGCGCGGCCCGCGGCCGCGACCTGGCGGGGCTGCGCGTCGGCGTCGTGACGGACCTGCCGGCGGACGCGTTCCACCCGGGCATCCGGGCCGGCTTCGACGAGCACGTCGCAGCCCTGCGTGAGGCCGGCGCGGAGATCGTGGAGGTCTCCTGCCCGAGCTTCGACGCCGCCCTCGGGGCGTACTACCTGATCATGCCCTCGGAGGCGTCCTCCAACCTGGCCCGCTTCGACGGCGTCCGCTACGGCCACCGCGTGGTGCCCGACGGCGGCGGCACGATCGAGCAGGTCATGGGCGCCACCCGCGCCGCCGGGTTCGGCGCCGAGGTCAAGCGCCGCATCATCCTGGGCACCTACGCGCTGTCCGCCGGCTACTACGACGCCTACTACGGCTCCGCGCAGAAGGTCCGCACGCTCGTGCAGGAGGACTTCGCCCGCGCCTTCGAGCAGGTGGACGTCATCCTCACGCCCACCGCGCCGACCCCGGCGTTCGAGCTGGGCGCCAAGACGGACGACCCGATGACCATGTACGTCAACGACCTGGCCACCATCCCGGCCAACCTCGCCGGCATCCCGGGCATGTCCGTGCCGGGCGGCGTCGTCGACGGGCTGCCCTACGGCCTGCAGCTGATGGCACCGGCGCGCGAGGACGCGCGCCTGTACGAGGCCGGCGCCGCGCTCGAGCGCCTCGTCGGGGAGCGCCGGGGCGGGCCGGTGTGGGCCGAGGCCCCCGAGCTGGAGAAGGGCGCGCAGCGCGCCACCACCGCGACCACGGCAGGAGGCCGGGCATGAGCCACGCAGAGCAGACCATGGACTTCGCGGAGGCGATGGAGCGCTTCGACCCCGTGCTGGGCTTCGAGGTGCACGTGGAGCTGAACACCGCCACGAAGATCTTCTCCTCCGCGCCCAACGCGTTCGGCGACGAGCCGAACACGAACGTGACCCCGCTCGACCTCGGCCTGCCCGGCACCCTGCCGGTGCTCAACCGCGAGGTCGTGGAGTACGCGATCCGCCTGGGCGTGGCCCTGGACGCGCAGGTCGCCGAGACCTGCCGGTTCGCGCGGAAGAACTACTTCTACCCGGACACGCCGAAGAACTTCCAGACCTCGCAGTACGACGAGCCGATCGTCTTCGACGGCCACCTGGACGTCGAGCTGGAGGACGGTGAGGTCTTCCGCGTGGAGATCGAGCGCGCGCACCTCGAGGACGACGCCGGCAAGCTCACCCACGTGGGCGGCTCCGGGCGGATCCAGGGCGCCTCCGCGTCCCTCGTCGACTACAACCGTGCGGGCGTGCCGCTCATCGAGATCGTCACCAAGCCGATCGTCGGCGCCGGCGCACGGGCCCCCGAGCTGGCCCGCGCCTACGTCACCGCGATCCGGGACATCGTGCAGGCCATCGACATCTCCGACGCGCGGATGGAGCGCGGCAACGTCCGCTGCGACGCGAACGTCTCGCTGATGCCCAAGGGCGCCACCGAGTTCGGCACCCGCACCGAGACGAAGAACGTGAACTCCACGCGCGCCGTGCAGCACGCGGTCACCCACGAGATCCAGCGCCAGGCCGCGGTGCTCGCCGCGGGCGGCACCGTGACGCAGGAGACCCGCCACTGGCACGAGGACACCCGCAGCACCACCTCGGGCCGCCCGAAGTCGGACGCGGACGACTACCGGTACTTCCCGGAGCCGGACCTCGTGCCGGTGCACGTGGACGCCGCGTGGGTCGAGCGCGTGCGCGCGGCCATGCCCGAGCTGCCGGCCGTGCGGAACAAGCGGCTCAAGGCCGAGTGGGGCTTCGCGGACGAGGAGTTCCGCGACGTCGTCAACGCCGGCGTGCTGGACGAGATCGTCGCGACCGTGGAGGCCGGCGCCTCCGCGGCGGCCGCCCGCAAGTGGTGGATGGGCGAGATCGCCCGCCTGGCGAACGTCCGCGAGGTCGCCGTCGCCGAGCTGGGGATCACCCCGGCGCACGTGGTGGAGGTCGAGGAGCTGATCGCCGCGAAGACGATCAACGACAAGATCGCCAAGCAGGTGCTCGGCCTGGTGGCCGACGGCGAGGGCGCCCCGAAGGAGGTCGTCGCGGCGAAGGGCCTGGCCGTGGTGTCCGACGACGGCGCGCTCACCGAGGCCGTCGACGCCGCGATCGCCGCCAACCCGGACGTGGCCGAGAAGATCAAGGGCGGCAAGATGGCCGCCGTCGGCGCCCTGATCGGCCCGGTCATGAAGGCCACCCGCGGGCAGGCCGACGCCGGCCGCGTCCGCGAGATCGTCCTGGAGCGCCTGGGCCTGTCCTGACGACCGCGCGGGCCCTCAGCCGTCCAGCGCGGTGAGGGCCCGCGCCACGCGAGGCAGGGTCTTGCGCAGCAGGCGCCGCCAGGACCCCGCGGCCAGCCCGCCGACGATCGCGTCCCGGGCCGCCGCGTCGTCGAGCGTCTCCAGGGCCATCGCCCCGAGCCACACGCGGGCCCGCCGCGCCTCGGCCGCGTCCCGGGCCAGGTCGGGCACCTTGTCCTCGCCGTGCCACAGCGCCAGGTAGGCGACGTTGAGGGCGGGGTCCCACGCGCACGCGAGGTCCCAGTCCAGCACCCCGGCCAGCGTCCAGCGCAGCGGGGCGCGCGGGTCCTCGTCCTCGGGCACGGCACGCCAGCGCATGTTGTGCCCGGCCAGGTCGCCGTGCACCAGCGACGGCGGCACGGGCGGCGCGGCGGTCCACGCCGTCACCGCGTCCGTGAGGGCGGCCACCGCGTCCGGCCACGCCTCGGCGCCCAGCCGCGCGTCGACGTCGTGCCCCTCCCACGCGCCCAGGCGCGCGGCCACCGTCTCTGGAAGCGCCGCGACGTGCCGGGCGCGCTCCGACGTCCACGGGCCGCGGAAGGCGAACGGGCGGCCGAGGTGCGGGACGATCCGCGGGTCGGTGACGTCCACGGCGGCGAGGTCGTCGAGGACGCCGCGCAGCACGGCCGGATCGCCCTCGTGCGGCGGGTGCGGCCCGCCCGGGAGGAAGCGCTGCAGCACCGCGGCGCCCGGGCCCGCGGGGACGGGGTCCGAGAGGGCGACCGGCACGGCCCACGGCACGTGGAGTTCGGCCAGGGCCGCGGCGAGCCCGTCGAGGAGGGCCAGGCGCCGGGGCAGGTGCGCCGCGGGATCCCGCTCGGGCGCCCACCGCGCGGCCGGGGCGGCGCCGACCTCGTGGGCCCGCGTCATCCGGAGGACGCCGACGTCCTCGAGCACGAGCACGCGGTGGAACTGCCCGCCCTCCTCCACGGACGCCGCGGCCCAGTCGGCTGTGCGGAGCCGGCGGGCGAGGGCGGGGTCGAGACCGGGGCGGAGGTGCTGCAGGGCGCGGTGGACCAGCTCGAGCTCGCTGGGGGCAGGCGGGGAGACCACACGACCACGCTAACCCTCCCTCCGCCCTCCCGGACTTTCGAACGTGACATCGGGGGAATGGGGACTTTCGAACGGGAGATGGGCCCCACTTCACGTTCGAAAGCGCCCGGGGGAGAGGGGGCGGGCGGATACTGGAGGGCATGCCCGCCACCCCGCGCACATCCCGCAGTCCGGCCGGTCCGGCCGCCCGACCCGCCCCCGCGCTGCCCGCCCCCTCGGCGCGCACGGTGCGGTGGGAGATCGCGATCGTCCTCGGCCTCTCCCTGGGGAAGTCGGCGGTCTACGCGATCGTCCAGCTCATCGACAAGGCCACCCAGGCCCCGCTGGGGGAGCAGACCACCGTCCTCAACCCGGCCCTGGCCGACCGCTGGGCCTTCGACCTGACCTATCAGCTGCTCGGCATCGGGTTCGCGCTCGTGCCGGTGGCCCTCGTGCTGCACCTGATGCACCTGCGCGGCCGGGACCCGTTCCGGGTGCTCGGCCTCGACCTGCGCCGCCCCGGCCGCGACCTGGCCTGGGGCCTGGGCCTGTTCGCGGCCATCGGGCTGGGCACGCTCGGCGTCTACGCCGCCGGCCGGGCCCTGGGGATCACGACGGCGATCGTCGGCTCGGCGCTCGGGGAGAGCTGGTATCAGGTGCCGGTCCTGCTGCTCTCCGCGCTGCGGCACGGACTGCTGGAGGAGGTCATCGTGGGCGCCTGGCTCGTCGACCGGCTCGGGTATCTGCAGCGGCTGCGCGACGCGGGCCTGGCGCGCGATCCGGCGCCGGCCGTGCCGTCGTCGTGGGTGAGCGCCGAGGGGCTGTACCTGCCGACCCGCGCTGCCGTCGTGGTGCTCGCCCTCGCGCTGCTGCGCGGGGCGTACCACCTGTACCAGGGGATCGGGCCGGGCGTGGGCAACGCCCTGATGGGCGTGGTGTTCGCGCTCGTGTTCCTGCGGGTGCGCCGGGTGATGCCGCTGGTCATCGCGCACGCGCTGCTGGACGCCGTCGGGTTCGTCGGCTACCCGCTGCTGGCGCGGGCGGGGCTGCTCGGCTGAGCGGCCCCGCCCCCGCGCTCAGAGCGTGATCTCGCCCTTCGGGGTGCGGAAGGTGACCGAGACGATGCCCGGGGTGCCGGAGGGCGCGACGTACTCGATGTCCACGTCCTGGACCTGGCCGTCCTCGTCGTCGCCGAGCCACTCGGCGAGGCGCTCGGGGGAGCCGGCGATGTTCAGGTGCTCGATGGTGGCCTGCGGCTCGGCCGCCTGCGAGGGGTGCATGTCCTCCTGGCCGTCGGCCCAGCGCAGGATGTACGGCAGCTGCGGGTCCGCGAGGGTGCCCTTGATGCCGATCTGCCGCCAGGACAGCTCGCGGCCGTCCGGGAAGCGACGGTTGCCGGGGACGGCCTCGCGGCCGAGGCGGCGCTCGAACCGGCCGATGTCCGGGGTGGCCACGGCCCAGCTCATCCAGCCGCCGCCCTGTTCGGTGCGGGCGCGCACGAGCTGGCCGAACGGCGCGCTGAGGGAGGCCGGGTGGTCCAGGGCCTCGACGACCTCCAGATACTGCCCCTCCGTCATGGGGAAGAGCGCGTTCTGGGTGCCGAAACGTGGGTGGACACCGCCCTTGATCCGCTCGATGCCCAGCGTCTCGGCGATGCGGGCGACCGTGGCGTCCAGGCCCTCGGGGCCGGCGGCGTAGGACACGTGGTCCATGCGACAGGTGTGCACTGCGCTGTTCCTCTCCGTTCCCGGGCTGCCCCGGGGGTTGACCTGGTGCGAGTCGGGGGGCGTCGAGCCCTTGACGGGTCGGGCGCCCCCGTGCGGAGAGCGTATCCGCGTGTGACACGCGTGACGAAATCGTGGCGGGGCGGCGGGCTACACTCGGAGACACGGTCACGAGAGTCAGCAACAGGCCCCGGCATGCTGACCGGCAACCCTCCTTCCGCGGTGGGGTGCCCCGGGTGACGACCAGGCCGGCCCCACAACGGTTGCCGGCAAGCGCGGGCCGATCCCACGGCCCCTCTCGACGGCGCCGGGTCATCTCCGGCACCTCGACGACGCCGGTTCCCGGATCGGCACGTCGGCCGGCGGGCGGGGCGGACGGGTCCGGCCCCTGAACCCTTCAGGAGGGTCCGCCATGACCGACCAGCCCACCCCGACCCCCGACGCCTGGGGCTTCTCCACCGCGCAGGTCCACGCGGGCGTCGCCGCCGGCCAGCACGCCTTCGGTGCGACCGCCCTGCCGATCTTCCAGACCACCTCGTACGACTTCCCGTCCGCCCAGGTGGCCGCGGACCGGTTCGCGCTCAAGGACCTCGACCCGCTCTACACCCGCATCGGCAACCCGACGCAGGGCCCGGTGGAGGAGAAGATCGCCGCGCTCGAGGGCGGTGTGGGCGCGCTGCTGCTGGCCTCCGGTCAGGCGGCGACGACGTTCGCGATCCTCAACCTCGCCGGCGCCGGCGACCACGTGGTCGCCTCGGCCAGCCTCTACGGCGGCACGCAGAACCTGTTCAAGCACACCCTCGCCAAGGTCGGCGTCGAGACGACGTTCGTGACCGACCCGGACGACATCGAGTCCTGGCGCGCCGCCGTCCGGCCGAACACCAAGGCGTTCTTCGGCGAGACCCTCGGCAACCCGCGCGGCGACGTCCTGGACGTGCGCGCCGTCGCCGACGCCGCCCACGAGGCCGGCGTGCCGCTGATCGTGGACAACACGCTGGCCACCCCGTACCTGCTGCGGCCGATCGAGCACGGCGCCGACGTCGTCACCCACTCCGCCACGAAGTACCTCGGCGGGCACGCCGCGGTCATCGCGGGCGTGATCGTCGACGCCGGCACGTTCGACTACGCGCAGCACGCCGAGCGGTTCCCCGGCTTCAACGAGCCGGACGAGTCGTACCACGGCCTCGTCTACGCGCGGGACCTCGGGGTGGGCTCGCCGCTCGGCGCGAACCTGGCCTTCATCCTCAAGGCGCGGGTGCAGCTGCTGCGCGACTACGGCTCGGCGATCTCCCCGTTCAACGCGTTCCTGGTGAACCTCGGCCTGGAGACCCTGTCCCTGCGCATGGAGCGGCAGGTGGCCAACGCGGCCGCGGTGGCGCGCTGGCTGGAGGGCCGCGACGACGTCGAGCACGTGGTCTACGCCGGCCTGGAGTCCAGCCCGTGGCACGAGCGGGCCCAGCGCTACCTGCCGAAGGGCGCGGGCGCGTTCGTCTCCTTCGAGATCGCGGGCGGCCGCGAGGCCGGGGCCGCGTTCGTGGACGGGCTCACCCTGCACCACCACGTGGCCAACATCGGCGACGTCCGCTCGCTCGTGGTGCACCCGGCCTCCACCACCCACGCCCAGCTCACCGACGACGAGCAGCGCGCCGCGGGCGTCACCCCCGGCCTGGTGCGGCTCTCGCTCGGCGTGGAGGACATCGAGGACATTCTCGCCGACCTCGAGCGCGGCTTCGCGGCCGCCGCCCGCCGCGGCGACGACGACGCGGGGGATCAGGCATGACCGCCGTCGCCACGCGTCCGTCGCGCACCGCGCTGCCCCGCGGCGGCCGCCACCGCCTGCGGGTCGGCGAGCTGCGCACCGAGACCGGCGGGCTGCTGCCCGACGTCGAGCTGGCCTACGAGACCTGGGGCACCCTCGCCGCCGACGGCTCCAACGCCGTGCTCGTGCTGCACGCCCTCACCGGCGACGCGCACGTGGCCGCGCACGAGCAGGACCCGACGCCGGGCTGGTGGGACGCCCTCGTCGGCCCGGGCCGCGCCGTGGACACGGACCGGTGGTTCGTGGTCGCCCCCGCCATGATCGGCGGCTGCCACGGCTCCACCGGGCCCTCGACGCCGGCCTCCGACGGGCGGCCCTGGGGCTCCCGGTTCCCGTTCCTCACGCTGCGGGACGCGGTCGAGGCCGAGCGGCGCCTGGCCGACCACCTCGGGATCGGCGCCTGGCACGCCGTGATCGGCGGATCGATGGGCGGGGCCCGCGCCCTCGAGTGGGCCGCGACCCACCCCGCGCGCGTCGCCGGGGTGGGTGTGCTGGCCGCCACCGCGGCCTCCTCCGCCGACCAGATCGCGTGGGGGCAGGCGCAGACCGCGGCCATCCGCCTCGACCCGGACTTCCAGGGCGGCGACTACTACCCCGGCCCCGGCCCCGTGGCCGGCCTGGGCATCGCCCGGCGCATCGCCCACACCACCTACCGCACGGCCGGCGAGCTCGGCCAGCGGTTCGGCCGGGAACCGCAGGGCGTCGAGGACCCGTTCGGCGCCGTCGTCGGGGTGCCGGGCGGGCGCGGGCGCTACGCCGTGGAGTCCTACCTGGACCACCAGGCGGCCAAGCTCGCCGACCGGTTCGACGCGAACTCCTACCTCGTGGTCACCGAGGCCCTCATGGGCCACGACGTCGGGCGCGGGCGCGGCGGCGTGGCGGCGGCGCTCGCGGACTACCGCGGCCGGGCGTTCGTGGCCGCCGTCGACTCGGACCGGCTCTACCTGCCGGCCGAGTCCGAGGCGCTCGCGGCGGCGCTGCCCGCGCGGCCGCCGGTGCACACGATCGCCTCGCCCATCGGCCACGACGGCTTCCTCACCGAATACGGTCAGGTGGCCGACACGCTGAAGCGCACCCTCGCCCTCTGAACTTTCGTTCGGAAAACGGCGGCGTGTCGCGGCACTGTCGTTCGAGAAACGGCCACCGGCCCCCGCCGGCCGGGCTCAGGGCTCGACGATGTCCAGCGGCTCGGTGTGGTCCGAGCCCTGCGGCATCGGCGCCCCGAAGAGCGGCTCGGGGACGGGGCGCTTGGCCGTGACGCCGTCGCCGGAGGAGACGCCGCGGAGGCGGCGGACCACCCACGGCGCCAGGTGCGTGCGCACCCACGCCGCGTCCGACGCGCGGGCCTCGCGCCACGTGCGCGGCGCCGGCGGGGCCAGGCGCAGGTGCTCGAGGCCGTGCTCCACGCCGAGGGTGTCCAGCACCATCGCGGCGATCGTGTGGTGGCCGAGCGCGGAGAAGTGCAGGCGGTCCTCGGCCCACATCTCCCGCCGGGCGAGGTCCTTGAGCGACCACATATCCGGCACCAGCGCGTCGTGCCGCAGGGCGATGGTGCGCACGTTCTCGTTGTAGATCGCCACGGTGCCGCGGATGCGGCCGATGACGGGCGTGCCCTTCACGTCGGTCGCGTTGAACAGCAGCACGGTGGCGCCGTCGGAGGCCAGACGCTCGACGACGGCGTCCAGCCGGACCGCGATCTCGTCCGGGTCCGCGCCGCGCAGGATGTCGTTGCCGCCCGCACACACGCTGATGAGGTCCGGCCGCAGGGCGAGCGCCGGCTCCACCTGGTCCTCGGCGATCTGGTCCAGCAGCTTCCCGCGGACCGCCAGGTTGGCGTAGGCCAGGTCCTCGCCGGGCGGCGTCAGGCGGGAGAGCTCCTCGGCCAGGCGGTCGGCCCAGCCGCGGTGGTAGCCGGGACGGTCCGGGTCCGGGTCGCCGATGCCCTCGGAGAACGAGTCCCCGATGGCGACGTAGCGGCGCCAGGGATGGGCGGCGGGGTCGTCGACCGGGGTCGCGTCGGAGGCGTGCGGAGGCTGAGAGGAGGATGGGTTACCCACGGGTAGGATTCTGCCCGCGTCGCGCGGGAGGGGTCAACCTCCGGGAGGGGCCGACCGCGCCGCTCGCTAGGCTGGCGGACGTGAACGCGAACCCCACCCCCGCCGTCGAGCCCGTCGTCCGCTGGTCCCGCCCCGAGGGCGAGCGCACCGAGGACCTGCTGATCGTCCTGCACGGCTACGGCGCGAACGAGGACGACCTGTTCGGCCTCGTCCCGCACCTGCCCGAGCACGTCACGGTGGCCGCCGTGCGCGCGCCCCTGCCCCTGCAGCCGGGCTCCCACGCCTGGTTCCCGCTCTCCCAAGACCCGGTCACGGGGGAGCTGGGCTCCACCGCCGAGCCGGTCCGCGAGGCCGTCAAGGCCCTGCACGCCTGGGTGCAGGCCGTGCGCGGGGACTTCCGCACCGTCTCCCTGCTCGGCTTCTCACAGGGCATGGCCATGGCCACGTCGCTGCTGCGCCTGGACCCGGAGGCCTACGCGTGCACCGTGGCGCTGTCCGGCTTCGTGGTGGACCCGCAGCTCGCGGAGCCGCAGCTGCGTGAGCTGTTCACCCGCGACGACGACGTCGCCCGCGTCCGACCGAAGGTCTTCTGGGGCCGCGGCCAGGAGGACCCGATCATCTCCGAGCCCCGGGTCGAGGAGACCCATGCCTGGCTGAACGCCCACGTGGACCTCATGAAGATCGTCTACGCCGGGCTCGGCCACGCGATCAACGAGCAGGAGCTGGGCCACGTGAAGGAGTACCTCGCCCACATGGTGCCGCCCCGCGGCTGACGCACCGGACACGCTCGACGACGGCGCCGCGGCCGCCCGACGGGGCGTCGGCTCAGGCCTGCCCGGCCTGGACGACGAACGCCTCGCCGGCGAACTCGACGACGTCCCCGTCGTGCAGCTGGGCGCCGCGGCGCGTCTCCACCGCGCCGTTGACGGTGACGAGCCCGTCGGTGACGACGTCGCGGGCCATGGCCCCGTCCTCCACGAGGGAGGCGAGCTTGAGCGCCTGGCCGAGGCGGATGGACTCGTCACGGATGGGCAGGGGCTGGGCGTCGGGTGCGTTCGTCTCGGTCATGGTGTCCATCATGGCCGGTAGGCTGGACGGGATCGACCGGCGCGCCGCGCCGGAACGGGCCCGCCGCGTCGGAGGCGGCCGGGTGCCGTCGTCGTCGTGATCCCCTCCCGCCCCGCCGATGAGTACGGAAGTGATGCCCCCATGGCTGCCAAGTCCCCGCTGGACAACGTCATCAACCTCGCCAAGCGCCGAGGCTTCGTGTTCCAGGCCGGTGAGATCTACGGCGGTTCGCGCTCCGCGTGGGACTACGGGCCCCTGGGTGTGGAGCTGAAGGAGAACATCAAGGCCGAGTGGTGGAAGACCTTCGTGCGCTCCCGTGAGGACATGGTGGGCCTGGACTCCTCCATCATCCTGCCGCGCGCGGTGTGGGAGGCCTCCGGCCACGTCGAGACCTTCACCGACCCGCTCGTGGAGTGCACCCAGTGCCACAGGCGCCACCGCCAGGACCACCTGCTCGAGGCGTTCGAGGCCAAGAAGGGCCGGCCGGCCGAGGGCATGGCCGAGATCGTGTGCCCGGACTGCGGCACCCAGGGCGCCTGGACCGAACCGCAGCTGTTCTCGGGCCTGGTCAAGACCTACCTCGGCCCCGTGGACAACGAGGAGGGCCTGCACTACATGCGCCCGGAGACGGCGCAGGGCATCTTCGTGAACTTCCTCAACGTTCTGGGCGCGGCCCGGAAGAAGCCGCCGTTCGGCATCGGCCAGATCGGCAAGGCGTTCCGCAACGAGATCACCCCGGGCAACTTCATCTTCCGCACCCGTGAGTTCGAGCAGATGGAGATCGAGTACTTCGTGCCGCCGGCCGAGGCGGGCCAGCACTTCGACCGCTGGGTCGAGGACTGCTGGGACTGGTTCATCGACCTCGGCATCGACCCCGCGCACCTGCGCAAGTTCGACGTCCCCGCGGACGAGCGGGCGCACTACTCGGACGCCACGATCGACCTCGAGTACGACTTCGGCTTCACCGGCGGCGACGGCTGGGGCGAGCTGATGGGCATCGCGAACCGCACCGACTACGACCTGGGCCGGCACACCGAGCACTCGGGCACCAAGATGCAGTACTTCGACCAGGCCAACAACGAGCACTACACCCCGTACGTGATCGAGCCGTCCTTCGGCCTGACCCGCGCCATGATGGCGTTCCTCGTGGACGCCTATGCCGAGGACGAGGCCCCGAACGCCAAGGGCGGGGTGGACGTGCGCACCGTGCTCAAGCTGGACCCGCGCCTGGCCCCGGTCAAGGCCGCCGTGCTCCCGCTGTCCAAGAAGCCCGAGCTGCAGCCGGCCACCCAGTCCCTCGCCGCGGAGCTGCGCGGCCTGTGGAACATCGAGACGGACGACTCCGGCGCGATCGGCCGTCGCTACCGCCGCCAGGACGAGATCGGCACCCCGTTCTGCATCACCGTGGACTTCGACACCCTCGAGGACCAGGCCGTGACCATCCGCGAGCGGGACACCATGGCCCAGGAGCGCGTGGCGCTGTCCCAGGTGAAGTCCTACCTGCTGGAGCGCCTGGTCAAGTGAGCGGGGACGTGACGGGAGCGGCCGGGGCCGCGGGACACGACGACGGCGGCGCGCTGTTCGACTCCGCCGCGGTCGCCGGCGGGGAGATCGTGCTGCGTCCCTGGCGGCCCGGGGACGACCTGGCCCTGCTCGAGGTGTGGGGTGACCCGGCCAACGCGCAGCAGCACCAGGACCGGGCGATGCTCGCCGAGGACGCGGAACGGCCCTGGCGCCGCGCGCTCGTGGCCGAGGCCGCCGGGGTGCCGGTGGCGGCCGGCGTCGTCTATGCCTCGTCCGTGCACCCGCGGCGGCTGTGGCTGTACGTCGAGACCGCGGCTGCCGAGCGGCGCCGGGGCATCGGCCGGGCGCTCGTGGCGGCCCTGCGGGGGCTCGCCGCGGAGGCGCACGCCGCCGGCGCCATCCCGACGACGGCTCTGAAGGCTCGGTTCGCCAAGGACGCCCTGGTGCCCGGAGTGGCCGGCGCCGACCCGCAGACCGAGGCCGACGGTGCGACGGGCCGCCCGCCCGTGGACACGGAGGCCGTGCGGTCCCAGACCGCCGCACTGGCCGCCGGCACCGAGGCGTTCCTCGTGGCCCAGGGCTTCACCCCCGTGCAGCGCTCCCGCCGCGTCGCGATCGCCCCGGGGGCCATCGGCCTGCCGGATGTGCGCGGGGAGGAGCACCCGGACGGCGTGGTCCTCGAGGAGGCCTCGACCGGCTCCGTCGAGCTGACGCAGGCGGTCGCCGCGTTCTATGACGCCGTGCACGCGTGGGACCCGTCGACCCTGAGCGTCGGGGCCGCCCAGCAGCTGCTGCTGGGCCCGGCCACCGGGGCCGCGGGCGCCGTCGTGCTCCGCGACGCGCCGAAGGCCGAGGGCGGGCGCATCCGCGCGTTCGCGGTGTCCTACACCCCGGAGCGCCAGGACGCGCCGGCCGATGTGCTCGTGGGCTGGGATCCGGAGCTGGGGGAGGAGGACGCGCTGCAGGCCGTGGCCGACCTGCTCGCCCTGCTCGTGGCCCAGTACCCCGTGCAGATCGAGGTGGACGAGGCGATGGCCCCGCTGGAGCGGATCGTGGACGGGCTCATCGGCGGCAACGCGGCGCGGACGCTGGTGGACACGTACGTGTTCGTGGACGACGCGCCGGGCGCGTGAACCGGGCGGCCGTAGCGGACCGCCGGCGCACCCGCACCCTGCGGGGCACCGTCCTGGCGGTGGCCCTGCTCAACGGCGCCTACCTGGTGGTCGAGATCATCCTGGCGGTGGGGATCGGCTCGGTGGCCCTCGTGGCGGACTCCGTCGACTTCTTCGAGGACTTCGCCGTCAACCTGCTGATCTTCGTGGCGCTCGGGTGGACGGCGGCCCGGCAGGCGGTCATCGGCAAGGTCATGGCCGGGATCATCGTGCTGCCGGCCGTGGCGGCGCTCGTCATGGCGGCCACGAAGATCGGCGACCCCGAGCCGCCGGCCGCGGGCGTGCTGCTGGGGGCGGCCGTCGGCTCGCTCCTCGTGAACATCGTGTGCGTGGTCCTGCTGGCCCGCGTCCGCGTCGACGGCGGCTCCCTCACCCGGGCGGCCTGGCTCGCGGCGCGCAACGACCTCGTGGCCGGCGTCGTGCTGATCGCCCTGTCCGGGATCACGGTGCTGACGGCGTCGGGCTGGGCGGACATCATCGTGGGCGTGCTTCTCGTGCTGCTCAACGGCTCCGCCGCCAAGGAGATCTGGGAGGCCGCGACCGAGGAGCACCTGGCGGCCCAGGCCCTCGCCGGCGAGGTCGACGACGACTGAGCGGTTCCTACGGGGCGGCGGGCAGCCGGGCGGCGAGCACCGCCCCGACGGCGGCCAGGCCCAGGAACACCGTCAGCGCCGGTGCAAGACCGACGGCGCCGGCCAGCGCCCCGACCGCCGGGCTGAGCCCAACCCCGGCCAGCCGCATGCACCAGCTCGTCACCGCCAGCCCGGTCTGCGGCCGGAGCCCGGGCGCCTCGTCGCCGAGCGCATAGGCCACGGGCACCACCACGGCGCAGCCGAGCCCCGCCAGGGCCAGCCCCGCGAACGCGGCAGGCACGGCCACCGGCTCGGGCAGCGGCGCCAGGGCCAGCCCCAGCCCCACGACGACGGCGCCCAGCCCCGCCGTCAGCGCCCCGCGGCGTCCCAGGGCGGTGAGGGTTCGGTCGCCCGCGAGGCGTCCGACGAACTGCGCGCCCAGCAGCGTCGACGCGCCGAGCACCGCCGCGGCCGGATCCAGGCCGCGCTCCGTGATCAGGAACAGGGTGGCCCACGCGTTGCCGAACTCCTCCACGCCGAACCCGGCCATCGCGATCACCACGGCGGGGACGAGCACGGCCACGGCGGCGCGGCGGGGGAGGGCTTGGGCGGCCGGGGCAGGCGGCGTGGACGTCTCCGACGGTGCGGGTGACTGATCCGCGGCGCCGCGGGCGGACGCCGAGTCCACGGGAGCCTCCGCCAGGAACAGGCGCCGGACCCCCAGCAGCACCGCGACGCACACGGCGCCGTTGAGCCCCAGGTGCAGGGCCGCGGGGCCGCCCACGGTGATGACCGCCGCACCGAGCCCGGCACCGGCGGCCGCCCCGAGGCTCCAGCCGGCGTGCATGGTCGTGAGCACGGGCCGGGCCAGCCGGGCCTGCACCTGCAGGCCCTGCGCGTTCTGGGCGGTGTCCACGACGGCGTCGAGCACCCCCGAGGCCAGGACGAGGCCCGCGAAGACCCACAGCGGCCAGGCCGCGGCCGTGCCCGCACCGTGCCCGGCCCCCGCACCCGCCCCGGCGACGTCGAGGACGAGACCGGCCGCCGTCGTGAGCAGGGCGATGGCCACGCTGCCGGCGAGCATGACGCGTCGGGCGCCGAACCGGCGCAGGATCGGCGCGGGCAGGGGCCCGGCGAGCGTGCCGCCCACGGCGAGCGCGATGACGAGCAGGCCGAACGCGGCCGGGTCCAGGCCGAACGCGGCCTTGGCCTCCGGGTAGTGCGGGATGAGCGCGCCGAGCAGGGCGCCGTTCGTCGCGAAGGCGGCGGTGACGGCCCAGCGCGCGCGACGGGCTCGGGTGAACCCGTCGGCGGCCGGAACGTGCGGCGCGGCCTGGCTCATGCATCCCAGCCGAGCAGGCGCCAGACCTCCGCCCAGCCGGCGAAGATCTTCGCGTTGTACTCGACCCCGAGCTGGTTGGGGTTGGCGAACAGGACCCAGTCGGCGGCGGCGACGGCGTCGTCGGCGGCGAGCTTCTCCGCGACCTCCTCGGCGGACCCGGCATAGGTCGGGCCGGAGCGGGCGGCGCCGCCCTCGAGCATGCCGGAGGAGTCGCGCGAGGCCCGCTCCCGGCCGAAGTACAGCTCGTCCTCCCGGTCCTGGATGACGAACGCGGAGCGCGTGACCGCCGTGCGGCCCGGACCGGCGTGGCCGGCCGCGGCGAAGGCCTCCCGGTAGCGCGCGATCTGGTCGGCCTGCTGGACGTGGAAGGGGCGGCCGTCGTCCTGCAGGAGCAGGGTGGAGGAGAGCATGTTGTAGCCGTCCGTGGCGGCGCCGGCCACCGAGCCCACGGAGCCGGACCCCCACCAGATGCGGTCCGCGAGCCCGGGGGAGTGCGGCTCGATCCGCAGCGGCTGCGAGCTGTGCGCCCAGCCGGAGGTGAGGTCCGGCGTTGCGATGCCCTCGCCGCGCACGGCCGAGAGGAACCGGCGTCCGCGCTCTCGGGTCACGTCGGCCCAGGTCTGCCCCTCGTCGAGGGCGTAGCCGAACTGCGCCTGGCCGTCGAGGGCGGCCTCGGGTGAGCCGCGGGAGACGCCGAGCTCGAGCCGGCCGCCGGAGATGAGGTCCGTGGTGGCCGCGGCCTCGGCCATGTACAGGGGGTTCTCATACCGCAGGTCGATCACGCCGGTGCCGAGGCTGATCCGCTCGGTGCGGGCGGCCATCGCGGCGAGGATCGGGAACGGCGAGGAGAACATCCGCTGGAAGTGGTGGACGCGGAGCCAGGCGCCGTCGAGTCCGGCGTCCTCGGCGGCCACGGCCATGGCGACGACGTCGTCGAGGGCCTGCCGCGCGTCCGGTTCGGCGCCGGGACGGTGGATCCAGTGGCCGAAGTTGAGGAAGCCGAGGTGCTTGCGGGTCATGCCGGGTGCAACCGCGGGGCGGGCGGGGCTGTTCCCGGTGCTCGTCTGACCGCCGGCCGGCGACATCACCTGCGGGCAGACCCGCGGAGATGTCGCTGCGGAGCGGTCGATCGTCGCGGCGTCCGCCATACTGGCGGGCATGAGTGAGCAGTGGAGCGAGAAGGACATCGAGCTGGCGAACCGGCTCTTCGACATGGCGCGGGACGGGGACACGGCCCAGCTGAAGGCATACCTGGACGCCGGGGTGAGCACGCGCCTGCGCAACCACGCGGGCGACTCCTTCCTCACGCTCGCCGCCTATCACCAGCACCCGGACACGGTGGCGATGCTGATCGAGGCCGGCGCCGAGATCGAGCACGCCAACGATCGCGGCCAGCGCGCCCTGACCTGCGCCACGTTCAAGCGGGATGTCGCCTCGATGCGGCATCTGCTGGCTGCCGGGGCGGACCCGGACGCGGGCACCCCCTCGGCGCGCCAGACCGCTCAGATGTTCGCCGGTGCGGACCTGCTGGCGGTGCTCGACGGCGAGGACGCGGCGCCGGCGTCGGAGGCCTGACCCGCCGGGAGGATGGTCTGCCCGTCCCGGCGGGGTGCCTCGGTGATCGCCTCCCAGCGGGCCTCGTCGTGGGGCACGGTGACGCGGGTGCCGGGCGGAATGGAAGAATGGGGTCCGACATGACTTCTTCCCACACCCTCCCCGCCGCGGCGGTGACCGACGCCGACGACGTCGCGCACTACGCCAAGTCCGCCGGCGCGGGTCGGCGCATCGCCGACGACGATCAGCTCCACGAGGCCCGCCACCCCGCCCCGACGACGGACCGCCTGGCCCTGCCCCCGCTGCGGCTGGGGCCGCTGACCATCGACGTCCCCGTGGTGCTCGCCCCGATGGCCGGCATCACCAACACGGCGTTCCGCCGCCTGTGCCGCGAGTACGGTGGCGGCCTCTACGTCAACGAGATGGTCACGGCCCGCGCGCTGGTCGAGCGGAAGCCCGAGTCGATGCGGATCATCCAGCACGACCCGGACGAGGTGCCCCGCTCCGTGCAGCTCTACTCCGTGGACCCGGTCACCACGGGTGCCGCCGTGCGCATGCTGGTCGAGGAGGACCGCTGCGACCACATCGACATGAACTTCGGCTGCCCCGTGCCCAAGGTGACCCGGCGCGGCGGCGGCTCCGCCCTGCCGTGGAAGGCGGAGCTGTTCGCCTCCATCGTCAAGGCGGCCGTGACCGAGGCGGCCAAGAAGGACATCCCGGTGACCGTGAAGATGCGCCGCGGCATCGACGAGGACCACCTGACCTTCCTCGACGCCGGCCGCACGGCCCGCGACCTCGGCGTCGCCGCCGTCGCCCTCCACGGCCGCACCACCCGCCAGTTCTACTCGGGCACCGCCGTGTGGGACGACATCGCCCGGCTGCGCGAGGCCCTGCCGGACATCCCCGTGCTCGGCAACGGCGACATCTGGTCCGCGGAGGACGCCATCGCGATGGTCGAGCAGACCGGCGTGGACGGCGTCGTGATCGGCCGCGGCTGCCAGGGAAGGCCCTGGCTGTTCGGGGACCTGCAGGCCGCGTTCGAGGGCCGCCAGGACCGGTTCCAGCCGACCCTGGGCATGGTCGCGGACACGCTGTACCGCCACGCCGAGCTGCTCGTGGACACCTTCGGCGGCGACGAGACGAAGGCGCTGCGGGACATCCGCAAGCACGTGGCCTGGTACTTCAAGGGCTACCCCGTGGGCTCGGAGATCCGCACCGCGCTGTCCACCGTCCCGGACCTGGCCACGCTGGGCGAGATCCTCGCCCGCGTGGACCGGGGCCAGCCCTACCCGGGCGAGGCCGCCGAGGGCCCGCGCGGCCGGGCCGGCGCCCCCAAGCGCCCGCACCTGCCGGACGGCTGGCTCGACTCCCGCGAGCTCAATGCCGAGCAGCAGGCCATGATCCAGGCCGCCGAGCTGGACGTCTCCGGTGGCTGAGCCCACGACGCCGGAGCCCGCCGCCGGAACGCCCGCCGCGCCGTCGTCGCCCTGGACCGGCGCCGCCCACCAGCCGGTGCTGTTCGGCCCGGAAGGCCGGCCCCCGTATGCCGGCCGCGCCGTGCAGACCCCCGGCTACACGCCGTGGGACCGGGAGCGGTGGCTGCCCGAGCCGCCCAAGTCCTCGTACCGCTCGGACTTCGAGCGGGATCGTGCCCGCGTGCTGCACTCCGCGGGCCTGCGCCGGCTGGGGGCCAAGACCCAGGTGGTCGCCCCGGACGCGGACGACTTCGCCCGCACCCGCCTGACGCACTCGCTCGAGGTGGCGCAGGTGGGGCGTGAGCTCGGCCGGTCGCTGGGCTGCGACCCCGACCTCGTGGACACCGCCTGCCTGTCCCACGACCTCGGCCACCCGCCCTTCGGGCACAACGGGGAGAAGGCGCTCGACGCGCTCAGCGAGGACGTCGGCGGCTTCGAGGGCAACGCCCAGACCCTGCGCCTGCTGGCCCGCCTCGAGCAGAAGAAGCTCTTCGCGGACGGCTCCTCCGCGGGCCTGAACCTCACGCGCGCCGCCCTCGACGCCGCATGCAAGTACCCGTGGACCCGTGAGGACGCCCCGCTGCGCCCCGACGGCACGCGCTCGCGCAAGTTCGGCGTCTACGAGGACGACCTGCCCGTGTTCCGCTGGTTCCGCGCCGGGGTGCCCGGCACGCGCACGTCCATGGAGGCCCAGGTCATGGACCTCGCGGACGACATCTCCTACTCCGTGCACGACGTCGAGGACGGCGTGGTCAACGCCGTGTTCCAGCTCAAGTGGCTGGCCATCCCGGAGCACCGGGAGCGCGTCGTGGAGACCACCCGCCAGTGGTACCTGCCGCACACGGACCCGGCCGAGGTCGACGCGGCCCTGGCCCGCCTCGAGGCCACCGACGTGTGGGTCTCCGAGATGGACGGCTCCCGGCGGGCGCTGGCGGCGATGAAGGACATGACGAGCCAGCTGATCGGCCGGTTCTGCAGCGCCGCCTTCGACGCCACGCGTCAGGTGTTCGGCAACGAGCCGCTCACCCGCCACGGCGCCGACGTCGTGGTGCCCGAGGAGACGGAGACCGAGATCGCCGTGATGAAGGGCATCGCGGCGGCCTACGTGATGACCGCCGAGCAGCGCCAGCCGCTCTACGCGCGGCAGCGCGAGGTGCTCGCGGAGCTCGTGACGCTGCTCGACGCGACGGGGGACCGGTACCTCGAGCCGATGTTCGCGTTCGACTGGGCGCAGGCCCCCGACGACGCAGCCCGGCGGCGCGTGGTGATCGACCAGATCGCCTCGCTCACCGATTCGACCGCCGTCGAGTGGCATCACACCCTGGTGCAGGGCGCGGAGTTCCGGCGCGTCTGGCTCTGACCGGCGGGTCCAGCAGCGCGGGAAGCACCGCGCCGGCGGGACCCCGCAGGACGTGCGTGACCGCGCCGCTCAGCTCGGTCTCCACCGGATTCACCTCGACGACGGCGGCCCCGGCCCCCAGCGCCACGAACGGCAGGGACGCCGCCGGCTGGACGATGCCCGAGGTGCCGACGACGACGCACAGGTCGCAGTCCTCG
Source organism: Micrococcus sp. Mcc28 (assembly GCF_024519775.1). Classification (NCBI taxonomy): domain Bacteria; kingdom Bacillati; phylum Actinomycetota; class Actinomycetes; order Micrococcales; family Micrococcaceae; genus Micrococcus; species Micrococcus sp. Mcc28. The sequence continues at coordinate 10,364 of NZ_JALJRH010000014.1, read as the reverse complement.
AGCGCGGCGAACGCCCGGTCCCAGGGCTCGGCCGGCAGCATCTCCCCGAACCACACGATCCCCGGGCGGATCAGCCCGTCCCCGCACACGGTGCAGGCCGGCGGTGCCTCGCGGAGCATCGCCTCGAGGTCGGCCTCGGAGCCGGCCGTCGCCTCGTCCGCGGGCGCGCCCGGGTCGACGTCGGCGGGGGCCCAGCATTCGGCGCAGCGGTGCTCGAACAGGGAGCCGTGCAGGTGTGCGAGGACCCGGGCGCCGGCGCGCTCGTGCAGGTCGTCCACGTTCTGGGTGACCACCTCCAGACCGGGTGTGCGGCGCTGCCAGGCGGCGACGGCGTCGTGCCCCGGGTTGGGTCGGCGGGCTCGCACCATCCGGGCACGCCACCGGTACCAGGACCACACAAGCGCGGGATCGGCGAGGAACGCCTCCTCCGTGGCGAGCTCCTCCGCGGAGAATCGCTCCCACAGGCCGGTCCGGGCGTCGCGGAACGTGGGGATGCCGGACTCGGCGCTCATCCCCGCCCCGGAGAGCACCACGGGACGCTCGGCGGCGGCCACGAGCGCGCGGACGGCGTCCAGCGCGTCAGGGTCGAGGTCGGGGGCGGAGGCGGCGAGGACGGGGTGCGGATCGGCCATGTCCCCAGCCTAGGCAGGCCGCACGGGTGGTCGCCTCCCCTTGTTCGGGGGCGGTTTGCGGCGTTATTCCGTCGGAATACCGCCGAATATCGCCCCCGAACCACAGGGTGGGGTCAGGCGATGTCGGGCGCCGTCGTCGGCAGGCCCGTGCCGGCGGCGCGGGCGAGGGCCCGGCGCAGGCCGCGGGCCTTGAGGAGGACCTCGTCGTGCTCGGCGGCCGGGTCAGAGTCCGCGACGATCGCCCCGCCGGCCCCCACGGACCAGCGGCCCCCGGCGAGCACGGCCGTGCGGATCACGACGGACAACGACGTCGTCCCGTCCGCGCTCAGCATCCCCAGCGCCCCGGAGTAGACCCCGCGCGGGGAGGCCTCCCACGCGGCCAGCAGCTCGACGCTGCGGCGCTTCGGCGCGCCCGTCATCGACCCGCCGGGGAACAGCGACCGCACCACGTCCACGGGCTCGACGCCGGCCCGTGCCGTGCCCGTGACCGTGGAGACGAGCTGGTGGACGCTCGCGTAGCTCTCCACCGCCATGAGGGAGGGCACCTGCACGGAGCCGGGCTCGCACACCCGGGAGAGGTCGTTGCGCAGCAGGTCCACGATCATGAGGTTCTCGGCGCGCGTCTTGGGGTCGGCGGCGAGCGCGCGGGCGGCCTCGGCGTCCCCGGCCGGGTCCGGCAGGCGGGCGGCCGTGCCCTTGATCGGCTTGGTGCTGTACCGGCCCTCGCGCCCGGCGAGGAACCGCTCCGGTGAGGCAGAGACCACGGCCCACCGGCGGGCGCCCGTGCCGTGCTCCAGCAGCGCCGCGTACGGGGCCGGCTGGTGCGCGGCGAGCTCGTGGAACAGGACCAGCGGGTTCACGCGCAGCCCGGGATCGGCGTCGAAGCGGGTGGTCAGGCACAGCTCGTAGGAGTCGCCGGCATGCAGCGCGGCGCGGCAACGGGCGATCTGCTCGGCGTACGCCGCCCGGTCCTCGCGCCACGTGCCCGGCGCCTCCTCATCGGCCCGCGGCCCCGGGCCGGCGTCCCGCGGCGGGGGCACGACGACGTCGCCCGCCGCCGTCTCGAGAGCGCGGCGGGCCGCGGCGAGGGCGCGGCGCACGTCCGCCGCCCAGCGGTCGGCCCCGGCCTCCGCGGTGGTCGGATCGAGGGAGACGGCGCAGCAGTGCAGCACCCCGGCCGCGTGGTCGGCCACGACGTAGCGGGACGGGCGCACCCAGAACTGCGCGGGCAGGGGCGCGGGGTCCTCGGGTCGGCGTGAGGGCGGGGACACCCCCAAATCCGCCATGCCAAGTTCGTAGCCGAGCCAGCCGACCAGGCCGCCGCGCAGGGGCAGGCCCTCGCCGCCGACCACCGACCGGGGCGCGGCCGCGGCCCCGAGGTCCGCCCACGCGCGGTCCGGATCGGCGGGGTCGTCGTGCCGGACCAGCCGCGGGCCAGGGGAGGGCACGCGACCCTGCTCCTCGCCGAGCACGTCCAGCCCGTCGCCCGCCACGGACCAGCGCGCCTCGGCCGGGTCCGGCAGAGCGGAGTCCAGCCAGAACGACGCGGCCCCGCGCACGACGGCGTGCGCATAGACCGCGGCCACGGCGGTCGCCGCCGTGTGCCCGGCCGCCGCGAGCGCCGCGGCGTCGAGCGTGCGCACGGCCACGTGCAACGGGGTGGCAGCGGCCTCGGACGGTGCGGGGGCGGTGGGCATGGCCCCCAGCGTAGGGGTCAGCCCCCGCCGGGATCGCCGCGGGCGCCGTCGTCGGGTGGGCCGTGCCCGGGGCCGACGCGTGGGCGGTGCTCGTCGAGCCGGTCCTCGCGCTGCTCCTGCTGGCGACGTTCCTGGCGGTGCCGTTCGCCGCGCTGGGCGCGGGGCTGCGGGACGGCAGGTTCCTCGGGGCACTGCTGGTCCTGAACTTCGTGGTGGTGCCGGCGGTGGTGTTCGGGCTGAGCCGGTTCGTGGCCCACGACGACGCGCTGCTCGTGGGCGTGCTCCTCGTGCTGCTGGCCCCGTGCGTGGACTACGTCATCGCGTTCACCGCACTCGCGGGCGGGGCGGCGGTGGCCGCGGTCGACGTCGGGCCCTTCGTCCGTGCTCTGGTCATGCTGATTCTGGTGCCGCTCGCGCTCGCGGCGCTGCTCCAGTGGGGTGCGGTGCGCGGCCGCGGTGGGGTGCGGGACACGGCGGCCGGGGTGGTGCGCGGGTTCACGGTGGCGATGGTCCCGCTCATGGTCGTCACGCTGTTCACGGTGGTCGCCTCGCAGATCCGCGGGGTGGGGGAACGGCTGCCCGCGCTGGCCGCCGTCGTGCCCCTGTTCGTGGCGTTCGCCGTCGTGATGGTGGCCCTCGGTGTGGTGGCTGCGCGGTGGGCGCGCCTCGATGTGCCCGCAGGACGAGCGCTCGTGTCCTCGGGCGCGACGCGGAACTCCCTGGTCGTGCTGCCGCTGGCGTTGGCCCTGCCGGCGAGCCTGGACCCGGCCCCGCTCGTGGTGGTGACGCAGACGCTCGTGGAGCTCGGGGCGATGGTGAGCCTCGTCCGCCTGGTGCCCCGGCTGCTGCCGCTGCACGGGCAGTCCGCGGGGGCGGGCGCGGGTCGAACCGTGACCTGACCGCCCAGAATGTTGCCTTACCGTGACCGGAATCACGGTCCCGGGTGGCTATGGTGGGCGACATGAGCCTCTCGTTCGTGTCCTCGGCGCGCCGCCGTCACGGCGGCCTGGCGTCGGCCGCGCTGTTCCATCCGCTGGTCGAGGCGGCCACCGGCGCACTGCCCGTCATCGACCCCGCCACCGGGCGCCCCGCGTCCGAGGGAGTGGACGCGGCGCGGACCGAAGCGTCCCGCGCGGCAGGGACCGGTCCTGCACAGGCCGCAGCGGAGACCGAGCCATCCACGCAGGGCGGTTCCGCTCGGGGCTGACCGCCCCGCCCCGTCCCTAGAATGGTCCGCATGGCTGGACTGATCGTGCGCAAGGACATCGACCTCGTCCGCGAGCGCACGGACCTGAAGGCCGTGGTGGAGGAGTTCGTCACCCTGCGCTCGGCGGGCGTGGGCTCGTTCAAGGGGCTGTGCCCGTTCCACGACGAGCGGACGCCGTCGTTCCACGTGCGCCCCGGCGTGGGCACCTATCACTGCTTCGGATGCGGCGCGCACGGGGACGTCATCAGCTTCCTCATGGAACTTGAACACACCACGTTCATGGAGACCGTGGAGCGACTGGCGTCCCGGGTGGGGGTGGAGCTGCACTACGAGGACGGCGGCACCGGCCCGGACAAGGCGGAGACGGGGCGCCGTCGTCGCCTGTTCGAGGCGAACAAGGTGGCGGACGAGTTCTTCCGTCGGGCCCTCGGCTCGCCCGAGGCCCAGGCCGCCCGCGACTTCCTCACCCAGCGCGGGTTCACGCAGGAGCACGCGGTGCAGTTCGGCCTCGGGTACGCCCCGCAGGGGTGGTCGCATCTGCTGGACCACCTCCGGCAGCGCGGCTTCCGGGACGAGGAGCTGCGCGCCTCCGGGCTGGTGTCCGAGGGACAGCGCGGCCTGTACGACCGGTTCCGCGGCCGCCTGCTCTGGCCCATCCGGGACATGACCGGCGCGACCATCGGCTTCGGCGCCCGCAAGCTCTACGACGACGATCCCGGCCCCAAGTACCTGAACACCCCCGAGACGCCGCTCTACAAGAAGTCCCAGGTGCTCTACGGCATCGACCTGGCCAAGCGCACGATCGCCAAGGAACGCCAGCTGGTGCTCGTCGAGGGCTACACGGACGTGATGGCGGCCCACCTGGCCGGCGTCGGCACGGCCGTGGCCACGTGCGGCACCGCGTTCGGCGCGGACCACATCAAGGTGGCCCGCCGCCTGATCTCCGACGACGGCACGGGCGGCGAGGTGATCTTCACCTTCGACGGCGACGAGGCCGGGCAGAAGGCCGCCCTCAAGGCGTTCGACGAGGACCACCGGTTCCTCGCCAAGACGTTCGTGGCCGTGGAGCCCAGCGGCATGGACCCGTGCGACCTGCGCATGCAGAAGGGCGACGAGGCCGTGCGCGCGCTCATCGCCTCGCGGCGGCCGCTCTTCGAATTCGCGATCCGGGCGGGGCTGAAGGACTACGACCTGAACACCGTGGAGGGCCGCGCCGGCGCCCTGCGCCACGCGGCGCCGATCGTGGCGGGGATCAAGGACGCCGTCCTGCGCCCGGGCTACGAGCGGGAGTTGGCCGGCTGGCTCGGCCTGGGCCCGAACGCCGTGCACCGGGCCGTGGCCGCGGCCGGGCGCGCACCGCGGCGGGGGCCCGAGCCCGAGGCACGGCCGACCCCGGCGAGCGACGGGCAGGCGGTCGGGCCCACGGGCCGCCACGGGGAGGCTGCCGCCCCGGCGCCGCGGATCGTGGTGCCGGTGGACCCGCGTGACCCCGTCGCCCGCCGGGAGCGGGAGTCCCTCGAGGTGGTGCTGCAGCACCCCACCCTGCTCTCCGCGGAGCAGTGGACCGCGCTGTACGCCGCCCGCTTCACGGTCCCGCAGTACGCCGCCGTCCACCAGGGCGTGAAGGTGGCCGGGTCGGCGGGGGCGACACCGCAGCGCTGGGTGGACGCCGTGCGGGACGCCGTGCCCCAGGAGGTGGCCGGCGTCGTCTCCGAGCTGGCCGTCCGCGACCTGCCCGCCCGCACTCCCGAGGATGTGGACCGGTACTGCCGGGACATCATGAACCGCCTGTTCGCCCTGCAGATCGTGCACCGCAAGGAGGAGCTGCTCGGGCGCCTGCAGCGGCTCGGCCCCGAGGGCGACCCCGCCGAGTTCACCCGCCTCAACAGCGAGCTCATGGAACTGGAGGCGCGCCGCCGGGCCCTCCGAGCCGACGACTGACCCCCACCCGTTTTCGTTCGGGAAACGGCGGCTCCAGGCGCGTTTTCGTTCGGGAAACGGCGGCCCGTCGGCCGCGCGGCGTCAGCGCTCGTCGACCGTGAGCACCTCGCCGGACGTGGCGTCGATCTCGACCTCGGGGCCGTCGGAGCCGTCCTCGCGATCGAACCGGACCTCCCACTGGAGGGTGCCGTTGTCGTCCTCCAGGTCCATCTCGTCCAGGGTCACCCCGTCACGGCCCTCCCGGGCGGTGTCGAGGGCCTGCTGGGCGGTGACCTCGGCCTCCTTCGCCTTCTGGACGTCCTCGGGATCCGACTCGCGATCGGTCTCGGTGATGTCGCCGTCGGCGGTGACGTCCAGCTCCTTGGCCCCCTCGCCCACCACGACGTCGACCTCCCAGGTCGTGTCATCGTCGTTGGCATCCACCGCGACGATGATGCCGTCGGCGTACTTCTCCAGGACCGCGTCGATCACCGCGTAGGCGGGCTCGTCGGCCTGGCCGGTGGCCGAGCCGCTGCCGGCCGCGGCGGCCGTCGACGAGGCCGAAGCGGAGGAGGCTGATGACGACGCCGAGCCCGACGCGTCGTCCGTGGTGGGGGTGCTCGCCACCGCCGAGGAGGCGTCGACCCCCGGCGAGGCGGAGCCGTCGTCGCCGTTGTCGGAGGTGGTGCCGCAGGCCGCGAGGGCGAGGGCGGCGAGCATGCCCGTGCCGGTCAGGGCGGTCTTGCGTGTGAGGGTCGTGATGGTCATGGACACGTCTCTCCTTCGGGTCCGTTCCTGATGGTTTTGGGGTGTCCGCGCACCGTAGGCCCGCCGGAACCGTGCCTGGCAAGGGCCCGGTCCCCGGGCGTGGGTAGGACGACGACGGCGCCCCGCGGCCGGGTGGCGCGCAGGCAGGGGCTCTGGTAGAGTTCCATCCGTTGTCCGAACGGCTCCGGCGGTTCGCGGCACATTCCCCCGTAGCTCAACGGCAGAGCATTCGACTGTTAATCGAAGGGTTGTTGGTTCGAATCCAACCGGGGGAGCCGAGCAGAGGCCCCTGCACCGACCAGATCGGTGCGGGGGCTTCTTCGTGCCTGGAGGACGACGGAGCCTCGAATGTGTCTGGCAATGAATCCAGGGGCCAGCTGACGCCCTGGATCGCATCTCTCGTATCCAGGCGCTCTCCGACGCCCATGGGGAGCCGCCGACCACTTCGATGCACCCGGCCTGGCCCGGCCCGGCCCGGGCCAGCCGGCAGGGCCGGCCGTTCGCCGATGTCCGGGCGATGATCGAGGCGACCATCTACCCGCATCGGCACGAGATTCCGTAGCGGGATATGCCCGAGGTCTACGGGCCCTGGCAGACCGCGCTGACCTGGTGCTGGCGGATGGCAGCTGCGGGCACCTGGCATGAGGTGCTAGCAACATTGGCGGCCGCCAGCGACGCCCAGGGCCTCATCGATGGATCGGTCCGGACTGGACTCCGCGATCGCCCACGCTCATCAGCACGCCACGGACATTGCCCGCCATGCAGGGGATGGATCGAACTACGGGAATCTGCGGGATGAACCTGCCGGTCGCGGTATCGGACGCTCACGTGGCAGGTTGAGCACGAAGATCCATCAGCTCGACGCGGGGGCAGGAATGCCATTGGCCAGCTTGATCGCCTGAGCCAGGCAGGGGATTGACCGATGCCGACTCCACTGCTTGGGCAGCCGCGGCGGTCATCCCCGTGTGAGCTGACCATCAGGGCCACCGCAGGCGTCGTGGCTGCAGCAGCGGGTGCCCCGTCGGCTTCGACGCAGTCGCCTGTAGGGGCCGCAATGTCATCGAACGTCAGTATGCGCCCCTGCAGCAGTCGCGCGGACGGGTGGCCAGGTATGACGAGTGCACGATCATCTACCGGCCCGCCGAGCGCCTGACCACTGGGGTCACATGGTTGAAGCTGGTGTCAGACACGCCCTGGGCGCGCCCGGCGCCGTAGTTCTGCTCCGCATGCTGCCCACCTCTTCGAGGCCGATAGAGGAGCGGGAACGGACTGAGGGTGTCATCAACACCCGCACCATTCCCATCCCTTGATCAGCGCGCTCGAGAGAGCCTCAGCGTCCTAGACGCATGCCGTCATGCTCCAGGGCCGCCAGCGCACGCTCGATGAAGACGGGAGCAAGAGTCTCTACATACGTTGGGGTGAGGTGGTTGTCGTCCCAGTACACATGGACGTTGCCCACCGTGGGCTGGCACTGACGGCCCGGGCAGATCATGTCGTTCAGCTGCACCTGCGCGATGCGGGGATGAGCATCGGCCAGTCCGGTCAGGGGGCTGGTGTTCGGATCGAGCACGGTATGCGTCCAGCGGCATGTCGCCGCATCGATCCCGTGTGTCCTTCCGCAGGTTGTGGGTGATCCGGCCGCGAACCGGGGGTTGTCCCGGAGTGCGAGGACATGGGCACCCGTCCCCGCAATCTCCTCCATCCGCCCGACCATCCCCGGGGTGAGCATCTCCTCGTCCTCATAGGTGCTGCGTGTGCCCTGCATGAAGACGACGTCCGGGCGTACATGCTCCACGACCAGGTTGAGGTCCGCGAGGAAGTCCGGGCACTTCGGGGAGTCGTCCACCTGCTCCTCCATCGGCGCTACCAGGCAGCTGCCCCGCGTATAGCTGACGACCTCCAGCCGTCTTTCCTCACCGAGGCGCCGGAGAGCGGGGGACCACTGCATCACGTGGCTGTTGCCGGCCATCAGCACGACGCCGGCCGGATCTGCTTGTGGGACGAGGACATGGCACGACTCGGCTCCGACCTCGGTCAACTGTGCTTCCAGGGCGGGGTCGCACTCCTCGGGGTACTCGGGGAAGGGGTACCGTCCCTCCACCACGGGCAGAACGGGGGCACCGGGGTCTCCAGCTGGCTCGTAGTCGGGGCGCAGGACGGCGGCGCCCGGGTTGTTCCGGTCGGCCGCCTCGAGGACTCGTGCGGACTCCGCTGCCTCGGCGCCGCGCCACAGGGTCACCGGCGCCACAACGAGAGCGGCGCAGGTCCCCAGTACGACGGCGGACCGCCAGGCGGCCGTCTGGGGCCAGCCCCACGCTCGTAGCGGACGCTCCACGCGCACCGAGAGGAGGAGGGCCGCGCCGAGGGAGACGACGACGAGAACGACGCCTGCGGCCGCGCCGGGTTTCTGTGACCCCGTGAGGACGGAATAGGTGATGAGCAGCGGCCAGTGAATGAGGTAGAGAGCGTAGGCGGAGTCACCCAAGCGGGTGAGCGGGCGGGAAGCCAGTACCCGGTCCACACCGAAATGGGAGCCGCTGGTGCCCGCGACGATCACAGCAGTGGCCGACATCAGCGGCCACAGCGCGATCCAGCCGGGGAAGGCGCCCTGGACGTCCACCACGACGCCGACGGCGATCATGCTCGCGAGCCCTGCCCAGCCGAGGAACACCCGTGTGCGCCGTCCCAGGTGAATGAATGGAAGGACGAGCGCCAGGAGGGAACCGAGGGCGAACTCCCATAGGCGAGCCCGAGTGTCGAAGTACGTGAACGCCTGGTTCTGGGAGGTCTGGGTCACCGACCACAGCAGGGACACGACGAACACCGAGGCGAACGCAGTCGTGAGGACGGCTCGGGGCCGCGCCCCGGTGCGGCGGGCCACCAGGGCTGAGACAAGGAAGAGGAGCGGCCACAGGATGAACACCTGCCCCTGGACCGACAGCGACCAGAAATGCTGGAAGGGGGACAGCGAGGTGTTGTCGGCGGCGTAGTAGTCGACGGCATTGAACGCCAGGGCCCAGTTTTCCACGTAGAGGGCCGACGCCAGCGCCTCCGTCCGCCACGAAGCACGGTCGGCCAGCGGATACACCGTGGCAACGGCAACCAAGGTAAGCAAGATCGTCAGCACCGCCATGGGCATGAGGCGCGTGAAGACGTGAAGCCAGTAGCGCCCCACCGCGAGGGGCCTTCCAGCCTCCATCTTGCGGGTGAAGGAGCCTGTCAGGAAGAAAGCCGAGATGAACAGGAAGATGTCGACGCCGCCCGACACCCTGTCCGTGAAGATGTGGAACACCACCACCAGAAGGACGGCTACCGCGCGCAAACCCTGGATCTCCGGTCGCCAGTCCGCCTGCCTTCGGGCCACCACAGGAGTCGAATCGGGCCCATCAGCCGCGTGTCGGGGGCGGTAGCCGCGGGGATAGACGGACGGATTGGTCATGGTGGCCTCAGCAGTGTCAGAGGGATGGGAAGGCAAACGGCAACATCATGCCTGAGGGTGATTCTTTCGAACGGGAAGCTGACCAGCGGATTAAGGCTCGTGGCCCAGCCCTCACGTCGCACAACGGCGCCCGCACCCTCGCGCGGTAGGGCGCGGGCGCCGTCGTGGAGGTGAAAGGGAACGCCTCAGGCGCAGGCGTCGTCGGCCTCCCCGGACTACTGCTCACTGAAGCGCCCTGGGTTCCGTTCCGAGGTCAGGATGCAACGGGCGCTGAATCCTGATCGTGAGTGTAAGCCGCCTCAACCTCTGCGGGAGTGTGATAGCCAAGGGCCTCATGCAGGCGGGTGGTGTTCCACCAGTGCACCCACCCCATGGTGGCCAGCTCGACCGCCTCGGTCGACTCCCACACCCGCTTGGCGTGGATGAGCTCGGCCTTGTAGAGCCCGTTCACGGTCTCCTTGAAGCGTCCCGGGTTTCGTGCCGCTCCTATGTGGGTGTGAGCCGCCCCCTTCATTCGGTCCGGACGTTCTGTGAGTCGTCGGTTTCCATTTGATGGGTGCACTGCCGAGCGTACTCGGCTGGGGTTAGGTAGCCGAGCGAGGAGTGAGCCGCCCCCTTCATTCGGTCCGGACGTTCTGTGAGTCGCCGGTTTCCATTTGATGGGTGCACTGCCGAGCGTACTCGGCTGGGGTTAGGTAGCC
>NZ_JALJRH010000013.1:0-79842 GCF_024519775.1 Micrococcus sp. Mcc28 | reverse complement strand
GCCTCCCGGTCACCCGGTCGGCGTCTTGAGCACGAGATGGAACTCTACACACGAATCCCACCGAACACAAAATCAGGGGTGACACCCGGCGTCCGGGCACGAAGGAGGGCCCCGTTCTCCGCAGAATCCTGCGGGAAACGGGGCCCTGTGCTCCTCCCGTGGGCGGTTGCTTCGCCGTCGCCGCCCGTCGTGTCCTCGGTCACTTTTCGCGACTCACGGTGGACACCGGTGGTCTGCAGCCGCGGTCAGCCCTCCCCCAGGTCCGCACCCGCCATGCTCTTCTTGCCCCGGCGCACCAGCAGGTGTCGGCCGGCGAGGGCGTCGTCTCGGGTGAACACCTGGTCGGCATCCGTCACCCGCACGTTGTTCACCGAGGCGCCGCCGTCGCGCACCGTCCGACGCGCCTCGGAGCGCGAGGCGACCAGCCCGGTGGAGACCAGCAGCTCGACCGCGGTCACGGTGCCCGGCTCCCCCTCCCACTGGGTCCGGTCGGCCTGCGGCAGCTCGGCCAGCACGGCGGTCAGCGTGTCCGGATCCACGGTGGTGAGGTCGCCGCCTCCGAACACGGCATGGGAGGCCTCGATGACCTTCGTCGTCGTCTCCTCTCCATGGGCCAGCGCCGTGACCTCCCACGCCAGGCGCTTCTGGGCCTCCCGGCGGAACGGCTCGTCGGCCACCTTCTGCGCGTACTCCTCGATCTCCGCGCGGGTCAGGAACGTGAAGACCTTGAGCCGGTCGACGACGTCCGCGTCCGCCGTGTTGAGCCAGAACTGGTAGAAGGCGTACGGGGAGCACATCTCCGCGTCGAGCCAGACGGCGTTGCCCTCGGACTTGCCGAACTTGGTGCCGTCCGCGTTCGTGATCAGCGGCGTGCCCAGCGCATGGGCGTGGGTCCCCTCCACCTTGCGGATCAGCTCGGTGCCGGCGGTGAGGTTGCCCCACTGGTCGGAGCCGCCGGTCTGGAGGGTCACGCCGTGCCGGCGGTGCAGCTCGAGGAAGTCGTTGCCCTGCAGCACCTGGTAGGAGAACTCCGTGTAGGAGATGCCCTCATCAGAGTTCAGGCGCTTGGCCACGATCTCCTTCTTCACCATCGTGCCGACGCGGAAGTTCTTGCCGACGTCCCGCAGGAAGTCCAGCGCGCTCATGCCCGCGGTCCAGTCCAGGTTGTTGACCATGGTCGCCGCGTTCTCCCCCTCGAAGGAGAGGTACGGCTCGATCTGCGCGCGCAGCGACTCCACCCACGCCGCCACGGTCTCCTGCGAGTTCAGAACGCGCTCCGAGGTCTGCCGCGGGTCGCCGATGAGGCCGGTGGCGCCGCCCACGAGGGCATACGGGCGGTGGCCGGCGAGCTGCAGGCGGCGCAGTGTGAGCAGCTGGACCAGGTGTCCCAGGTGGAGAGACGGAGCGGTCGGGTCGAAGCCGCAGTAATACGAGACGGGCTCCCCGGCCAGCGCCTGTTCCAGCGCGGCCTCGTCCGTCGAGACGTGCACGAGCCCGCGCCAGCGCAGCTCCTGCCAGACGTTCTCGAAGCTCGGGTCGTTCGCCTGTGCGCGCAGTCGGGCCGCGCGCTCCTCGTTCTGGGGTGCCATAGCCCCCAGCCTAGCGACGCGCCCGCGCGCCTCCGCGACGCCGCGCACGTGCGACGTCGCCCGCGGGGCTCACTCCGGGACGTCCGCCAGCCCGGCCGGCAGCGCGGCCGCGTCCGTCCCGGCGACGACGGACAGCGACTGGGTGGCGCGGGTCATCGCCACGTACAGATCGCCCACCACGCCGCGCGCGTCGGCCACGATCCGCTCGGGCGAGACGAGCACGACGGTGTCGAACTCCAGCCCCTTGGTCTCCCACGGGGTGGCGACGACGATCTCGACGCCGGGCAGCGGCGCGGTGTCCACGGCCGCCTCCCCCCACCGCTCCCGGAGGGCCGTGAGCAGCTCCCCCGTCCGCTCGGCGGGGGCGATCACGGCGGTCAGGGCCTCGGGCACGCGGTCCCGCTCGGCCTCGACCGCGTCGAGGGCCAGGGCCGCGACGTCACCGCCCGGCTCCGTCACCAGGCGCGGGCGGTGGTCGCCCTCGCGCACGGCGCGCGGATGGGAGACCTCGAGCCCGGCCGCCCGTGCGACCTGCGCGGCCCAGCGCATCACGCGCGCCGGCGAGCGGTAGTTCACGGTCAGCTCTTCCAGGCGCCAGCGGTCCCCGAACTCCGGGGCGAGGACGGACGCCCACGAGCCGGCCGCGTCGCGACGGGAGGACTGCGCGATGTCGCCCACGATGGTGAACGACTTCATCGGGCAGCGGCGCGCCAGCAGGCGCCACTGCATCGGAGAGAGCTCCTGGGCCTCGTCCACCACCACGTGCCCGTACGTCCAGGTGCGGTCGTGGGCCGCGGTCTCGGCGGTGGTCCGTCGCACGCCGCGCGCCTCATTGGCCGCGGCCAGCTGCTCGGCGTCCACGACGCCGTCGACGCCCAGGTCCGCGAGCGTCTGGTGCATGTTCTCCAGGGACGCCCGGGCGTTCTCGAGGTTGCGCTCGTGCTGGGCCGCGGACTCGCCGCCCCGGCCCGGGGTGTCGAGGCGTCCGAGCAGCTCGGCCGCCTCGTCCAGCAGGGGCACGTCGGCCTCGGTCCAGGGGGCGTCGGCCGGGCGCAGGAGCGCGCCGACCTCGGCGTCGGACAGCCACGGGGCGGCCGCCCGGAGCAGGTCCTCCCGGGTGAGGAGGTCGCCGATGAGCTTCTCCGGCGTCAGCGGCATCCAGCAGAGGTTGAGCGCGATGCGCACGTCGCGCGAGGTGCGCACGTCCTCGAGCAGGAGGTCACGCTGCACCGGGGTGCCCGAGGACTTCTCCAGCTTCTTGCGCAGCTTCTCCGCGAGCTCGCGGACGAGGATCTTCACGAACGTCACCCGGGCCTCGTTGTGGGGCTTGCGGGTGGCCCGTGCCTTGTCCCGGGCGCGCCGGACCATGGCCGGCTTGAGCTTGACGGCCGTGCCGTCGATCATCAGGCGACGCGGCTCGACGAGCAGGCGCTGGCGCTGCGCGACCGCGTGGGCGACGGCGTCCACCATGTCCAGCCGGCCCTTCACCGCCGCCGCGTCGAGGTCCCGCTCCGGGACGGCCCGCACGCCCGGCATCAGCGTCCCCAGCGAGGACATCACGACACCGGTCTCACCCAGCGAGGGCAGCACCCGCTCGATGTACCGCATGAACGCGGTCGAGGGGCCGACGATCAGCACGCCCGAGCGGGCGAGGCGCTCCCGGTGGGTGTACAGCAGGTAGGCGGCGCGGTGCAGGGCGACGGCGGTCTTCCCCGTGCCGGGCCCGCCCTGCACCACGACCGCCCCGGGCAGGGGCGCGCGGATCACCTCGTCCTGCTCCGCCTGGATCGTGGCGACGATGTCCCCCATCCGTCCCGTGCGTCGGGCGGTGACGGCGGCCAGCAGCGCACCCTGGGCATCGGCGCGCACGCCGTCCTCGCCCAGCAGCGTCGGGTCCAGGATGTCGTCCTCGAGGTCGCGCACCTCGCGCCCCCGCAGCATCAGGTGACGACGACGGCGCACGCGGCCCCGGTGGGCCGCCGTCGCCTGGTAGAAGGCGCCGGCCTCGGCCGCGCGCCAGTCGACGAGGAGGCGCTCGTGGTCCTCGGTGGTGAGGCCGATGCGCCCGATGTACCGCTGCTCGTCGGCCCCACCCTCCCGCTCGGCGTCGAGGTCGAGCCGGCCGAAGACGAGGCGGTCGTCCACGGCGTAGAGCTGGGCGAGTCGGTCCTCGTAGAGGCTGGCGAAGGCGTCGCGCTCGGAGTGGTTCTGCAGCGACCCCTGCGGGCCGGTCCGGCGCACGGCCGCGAGCTGGCGCTCCTTCTCCTCACGCAGGGCGTCGAGGCGGGCGTACCGCTCGGCGACCCGACCCCGCTCGAGGTCGAGCTCGGACTGGCGGACGGACACGGTATCGGTCATCGGGGGCCCTCGCGGTGCGGTGAGAGGCGGACCACGCTGCGGCCCGCCCGGCGGAAAAGTGACCACCCATGCTACGCCGACCGCGGTGAACGGCGGGTGACGCGGCGGTGCCCTGCCGGGCACCGCCGCGTCCGGCCCGGCCGACGCCGACTCGACCGGGCGACCGCGTCAGCGGGCGTCGACGACGGAGCCCGGCGTGTCGGCCCAGCGGCGCAGTGGTTCCAGGGCGTCCTCGAGCGCCCCGATCTGCGCCGCGACGGCCGTCGGCGCGGTCCCGCCCTGGGCGTCGCGAGAGGCGAGCGAGCCCTCCGTGCTGAGCACCTCGCGGACCTGCGGGGTCAGCGCCGGCGAGATGGCCGCGTACTCCTCGTCCGTGAGGTCCCACAGCTCCACGCCCCGGGCCTCGGCCGCCTTCACGGCCTCGCCGGACAGCTCGTGGGCCTCGCGGAACGGGACCCCCTGGCGGACGAGCCACTCGGCGACGTCGGTGGCCAGCGCGAAGCCCTGCGGGGCCAGCTCCGCCATGCGCTCCGTCTGGAACTCGAGGGTGGCGATCATCCCGGAGACGGCGGGCAGCAGCAGCTCGAGGGTGTCCGCGGCGTCGAAGACGGGCTCCTTGTCCTCCTGCAGGTCGCGGTTGTAGGCCAGCGGCATGCCCTTGAGCGTGGCCAGCAGCCCCGTGAGGTCGCCGATGAGGCGGCCGGACTTGCCGCGGGCCAGCTCGGCGACGTCCGGGTTCTTCTTCTGCGGCATGATGGAGGACCCCGTGGAATACGCGTCGTGCAGCTTCACGAAGCCCGCCTCCTTGGTGGCCCAGAAGATGACCTCCTCCGAGATGCGGGACAGGTCGACGCCGACCATCGCGGCGACCCACGCGAACTCCGCGTACACGTCGCGGGCGGCGGTGCCGTCGATCGAGTTCCACACGGCCGACTCGAAGCCGAGCTCGGTGGCCACGGCGTTCGGGTCCAGACCCAGGGAGGAGCCGGCCAGGGCCCCGGAGCCGTACGGCGAGACGGCCGCGCGCGCATCCCAGTCCACGAGCCGCTGCAGGTCCCGCGCGAACGCCCAGGCGTGCGCGAGCAGGTGGTGCGAGAGCAGGACGGGCTGCGCGTGCTGCAGGTGGGTGCGGCCCGGCATCGGCGCGTACGGGTGCGCCCGCGCCTGATCGAGCAGCGCGTCCACCGTGGCGATCACGCCCCGCGCGATGATGCGGGCGTGGTCGCGCAGGAACATCCGGCCGAGGGTGGCGACCTGGTCGTTGCGGGATCGGCCGGCTCGCAGGCGGCCGCCGAGCTCGGGACCGGCCCGCTCGATGAGGCCGCGCTCGAGCGAGCCGTGCACGTCCTCATCGGACGCCGCCGGGGTGTAGGCACCGGAACGCACGTCCGCCTCGAGCCGGTCGAGGGCCGCGATCATCCCGTCCAGGTCGTCCGCACTGAGCAGACCGGCGGTGTGCAGCACCCGGGCGTGGGCACGGGAGCCGGCGATGTCATAGGGCGCCAGGCGCCAGTCGAAGTGCGTGGACTTGCTGAGCGCGGCGAGCGCCTCGGAAGGGCCGCCGGCGAAGCGGCCGCCCCACAGGGCGCCCTCGTTGGTCCCGTGGCGGGCATCGGTGTTCTCGGTCATCGAAGGTCTCCTCGAGGTCGGTGACAGGCCGACGGCGGCCGGCCCGGTCGCGGGCGGGCCGCCGTCGTGCACGGGGCGTGCGGGGTCAGTCGTTGGACAGGCGGGCGACGTCCTGGAGGTCGGCGCCGCCGCGCAGGCGCTGCTCGCGCTCGGAGGCCGTCTTCGCGGACAGGCCGAAGATGTCGATGAACCCGCGGGCCGAGGACTGGTCGAACGAGTCGCCCTCGTCGTACGTGGCGAGGTTGAAGTCGTACAGGCCGGTCTCGGACCGGCGACCCTGCACCGTGGCGCGGCCACCGTGGAGCTCCAGGCGGATCTCACCGTTGACGTGCTCCTGGGTCGCGTCGATGAACGTGTCCAGGTTCCGCTTCAGCGGGGAGTACCACTGGCCGTCGTAGACCAGCTCGGTCCACCGCTGGTCCACATGCTTCTTGAAGCGCGCCTGTTCCCGCTCCAGGGTGACGTTCTCGAGCTCACGGTGGGCCGCGATCAGCGCCATGGCCCCCGGTGCCTCGTAGATCTCGCGGGACTTGATGCCCACGAGGCGGTCCTCGACGATGTCGATCCGGCCCACGCCCTGGGCACCGGCCCGGCGGTTGAGCTCCTCGATGATCTCCAGCGGGCTCAGCGCGCGGCCGTCGAGGGCCGTGGGGACGCCGCGCTCGAAGGCGATCGTGACCACGTCCGGCGCCGGCGGGAAGGCGGGGTCGTCCGTGTAGTCGTAGACGTCCTTCGTGGGGCCGTTCCAGATGTCCTCGAGGAAGCCGGTCTCGACGGCGCGGCCCCACACGTTCTGGTCGATCGAGAACGGGTTCTTCTTGGTGGTGACGATCGGCAGGTCGTTGCGCTCGGCGTACTCGATGGCCTTCTCGCGGGTCAGGGCGAGGTCGCGCACCGGGGCGATGCACTTCAGGTCGGGCCCGAGGGTCTGGATGGAGACCTCGAAGCGGACCTGGTCGTTGCCCTTGCCGGTGCAGCCGTGCGCCACCGTCGAGGCGCCGAACTGGCGGGCCGCCGCGACCAGGTGGCGGGAGATCACCGGGCGCGAGATCGCGGAGACCAGCGGGTAGGCGTCCATGTAGAGGGCGTTGGCCTTGAGCGTGGGCATGCAGTACTGCTCGGCGAACTCGTCACGCGCGTCGGCGACGTAGGCCTCGACGGCGCCGCAGTCCAGGGCGCGCTGGCGGATCGTCTCGAGGGACTCGCCCCCCTGGCCCACGTCGACCGCGACGGCGACGACCTCGGCGCCCGTGGCCTCGGCGATCCAGCCGATGGCCACCGAGGTGTCCAGGCCGCCCGAGTAGGCAAGGATGATGCGTTCCTTCACGTTTTCTCCTCTTTATATAGGGGGGTCTCCCAGCGCGGCACGTGGCCGTCGGAGGCGTGCTCGGTGGCGATCCTACCCGGATCTTGAATAAATATGCAACTGACGGAATATCAGCTCCCGATGGCCCCTGTGCAGCCCCTCTGCGCCGACAGCGACGGCCACGGGCGACCATCGCTCCGCCCTCGAATCCCGGGTCGAACGCGACTCAGGTCACGGCCTCGGCCGTCGATCGTGACCTTCGCCCATGCCCCTGTGACGGAGGTTGTCCACACCGGCGGATCAGACACCATGACAGCAAATCCGACCAGTAGCGTGCATTTCATCCACGCGCCCACGACTCTAGGGATCGATTCGTCACCCGTTCTCAAATTTCAGACAGACGGGCAAGAATCCGTCGACCCATGATTTGACGCGAGGGGGGCTCCCGTCGTTGACTCTTCCGTAGCCGATTCGTGATCGAACCGTGATCTGACCGAGAGGTCGGGGACGGGGAGGCCACGACATCGAACCCCCTCCGACGGTCGCCCGCTGCTGGGTCGTCTCGAACCGACGGAGGGCATGACCCGACCAAGGAGAAGGACGACCCCGGTGCGCCTCGGCCGCCGATCAGCGAGGACTCGCCATGGACACCATGACTCTCTTCACCACTTCCGCCACCCGCTCCCGCCGTGCCACCGCCTCGATCGTCGCGGGCATGACCCTCGCCGGCGCCGCCGCCGTGGGCTTCTCCGCCCCGGCCCAGGCCGCCACCGTGGACACCTGGGACCGCCTCGCCGAGTGCGAGTCCAGCGGCACCTGGGACATCAACACCGGCAACGGCTTCTACGGCGGCGTGCAGTTCACCCTGTCCTCCTGGCAGGCCGTCGGCGGCGAGGGCTACCCGCATCAGGCCTCGAAGGCCGAGCAGATCAAGCGCGCCGAGATCCTCCAGGACCTGCAGGGCTGGGGCGCCTGGCCGCTGTGCTCGCAGAAGCTGGGCCTGACCCAGGCTGACGCGGACGCCGGCGACGTGGACGCCGCCCCGGTCGCCGTGGAGCGCACCGCCACCGTGCAGCGCCAGTCCGCCGCGGACGAGACTGCTGCCGACCAGGCTGCGGCTGAGCAGGCTGCTGCCGACCAGGCCGCGGCTGAGCAGGCTGCTGCCGACCAGGCCGCCGCCGAGCGCTGGGCCGCCAAGCAGGCTGCTGCCGAGCAGGCCGCTGCCGCCGAGGCCGCTGCTGAGCAGGCTGCTGCCGACCAGGCCGCCGCCGAGCGCTGGGCCGCCGAGCAGGCTGCTGCCGAGCAGGCCGCCGCCGACAAGGCCGCTGCCCAGCGTGCCGCCGCCGCGGAGAAGGCCGCCGCTCAGAAGGCTGCCGCCGCTGAGCAGGCCGCTGCCGCGGAGCAGGCCGTCGTCGCCGAGGCCGAGACCATCGTCGTCAAGTCCGGTGACTCCCTCTGGAAGCTCGCCAACGAGTACGAGGTGGAGGGTGGCTGGACCGCCCTCTACGAGGCCAACAAGGGCGCCGTCTCCGACGCCGCCGTGATCTACGTCGGCCAGGAGCTCGTCCTGCCGCAGGCCTGAGACGCCTGACCGGTCCCCCGGACCGGTGCCACACGAGGAAGGCCCCCGCCATCGGCGGGGGCCTTCCTCGTGCCTGGTGCCCGTCACCCGCGCGGGCGGGGCCGGACGGGTCGGTTAGCCCGCCAGACCCAGCAGGTGGGCCGCGACGGCCGGGGCGGACGTGGTCCCCGTGGTGATGAGGAGGATGGTGTCGTCGCCGGCGATCGTGCCCATCACGTGCTCCACGCGCGCCTGGTCGATCACGCTGGCCAGGAACTGCGCCGCACCCGGGGGCGTGCGCAGGACCACGAGGTTCGCCGTGGGCTCGGCGGAGACGAGCAGCTCGCGGGCCATGCTCGCCAGCCGATTCAGCTGCGCGTCCGAGCCGCGGCCCGGCACGGCGGCGTCGTCGCCCTCCGCCGGCAGGGCGTAGACCATGCCGGCCGGCCCGCGCGTCCGCACCGCGCCGAGGTCCACCAGGTCCCGCGAGAGCGTGCCCTGGGTGACGGACAGCCCGCGATCGCCCAGGGCGTCCGAGAGTTCGGCCTGGGAGCGGATGCCCCGGGTGGCCAGGATCTCCCGGATCGCGGCCTGACGGGCGATCTTCGTCGTGGGGGCGGCCATCAGCGCGGCTCCTCGGCCAGGCCGGAGCGATACAGCAGCCAGGCGATGAGCGCCTTCTGCGCGTGCAGCCGGTTCTCGGCCTCGTCGAACACCACGGACCGCGGCCCGTCGATCACCTCGGCCGTGACCTCGTAGCCCCGGTACGCGGGCAGGCAGTGCAGGAAGATCGCGTCGTCGGCCGCCCGCGCCATCGCGTCGGCGTCCACCTGGTAGTCCCGGAACAGCGCCAGGCGGGCCTCCTTCTCCTCCTCCTGGCCCATGGACACCCACGTGTCGGTCACGACGACGTCCGCGCCCGCCAGGGCCTCGGCCGCGTCCGTCGTGACGAGGACGGAACCGCCCGTCTCCGCCGCCCGCTGTCGAGCGGCGGCCACGACGTCCTCGGCAGGCAGGTGCCCCTCGGGGCCGGCGACCCGCACGTGCATGCCGGCCGTCGCGCACCCGAGCAGATACGAGTGGGCCATGTTGTTCGCCGCGTCCCCCAGATACGTAAGAGTGCGGCCCGCCGTGCCGCCGAGGTGCTCGCGCACCGTCAGCAGGTCGGCGAGGATCTGACAGGGGTGGTAGTCGTCGCTGAGCGCATTGACTACGGGCACCGAGGAATGGGCGGCCATCTCCTCGAGACCGGCCTGCGCGAACGTGCGCCAGACGATGACGCCGACCATCCGCTCCAGCACGCGGGCCGTGTCCGCCACGGACTCCTTGTGGCCCAGCTGCGACTCCCCCGGGTTCACGATCAGCGGCGTCCCGCCGAGCTCGGCGATGCCGGCCGCGAACGAGACGCGGGTGCGCGTGGAGGTCTTGTCGAAGAACACGATGCCGGTCCGGGGCCCGGCCAGCGGGCGGTGCCGGAACCGGTCGGCCTTCATCTGCGCGGCGAGGTCGAGCACCTCGGCCTGCTCGGCCGGGGTGAGGTCCGTGTCCACCAGGAAGTGGCGGACGGCGGCAGCGGGGGTCATGGGCGGTCTCCTTCGGCGGGGGTTAGGGCGGCGGCCACGAGCCCGGGCAGGGCGGCGGCGAAGCGCTCGAGCTCGGCCACGGGCACGGTGAGCGGCGGGGCCAGGCGCAGGGTGGACGGGCCGGTGGCGTTGAGGATCCAGCCCGCCTCGAGGCCGGCGGCGACGACGGCCGGGGCCAGCCCGCCGGCCTGGACCGGTCCCGCGGGGTCGGCCAGGTCGACGCCGATCCACAGGCCGTGACCGCGGACCGCGGCCACCTCGGGCAGGTCCTCCAGCCGTGCGGCCACGGCCTCGCCCGCGGCGCGGACGTGGCCGAGCAGGCCCTCGTCCTCGACGGTCTGGAGCACGGCCAGGCCCGCGGCGGTGGCCAGGGGGTTGCCGCCGAACGTGGTGCCGTGCTGGCCGGCGGTGAGCAGCCCGGAGACGGCGGGGCCGACGCAGACGAGCGCCCCGATCGGCACGCCGCCGCCCAGTCCCTTCGCCAGGGTGAAGGCGTCGGGCACCACCGGCTCGGCCGCCCCGGTGACGGCCGGGTTCTGGAAGCCGAACCACGTGCCGGTGCGGCCCACGCCGGACTGCACCTCGTCGAGGATCATCAGGGCGCCGGCCTCGCGGGTCGCGGCCCGCACCTCGGCCAGGTAGCCGGCCGGCCAGCCGTGCACGCCGGCCTCGCCCTGGACCGGCTCGAGGATGACGGCGGCGACGGTGGCGCCGTCGTCGTCCGGGGCCAGGGCCGCTCGCAGGGCCGCGGCGTCCCCGCCCGGCACGTGCTCCACGCCGCCGGGCAGCGGCTCGAAGGGCGCCCGGTAGGCCTCCTTGTGCGTGAGCGCGAGGGCGCCCATCGTGCGGCCGTGGAAGGCCCGCTCGAGCGCGATCACCCGCGTCCGGCGGCCGGACGGGTCCTCCGCGCCGTGGCGGCGGGCGAGCTTGAACGCGGCCTCGTTGGCCTCCGTGCCGGAGTTCGCGAAGAACACGGTGGAGCCCGCGGGCGCGCCGGCCAGCTCCAGCAGGCGCTCGGCCAGGCGGATCTGCGGCTCGGAGGTGAAGAGGTTGGACACGTGGCCGAGCGTGGCGATCTGCTCGGACACGGCCCGCACCAGCGCCGGGTGGCCGTGGCCGAGCGCGTTCACGGCGATGCCGGCCAGCAGGTCCGTGTAGCGCCGGCCGTCGGTGTCCCACACGTGGACCCCCTCGCCGCGCACGAGCACGCGGGCGGGGCGGCCGAAGACTCCGGTCAGGGCGGCGTGGTAGCGCTCCAGCAGCGCGGACTGGTCGGTGCTCATGCGTCCTCCTCGGGGGTGGTCGGGGCGGTGGGTTCGGCGTCGGGCACCACCTGGGTGCCGACGCCCGCGGAGGTGAAAACCTCCAGCAGCATCGAGTGGGGGCGGCGGCCGTCCACGACGTGGGCGCGCTGCACGCCGGCGTCGACGGCCGCCAGGCACGCGGCCATCTTCGGGATCATCCCGGAGGCCAGGGAGGGCAGCAGCGCACGCAGCTGGGCGGCGGTGAGCGAGCTGATGAGGGAGTCCCGGTCCGGCCAGTCCGCGTAGAGGCCCTCGACGTCGGTGAGCAGCACGAGCTTCGCGGCGCCGAGGGCGGCGGCCAGGGCCGCGGCGGCGGTGTCCGCATTGACGTTGAGGACCTGCCCGGTGGGCTCGCCGTCGTCGTCGATCTCGGGGGCGACCGACGAGACCACGGGGATCCGCCCGGACTCGATCACGTCGAGGATCGCGGTCGGGTCGACGCCGGTGACCTCGCCCACGAGGCCGAGGTCCACCTCCTGCCCGTCCACGACGGCGCCCGTGCGGCGGGCGCGCAGCAGCCCCGCGTCCTCGCCGGAGAAGCCGACGGCGTACGGGCCGTGGGAGTTCACGAGGCCGACCAGCTCGCGGCCCACCTGTCCCGTGAGCACCATGCGGACCACGTCCATGGCCTCCTCGGTGGTCACGCGCAGGCCGCCGCGGAACTCGGACGCGATGCCGAGGCGGTCGAGCATCGCGTTGATCTGCGGGCCGCCGCCGTGCACCACCACGGGGTGGACCCCCACGTGGTGCAGGAACACGATGTCCTCGGCGAACGCCCGGCGCAGCTCCTCCGACACCATGGCGTTGCCGCCGTACTTGACGACCATGACGGTTCCGGCGAACCGCCGGATCCAGGGCAGGGCCTCGACGAGGACCTCCGCCTTGGACTCGGCGCGGTCGAGCCGGTCCGCGGTGGACAGGACGGGCGCGGCCGCCGTGGCCGGGTCGGTGTGCGGGCTCATGCTGGGGGTCCTCACGTGGAGTAGGCGGAGTTCTCGTGGACGTAGTCGTGCGTCAGGTCGTTGGTCCAGACCGTGGCCTCGGCGTCGCCGGCGTGCAGGTCGACCTCGACGAGCACCTCGCGGGCCGTCAGGTCCACGCGGGAGCGGTCCTCCCCCACACCGGAGGCGCGGCACACCTGGACGCCGTTGAAGCGCACGTCGAGGGCGTACGGGTCGAAGGCGGCGACCGACTCCGGGACCGTGCCGACGGCGGCGATCACGCGTCCCCAGTTCGGGTCCTGGCCGAAGATCGCGGTCTTGAACAGGTTGGAGCGGCCGACGGCGCGGGCGACGGCCTCGGCCGCCTCCTCGGTCTCGGCGTGG
The DNA here is from genome assembly GCF_024519775.1 of Micrococcus sp. Mcc28. Taxonomy (NCBI): domain Bacteria; kingdom Bacillati; phylum Actinomycetota; class Actinomycetes; order Micrococcales; family Micrococcaceae; genus Micrococcus; species Micrococcus sp. Mcc28. The sequence continues at coordinate 67,187 of NZ_JALJRH010000013.1, read as the reverse complement.
ACCACGCGCACGGCGATGTCGTGCCGGGCGCCCTCGGCGTCGGCGACGAGCTGGCGGGACAGGTCCGCGCAGACCTCGTGGAGGGCCGCGGCGAACGCCTCGGGCGCGGGCGCGGTCCCGGACGCGCCCGAGGCCAGCAGGATCACGGTGTCGTTGGTGGACATGCACCCGTCCGAGTCGACCCGGTTGAAGGTGGCGCGCACGGCCTCGCGCAGGGCCGCGTCGAGGGCGGGGGCGGGGACGTCGGCGTCCGTGGTGATGACGCTGAGCATGGTGGCCATGCCGGGTGCCAGCATGCCCGCGCCCTTGGCCATGCCGCCCACGGTGAAGCCCTCGCCGCGGGCCACGGCGGTCTTGGCCACGGTGTCCGTGGTCTTGATCGCGACGGCGGCGTCCTCGCCGCCGGCCGGGCTCAGGGCGGCGACCGCCTCGGACACGCCCGCGGTGAGGGTGTCCATCGGCAGGCGTTCGCCGATGAGGCCGGTCGAGCAGACGAGCACGTCGTCGGCGGCGGTCCCGAGGGCCGCGGCCGCGTGCTCGGCGGTGCGACGGGCGTCCTCGAGGCCCTCGGCGCCGGTGGCCGCGTTGGCCCCGCCGGAGTTCAGGACGACCGCGGTGGCGCGGCCGTCCCGCACGGCGCGGCGGGTCCAGACCACGGGGGCGGCCGCCACCCGGTTCTCGGTGAGGACGGCGGCGGCCGCGTCGCGCGGGCCCTCGTTGACGACGACGGCGACGTCGGGCGTGCCCGAGGCCTTCAGCCCCGCGGTGACGCCGGCCGCCCGGAACCCCTGTGCTGCGGTGACGCTCACGGCGCGACCCCCTGCTGCTCGAGCCCCGCCTGCTCCGGCAGGCCCAGGGCGATGTTCATGGACTGCACGGCGCCGCCGGCCGTGCCCTTGGTGAGGTTGTCGAGCGCCGCGCAGACGATCACGCGGCCGGCCCGCTCGTCCACGGCGAGCTGCAGCTGCACGTGGTTGGAGCCGAGGACCGCCTTCGTGGTGGGCCACTGCCCCTCGGGGAGCAGGTGCACGAAGCGTTCGCCGCCGTAGGCCGCGGCCCATGCGGCGCGCACGTCCGCGGCGGCGACGCCGGGGCGCAGCCGCGCCGTGGCCGTCGCGAGGATGCCGCGCGACATCGGCGCGAGCGTGGGCGTGAAGGAGACGCGGACCGGCTCGCCGGCCGCCTGGGCCAGACCCTGCTCGATCTCCGGGGTGTGCCGGTGCCCGCCGCCGACGCCGTACGGGCGCATCCCGCCCATGACCTCGGCGCCGAGCAGGTGCGGCTTGAGCGCCTTGCCCGCCCCGGAGGTGCCCGAGGCGGCGACGATCACCACGTCCTGCGGCTCGAGCAGCCCCGCGGCGAAGCCGGGCGCGAGGGCGAGGATCGAGGTGGTCGGGTAGCACCCGGGGACGGCGATGCGGCGGGTGCCGGCGAGTCGCTCGCGCTGACCGGGCAGCTCGGGCAGGCCGTAGGGCCAGGTCCCGGCGTGCGCGGTGCCGTAGAAGGCCTCCCAGTCCGCGGCGGACTCGAGGCGGTGGTCGGCGCCCGCGTCGATCACCAGGGTGTCCGGGGAGCGCTCGGCGATCTCGGCCGCGAGCGCCCCGGAGGCCCCGTGGGGCAGCGCGAGGATCACGACGTCGTGACCGGCGAGGACGTCCGCGGTGGTCTCGGCGAGGACGCGGTCCGCTAGGGCGTGCAGGTGCGGCTGGAGGGCGCCGAGGCGCTCCCCCGCGTTCGAGTGGGCCGTGATGGCTCCGACGGTGACGGACGGGTGGCCGGCGAGCAGGCGCAGGGCCTCTCCCCCGGCGTAGCCGCTGGCTCCGGAGACGGCGACGGTGTGGGTCATGGCCCCATCCTAGCGTAGATATGCGTTACACGGAATATCTATGCGTTGACTCGGGTCCCTCGGGACGGGCCGGATGTCCGGGCCCGCTCCTAGAGTGGGGCCATGACCACTGCGAACACCCCCGCCGTCCCCCGCACCCACCACGCCGTCGTCGTGTCCGCCACGGGCGGCCCCGAGGTCCTGCAGTGGACCGAGACGGAGGTGCCCTCCCCCGCACCGGGGCACGTGCTGGTGCGGACCGCCGCGGCGGGCCTGAACTTCATCGAGACGTACCAGCGCTCCGGGGTCTACGCGATAGACCTGCCCTTCACCCCCGGCACGGAGGGCTCCGGCGAGGTCGTCGCGCTCGGCGAGGGCGTGGACGCCGCGCTCCTGGGGGCCCGTGTCGCCACCGCGACGGCCACCGGTGCGTACGCCGAGCACTTCACCGCCCCCGCGGATCGTCTCCTCGCCGTCCCGGAGGGCATCGACCTGGCCGAGGCCGCCGCCCTTCCGCTGCAGGGCATGACGGCCCACTACCTCTGCCGGTCCACCTTCCCGGTGGAGGAGGGCCACACGGTGGTCGTGACGGCCGGTGCCGGCGGCGTGGGGCTCCTGCTCACCCAGCTCGCGACGGCCCGCGGCGCCCGCGTGGTCACCACGGCGTCCACGGAGGAGAAGCGGGAGCTGTCCCGGGGCGCGGGCGCCGTCGCCGCGGTGGACTACCCGGACCTCGCCGCCACGGTGGCCGAGCTGACCGACGGCGAGGGCGCGCACGCCGTGTTCGACGGCGTGGGGAAGGACACCTTCGACACCTCGCTCGAGGTGCTGCGCGTGCGCGGCACGCTCGTGCTCTTCGGCGGGGCCTCCGGGCAGGTGCCCCCCTTCGACCTGCAGCGGCTCAACGCGGCCGGCGCGCTGTACGTCACCCGGCCCTCGCTGGTGCACTACACGCGCACGGGCGAGGAGACCCGCTGGCGTGGTGGAGAGGTGTTCGGGGCGTGGGCCTCCGGCGAGCTCGACGTACGGATCGGCGAGCGCTTCCCGCTGGCGGACGCGGCCGCCGCGCACGCCGCACTCGAGTCCCGGTCGACGACGGGCAAGGTGCTGCTCACCCTGTCCTGAGCCGGACCCGCCCGGTGCCTTCCAGGCGCCCCGCGCGGCCGCGGGCGGGGCATAGAATGTCCCGCTGCGGCCTGGTCCGCGTCCGACCCTCGGTTTGCCGCTCACACCCCCGGAGGCCCCTGTGTCCCTTTCGTCCGCCGCGCCCACCCCGCCCTCCGTCCCCCTCGACCCCGCGGGCGGGCCGCATCGGCCGCAGCTGCCCGGCTCCGAGCGCACCCCGCCCGCCCGGACGCTCGTGGAGCTCTTCGACGCCACGGCGCGCGAGCACCCGGACGCGACCGCCCTGGACGACGGCGTCGAGCCGCTGACGTACGCGGAGCTGCGGGAGCGCGTCGACGAGACCGCCCGCCACCTGTGGGCCGCCGGCGTGCGGGCGGGAGACCGGGTCGGCGTGCGGATCGCCTCGGGCACGGCCGCGCTGTACGTCTCGATCCTCGGCGTGCTCGCCGCCGGCGCGGCCTACGTCCCCGTGGACGCGGACGATCCGGAGGAGCGCGCCCGCCTCGTGTTCGGCGAGGCGAAGGTGGCCGGCGTCCTCACCGACGAGCGGGTCTACGCCCCGCACCCCGAGCACACCGCGGACCCGGCCGCGGAGGCCCGCGCCCCCGGGCTCGAGGACGACGCGTGGATCATCTTCACCTCTGGCTCGACGGGCACCCCCAAGGGCGTGGCGGTGAGCCACCGCTCGGCCGCGGCCTTCGTGGACGCCGAGGCGCGGATCTTCCTGGCGGACGATCCGCTCGCCCCGGGCGACCGCGTGCTGGCGGGACTGTCCGTCGCGTTCGACGCCTCGTGCGAGGAGATGTGGCTCGCCTGGCGTCACGGTGCGTGCCTGGTCCCGGCCCCCCGCTCGCTCGTGCGCTCCGGCATGGACCTCGGCCCGTGGCTCGCCGAGCGGCGCATCACCGCCGTGTCCACCGTGCCGACCCTCGCCGCGATGTGGCCCACCGAGGCCATGGACAACGTCCGGCTGCTGATCTTCGGCGGCGAGGCCTGCCCGCCCGAGCTCGCCGCGCGCCTGGCGGAGGACGGCCGCGAGGTCTGGAACACCTACGGCCCCACGGAGGCCACCGTCGTCGCGTGCGCGGCCCCGCTCACGGGTCTCGGCCCGGTCCGCATCGGCCTGCCCCTGGACGGCTGGGACCTGGCCGTCGTCGACCCGCAGACCACGCTGCCCGTGGCCGAGGGCGAGACGGGCGAGCTGATCATCGGCGGCGTCGGCCTGGCCCGCTACCTCGACCCGGCCAAGGACGCCGAGAAGTACGCCCCCATGCCCTCCCTCGGCTGGGAGCGTGCCTACCGCTCCGGTGACCTCGTGGTCTTCGAGCCGGAGGGCCTGCTGTTCGTCGGCCGCGCCGACGACCAGGTGAAGCTCGGCGGCCGCCGCATCGAGCTCGGCGAGGTGGACGCGGCCCTCCAGGCCCTGCCCGGCGTCCACGGCGGCGCCGCGGCCGTGCAGACCACCCCGGCGGGCCACCAGATCCTCGTCGGCTACCTCGTCCCCGCGGACCCCGAGGCCGAGCTCGACCTGCACATGGCCCGCGAGCACCTCGCGGCGGAGCTGCCGGCCGCACTCGTGCCCCGGCTGGCCGTCGTGGACTCCCTGCCCACGAAGACCTCCGGCAAGGTGGACCGCCACGCGCTGCCGTGGCCCCTGCCCGGCGCCGAGGTGGACGAGGACGCGCCCCAGCCGAACGAGGACACCGCCGACGGCTGGGTGCTGCGCCAGTGGGCGGACGTGCTCGGCGCGCCCCCCAAGGACGCCGACACCGACTTCTTCGAGGCCGGCGGCGGCTCGCTCGCCGCTGCCCAGCTCGTGGCCCGCCTGCGCCTGCGCCACCCGGCCGTGACCGTCCAGGACGTCTACCGCAACCCCACCGCCGGGGCCCTCGTGGCCGCCGTCGTGGGCGACGACGGCCCCCGCGGCATCGAGGTGCACGACCGGCACGTCGACCGCACCCGCCACCGCACCCAGTGGGTCCAGACCCTCGTGGGACTGCCCGTGTTCGTCCTGCCCGCCCTGCGCCTGGGCGTGTGGACCGGCCTGGCCCTGAACCTGCTGACGCTCTCCGGGCTCGCGCCCGGGCTGCCCACCGTGCCGTGGTGGGTGCTGATCGTGGCCGGTCTGCTGGTGGTGACCGTGCCCGGCCGCATGCTGCTCACCGCCGCGACGGCCCGGCTGCTGCTGCGCGGCGTGAGCCCCGGGTCCTACCCGCGCGGTGGCCGCGTCCACCTGCGCCTGTGGCTCGCCCAGCAGATCAGCGACCTCGTGGACCCCTACTCGCTGGCCGGCGCCACGTGGGTGCCCGCCTACGCGCGACTGCTGGGCAACCGGATCGGCAAGGACGTGGACATGCACACCGTGCCACCGGTCACCGGCATGCTCACGGTCGAGGAGGGCGCCGCGATCGAGCCTGAGGTGGACCTGTCCGGCTACTGGGTCGACGGCGACGTCGTCCGGCTCGGCGAGGTGCGCATCGGCGCGGACGCCGTCGTGGGCGCCCGCTCCACGCTCCTGCCGGGCGCCCAGGTCGGCGCCGGGGCGCACGTCGAGGCCGGGTCCACCGTCGCCGGGCGGGTGCGCGGCGGCCAGCGCCACGCCGGCTCCCCCGCCGTCAAGGTGGGCAAGGTGAAGTCCCGCGGCCCCGCCGAGGCGCCGCGGGAGACCCCGGGCTGGCGCCTGATGGCGACCGTCCTCTCGACCCTCATCTCCCTCCTTCCGCTCGTCTCCGCCGCCGCGGCGGCCGCGGTGGCCGCGTGGTCGCTGACCTGGTGGCCGCCGGCCCCGGAGGCGGGGCCGCTGGCCGCCGTCGGGACCACCGCGGCGCGCCTGCTGGCCGCAAGCCCCCTGGTGGCCGGCGTCTGGTTCCTGACCCAGATGCTGCTCGTGCTCGTCACCGTGCGCCTGCTCGCGCTCGGCATCACGGAGGGGCACCACCCCGTGCGCTCCCGGGTCGGCTGGCAGGTGTGGGCCACCGAGCGCGTCCTCGACGCCGCCCGCGACCAGCTGTTCCCGATCTACGCCTCCCGCTTCACGCCGACGTGGCTGCGCCTGCTGGGCGCCGGGGTGGGCCGCGGCGTCGAGGCCTCCACCGTGGTGCTCCTGCCCTGCATGACCCGCGTGGGCGACGGCGCGTTCCTCGCCGACGACACGATGGTCTCCTCCTACTCCCTCGACGGCGGGTGGATGCACGTGGCCCCCGCGAAGGTCGGCAAGCGCTCGTTCGTGGGCAACTCCGGCATGGTGCCCGGCGGCCGCACCCTGCGCCGCGACTCGCTCGTGGCGGTGCTGTCCACCACCCCGGCCAAGACCAAGGCGGGCACGTCCTGGATGGGCTCCCCGCCCGTGCGCCTGCGCCGCAACGAGGTCACCGCAGACGCCGCCCTCACCTACGACCCGCCGGCCCGGCTCAAGGCCGCCCGCACCGCCTGGGAGCTGCTGCGCGCGATCCCGGTGTGGCTGCACGTGGCCCTGTCCCTCGCCGTCGGCGCGACGCTGGCCGCCCTCATCGCGGTCGGCACGTGGGCGCTGGCCTTCGTCCTGGGCGGCGTCGTCCTGCTCGCGGCCGGCGCGGTCGCGGCGAGCCTGACCGTGCTCGCCAAGCGGGTCTTCGTCGGCCGGATCCGCGCGGGCGAGCACCCGCTGTGGTCCTCGTTCATCTGGCGCAACGAGGTCGCGGACACCTTCACCGAGTTCCTCGCCGCCCCGTGGTTCAGCCGGGCCGCGGCCGGCACCCCCGCCCTGGTCTGGTTCCTGCGCGCGATGGGCGCCCGCATCGGCCACGGCGCCTGGGTCGAGTCCTACTGGCTGCCCGAGGCCGACCTCGTGGAGCTCGGCGACGGCGCCACCGTGAACCGCGGCTGCGTCGTCCAGACCCACCTGTTCCACGACCGCGTGATGTCCCTGGACGCCGTCGTCCTGGAGGACGGCGCCACCCTCGGCCCCCACTCCGTGGTGCTGCCCGCCGCCCGCCTGGGCCGCGGCACCACCGTCGGTGCCGGGTCCCTCGTGATGCGCGGCGAGGAGCTGCCCGCCGGCACGTGGTGGCTCGGCAACCCGGTCTCCCCGTGGCGTCGTCCCGACGGCGACCCCGCCGCCGCGGCCACCCCCTCCCGAGAGGAAGCATGAGCACCGATCCCTACGTCCCGGGCGTCGGCACCGACGCCGCCACCGTCGAGCACATCGCACTGGACCTCGACGTGCGCCTGGCCGCGAACCGGGTCTCCGGCACCGCCGTCCTGCGCGTGCGCCTGACGAAGCAGAGCCGCCGCATCGAGCTGGACCTGTACCGGCTGCGCGTGTCCCGGGTGGACGCCGTCGTCGACGGCCGCGCCGTCGCCTCCTCGTTCACCCAGCCGGGCCGCGCCCCGAGCCGCCTCGTCGTCGACCTGGACGAGAGCCGGCCGGAGGGCACGCTCGTGGAGCTGACCGTGGTCTACGCGGGCACGCCCACGCTGCGGCGCAGCCCGTGGGGCACGATCGGCTGGGAGGAGCTCACGGACGGCGTGCTCGTGGCCGGGCAGCCCCACGGCGCCTCCACGTGGCTGCCGTGCGTGGACTCCCCCACCTCCCGCTCGACGGCGGAGATCACCCTCACCTGCGACGCGGGCTACCTGCCCGTCGCCAACGGCGTGGGCGCGCCCGTGCGCACGCGCGGCTCGCGGGTCACGTGGCGGTGGCGGCTCGACCAGCCCGTGCCCGCCTACCTGCTCAGCGTGCAGATCGGCCGCTACCGGCTCGTGGACGCCGCCCCTCCCGCCGAGGGCCTGCCGCCGCTGCGCCTCGTGGTCTCCCCGCGGACCGAGCAGCGGGCCCTCCGGGCCCTTGCCCCCCAGCCGGCCATGATGGCCACGTTCATCGACGCCTACGGGCCATACCCATTCGAGGACTACACCGCGGTCGTGGCCGACGAGGAGCTCGAGATCCCGCTCGAGGCCGCGAGCATGTCGCTGTTCGGCACCAACCACCTGGACGGCTCGTGGGAGTCCGAGCGGCTGGTCGCCCACGAGATGTCCCACCAGTGGTTCGGCAACGCCGTGACCCTGGGCCGCTGGTCCGACCTGTGGCTGCACGAGGGCTTCGCCTGCTGGTCCGAGTGGCTGTGGGCCGAGGCCTCGGGGCGGTCCAGCATCACCTCGATGGCGCGGCGGGCCTGGCAGAAGCTGGCCGCGCACCCGGTGGAGCAGGCGCTGGCCGAGCCCGGGCCGGAGGAGATGTTCGAGGACTGGGTGTACAAGCGCGGCGCGCTCACCGTGGAGGCGCTGCGGCACCTGCTGGGCACGGACCTCTTCGGCTCCATGCTGCGCGCCTGGGTGCGGGAGCACCGGTTCGGCACCGTCGACTCCCTGGGGCTGCGCACGCACGTGCACGCGTGGGCCCCGCACGCCGGGGTGAGCCGAGCGCAGGTGGACGAGCTCTTCGACGCGTGGACGCTGCGGCCCGAGCTGCCGCCGTTCCCGGGCTGAGGCGGCAGCGCGGTCGACTCAGCGGCCCCGCAGCGCCAGCGCCCCGAGGAGACCGCCCGGCAGCCGGTCGGTGAGGTCCACCAGCACGACGTCGGCCGGCACGGTCAGTGCGTCGACGGCGGCGGGGTCGCCCGTGAAGCCGGTGCCGGCGGCCTTCACGAGCGCCTCCTTCCGCGTCCACAGCCGGGCCCGCGCGGCGGGCCTCTCGGGGGCGGGAAGCTCCCGCACCCGGGCGCGCTCCGCCGTCGAGAAGCCCACCCCGCCCAGGCCGTCCTCGTCCGCGAAGGCCGCGGCGTCCGCCCGCTCGACGTCCACCCCGAGGCCGAGCCCGTCGGCGGGCCGTGCCGGCGCCCACCACGCCCCGATCCGAGCCCGGTCCTCAGTGCCGGGCATCCGGACGCGCGTGAACGAGACGAGGGCGACCCGGCCGGGGGGCAGGCCGGTCAGCGCGGGGACGCCGTGCGCGGCCGAGCCGCAGCGCGGGCAGGCGTGCCGGAGCCCGAGCGGCCCCACCGGCACGCCCCAGGCCGCCGTCAGGGCGGTGCGCACCTGACCGAGCAGCGCGGAGACGGCGTCGGCCGCCCCCGCCGAGGCGGGGACGGCCGAGGTCAGGCCCCACGGGCCGGTCGCGACGGACACGGTCAGCGCTGGACCGCCCCGTGCCGCTGCGCCGCGAGCGCGGTGGCCGCGGCGCGGGCCTCGGAGACCTCCTCCGCGGTGAGCGTGCGGTCAGGGGCGCGGAAGCGCAGGGAGAACGCGAGGGACTTCCGCCCCTCCGGCACGCCCGCGCCCCGGTAGACGTCGAACAGCTCGACGGCCTCGAGCAGCTCCCCGGCATCCTCGGCGAGGGTCGCGCGCACGTCCCCGGCCACGACGGCCTCGTCCACCACGAGCGCCACGTCCTGCGTGCTCACGGGGAACGTGGACAGCGGTGCGGCGACCACGATCTCGGGGGCCGCGGCGCACAGCGCGTCCAGGTCCAGCTCCCACACGCTCGTGCGGGCGGGCAGGTCCTCGGCCTCGAGCCACTGCGGGTGCAGCTCGCCGGCGACGCCCACCACCCGGTCCCCGTGCTCGGTCACGACGACGAGCTCGGCCACCCGGCCCGGGTGGAACGCGTGGTGCCGGCCCTGCCGGACGGTCAGCTCGACGCCGAGGACGTCGGCCACGTCGAGGGCCCCGGCGATCGCGTCCTGCCAGTCCACCGGGCGGGGGTCGTGGTCCGGCCCGGGCGCCGAGTCGTGCCCGGCGTACAGACCGGCCACGTGCCACGGCTGAGCGGGGATGCCGGCCTCGAGGTCGGCGAGGACCTCGGCGGAGGGGTGGACCGCGCGCGGGGGGATCGTCGCCGAGCCCAGCTGCGCGCCGGGCAGGAAGACCAGCCCCATCTCGTACAGCGCCAGATCGCGGAAGCCGCGTCCGAGGTTGCGGCGCGCGGTCTCGACGAGGCCCGGCAGCAGCGACAGGCGCAGGTACCGGTACTGGGAGGCGATCGGATTGGCCAGGGCCACCATCGCCAGGGCCTGGCCCTGCGCGTCCGAGTCCGCCCCGAAACGCCGGTTCTGCTCCTCGGAGACGAACGGGTAGGCCAGCACCTCGGTGAGTCCCGCGGCCGCGAGCGCGGCCGACACGCGGCGACGCTGGGCCTGGCGGCGGGTGAAGCCGCGGCCCGGCGGGGCCACGGGCACCACGGAGGGGATCGCGTCGTAGCCGCGCAGGCGCGCGACCTCCTCGGCGAGGTCCTCGGGGATGCGCAGGTCCGTGCGCCACGACGGGGCGGTCACGGTCAGCCGCGGGGCGACGTCGGCGGCGGCCTCGGCGACGGTCACCTCGGCCCCCAGGGCCCGCAGCGTCACCACGACCTCGTCGGTCGTGTACGCCACGCCCACCAGGGCGGAGGGGAAGTCGGCGGCCATCTCGACGACGGCCGGCTGCGGCCGCGTCCCGACGTCGGTGACCCCGGGCTCGGCGGTGCCGCCGGCGAGCTCGACGAGCATCTGGACGGCCCGCTCGGCCGCCTCGTCGGCGATCTCCCAGTCGACGCCGCGCTCGTTGCGCTTCGACGCCTCCGAGGGCAGGCGGTGCCGGCGCCGCGTACGCGCGATCGACACGGGGTCGAAGTTCGCGGACTCGACCACGATCGTGGTGGTGGCGTCCGTGACCTCGGTGGCGGCCCCGCCCATGACGCCCGCCAGGCCGATGGGGCCGGAGTCGTCCGTGATGAGCAGGTCCTCCGCGTCGAGCTCGCGCTCCTTGCCGTCGAGGGTGGTCAGAGTCTCTCCGGCCCGCGCGCGGCGCACCACGATCTCGCCGGAGAGCGTGTCCGCGTCGTAGAAGTGCAGGGGCTGGCCCAGCTCCCACATGACGTAGTTGGAGATGTCCACCGGCAGGGAGATGGTGCGGATGCCGGCCAGGCGCAGGCGCGCGGCCAGCCACGGCGGGGTCGGGCGGGTCGCGTCCACGCCGGAGACCGTGCGGGCCACGAAGCGGGTGGCCCCGGGCTCGCCGTGGATCGGCGCGTCGTCGTCGATGCGGACGGCCGGGCCGGCGTCGTCGGCCGCGGGCGGGTGGACGGCGGCGGCCGGGTCCGTGAAGGGCACGCCGGTGGCGTGCGCGTACTCGCGCGCGACGCCGCGCATCGAGAACGCGTAGCCGCGGTCGGGCGTCACGTTGATCTCGGCGGCCTCGCCGTGCAGGTCCAGGACGTCCCGGGCGTCGGTGCCCGGCTCGGGGTCGAGCCCGAGGTCGCCGAGCACGATGATCCCGTCCGTGCCGTCGTCGCCCATGCCCAGCTCCGTGCTGGAGGCGATCATCCCGGCCGAGACGTGCCCGTAGGTCTTGCGGGGGCTGATGCGGAAGTCGCCGGGCAGCACCGCGCCGGGCAGGGTCACGACGACCTTGTCCCCGACCTCGAAGTTGTGGGCGCCGCACACGATGCCCTGCACGCCGGAGGGCTCGATGCCCTCGCCGGTGAGCGGCTGGGCGGCGCCCTCGGGAACCACCCGCACGGAGCACCAGTTGATGGTCTTGCCGTTCTTCTGCGGCTCGGGCTGCTTGGAGAGCACCTGCCCGACGACGATCGGGCCCTGCAGCTCGGCGGCCGGACGGTGGACGTCCTCCTCCTCGAGGCCGACGCGGACGAGGTCGGCCATCACGTCCTCGGCACGGTGCTCCGCGGGCACGGGGACGAACTCCCGCAGCCAGTCCAGGGGGATGCGCATGGATCAGACCTCCATTCCGAAGTGCTGGGAGAAGCGGACGTCGCCCTCGATCATGTCGTGCATGTCCGGGACCTCGTTGCGGAACATGAGCGTGCGCTCCACGCCCATGCCGAACGCGAACCCGGAGTACTCCTCCGGGTCCAGGCCCGCGGCGCGCAGCACATTCGGGTGCACCATGCCGCAGCCGCCCCACTCGATCCAGCGGGGCCCGCCCTTGGCGCCGGGGTGCCAGATGTCCAGCTCGGCGCTGGGCTCGGTGAACGGAAAGAAGTTCGGGCGCAGGCGGATGGCCGCCTCGGCCCCGAACATCTGGCGGGCGAAGTACTCGAGGGTGCCGCGCAGGTGGGCCATGGTCAGTCCCTTGTCCACGGCCAGGCCCTCGAACTGGTGGAACACCGGGGTGTGCGTGGCGTCCAGCTCGTCCGTGCGGAAGGTGCGGCCCGGGCACAGCACGTAGGTGGGGGCGCCCCGCTCGAGCAGGGAGCGCATCTGCACCGGGGAGGTGTGGGTGCGCAGCAGCAGGTGGGCCTCGGCCGGGGCCACGAAGAAGGTGTCCTGCATCTCGCGGGCCGGATGGTCCGGCGCGAAGTTGAGGGAGTCGAAGTTGAACCACTCGGACTCGAGCTCGGGGCCCTCCGCGATCTCCCAGCCCATGCCGACGAAGATCTCCGAGACACGGTCCATCGTCAGCGAGAGCGGGTGACGGGCGCCGACGCGGCGGCGACGGACCGCGGTGGTCACGTCCACCGTCTCCTCGCGCAGGATCCGCGCGGCCTGCTCCGCCTCGAGCACCTCGGTGCGGGCGGCCAGGGCCTTGCCCAGGCGGCCGCGTGCGGCGCCCATGAGCTTGCCGGCCTCCGCCTTGCGCTCCTTGGGCAGGGCGCCGATCGCCTTGTTCGCGAGAGTCAGGGGGGCCCGGTCGCCGGTGTGGGCCAGGCGGGCGGCCTTGAGCTCATCGAGGTCCGCCGCGGCCTCGTACGCGGCGAGCGCGGCCTGCACGGCGGCCTCCACCGCCTCCGCGTCCACGGGGGAGATCTCCGCCACGGGCGCGGTGGGTTCCGCGCCGGTCTCGGGGCTGGGTGTCATCAGGGCAACGACCTTCGCATGGGGGACGGTGGGACGCCCGTCAGTCTAGTGTCCGCCCCGGGCGCGCTCGGCCTAGGCTGAGGCGCATGACCGCCCCGGACTCCCTCGACGGCACCGACCCGCTGCTGCGGGGCGTGGGCCTGGACGCGCAGACCCGCTGCGCCCATTACGCCACGGCGCGGGACGTCGTCGCCCTGCGCTTCGCCTGCTGCCCCGCGTACTGGTCCTGCCACCGCTGCCACGCGGAGCTCGCCGACCACCCGGCCGTGCCGGTGCCGGCCGGCGACTTCGACCGGCCGCACGTGCTGTGCGGGGTGTGCCGCACCGAGCTGAGCGTGACCGCCTACCTCGCCCTCGAGGCCGCCGCCGATCCCGCGTGCCCGGCCTGCGGGGCGCCGTTCAACCCGGGCTGCGCCGCCCATGCCCCGCTCTACTTCGACGTCCCCGCGTCCGGGTCCCCCGCCGGTGAGGCCGATCCCGCGGCACAGCCATGACCGCCGCCCCCTCCCGGTCGTCGCCTCCGGCGCGCGTGCGGGCGCGCGGGCTGTGGAACCTGCTGAACCTGGCGACGCCACTGGGGCTGGTGGGCGCCGTCGTCGCCGGCTGCGCGCTGCGGCCCGGGCCGCACGGACTGATCGAGGCCCGCGGCTGGACGCACCGGTTCCCGGGCGGGGCCGCGTTCACGGTCGGCGACGTCGTGTTCACCCGCCCCGGCCTGCGCATGACGCCCGCGCTGTGGCGGCACGAGGCCGGCCATGCGGACCAGTACGCCCTCCTGCTGGGTCTGCCGTTCCTGCCGGCGTACGCGCTCGCGGCGGCGTGGTCGACGTGGCGGACCGGGGACCCGGCGTCGCGCAACGTCTTCGAACGACGCGCGGGCCTGGCCCTGGGCGGCTACGTCGAGCGGCCCGTGGTCCGCGGCCTGCGGCCGCGCCGCTGACGGGCACGGGCGGTCGCGCCGACGCGGACCCGGGGCCCGGGGAGGTCAGTGCAGGGTGCCGCCGGGGACGTCGAGGTCGGGGCCGCCGGCCAGCGCCGTCAGGGCGGCCTCGGCCACCGCGCGCGCCAGGTCGGCCGCGGGCAGCGCCGGGGTGTCCGGCGTCGGGCGGTGCTCGGCGTCCCACGGCACGTGGAGGAAGCCGGCGGCCCGGGCGGTGCCGGGGGCGTCGAGGAGGGCGTACATGACGTGGTTGCACACGAACGCGCCCGCGGACAGGGACGGCTCCGCGGCGACGCCGGCCGCCCGGATCGCGGCGACGGCACGCTTGGCGGGCAGGGTGGCGAACAGGGCCGCGGGCCCGTCGGCGCGCACGGGCCGGTCCACGGGCTGGTCCCCCGCGTTGTCCGGGATCCGGGCGTCCTGCAGGTTCACGGCCACCCGCTCGACCCGGACGGCCGCCGTGCCGCCGGCCAGCCCGACGGCGATCGCCACCTCCGGCCGGACCCGGTCGAGGGCCGCGGTCAGGGCAGACCCGGCCGCGCCGAACGCGCACGGCAGCTCGACCGCCTCGGCCGTCACACCCCGGTCCGCCAGGATGCCCACGGCGTCCCGTGCGGCGGCGGTCGACGGGTTGTGGACATCCCCGCCGAAGGGCTCGAAGCCCGTGAGCAGGACGCGGGTTACCGGGGCGGGTGCAGGGGAGGTCATGGCGACCACGGTAGGCGCGTCTGGGCGCCCGCGCCACGCCCGGACTCGAACACGCTTGCGGGTCGATTCGAACATGTGTTCTACTTCTGGCCATGCGATGGGAAGCGCAGACCCTGCGGTCCGAGGGCGGAGCCCAGCGGGCGACGGCCGGCACACCGGCCGGCTCCGCCGCCCTGCTGCCGCTCTCGGACCTGCAGCGGAGTGTCACCACCCCGGAGTTCGCGGGCGTCACCTTCCATGAGGTGGTCGCCAAGACCGCACTGAACTCGGTGCCGTCCGCCTCGGCAATGCCGTTCCGCTGGACCGTGAACCCGTACCGCGGCTGCACCCACGCCTGCCGGTACTGCTACGCCCGCAGCACCCACACCTTCCTCGAGCTCGATGCCGGAGCCGACTTCGACCGGCAGATCGTCGTGAAGGTCAACGTCGCCGAGGTGCTGCGCGCCGAGCTCGCCCGGCCCACGTGGGGCCGCGAGGCGGTGGCGTTGGGGACCAACACGGACCCGTACCAGCGGGCCGAGGGCCGCTACGCGCTGATGCCCGGGATCATCCGCGCCCTGGCGGATTCCGGCACCCCGTTCTCCGTGCTGACCAAGGGGACCCTGCTCGCGCGGGATGTGCCCCTGCTGCAGGCGGCCTCGCGTCAGGTGCCCGTGCAGGTCTCGCTGTCCCTGGCGATGCTCGATCCCGCCATCGCCGCCGCGGTCGAGCCGGGCACGCCGTCGCCGACCGCACGCCTGCGCCTGATCGAGCGGCTCGCCGCCGCGGGTGCGGACGTCACCGTCATGGCCATGCCTCTGCTGCCGTGGCTCACGGACGGGGACCGCGAGATCGACGCCCTCATGCGCGCGCTGGCGGACGCCGGAGCCGCGCGCGTCATGCCGGGCGCCCTGCACCTGCGGCCGGGCGCGAAGGAGTGGTACCTGGACTGGATCCGCCGTGAGCACCCGGATCTGCTGGCCGGCTACGAGCAGATGTACGCCCGGTCCGCCTACGCGCCCGAGTCGTACCGTCGCATGCTCACCCGGGTGGCCGGGGAGGCCGCCGCACGGCACGGCCTGGCCCGCGGCGGCGCCCACGGCATCCGGCGCGAGGACGGTCCCACGGCCCGGCGCACCCCGGCACCCCGGCCCTCCGCTCCGGCGGCGCAGCCCGCGCTGTTCTGACCGGTCCGCGGGGCGCGGCCGGCCGCGTGTCGACTCAGCGCCCCGCGGAGAACGCCGTGGCGGCGCCACGGAGCACCTCGGCCACGATCGGCCGGTCCGCCGGGATCCAGTCCAGGTGCCGCACGCCCGGCCCGGCGAGCGGCAGCCACGCCAGCAGATCGTGGTCCTGCAGGGCTCGGGGCCTCGCCCCCTCCTCCGCCAGGACGCCCCAGAACACCCGCATCCGGGCGCCGTTGGCCAGCTCCCACCCGGCCGGCTCCGGCGCCGCCACCTCGGGGCCGAGCCGCACGGCGACCCCGAGCTCCTCCCGACACTCCCGCAGCAGCGCCTCCTGGGCACCCTCCCCCGGCTCGACCTTGCCCCCGGGGAACTCCCAGAGTCCCCGCAGCGCGGCGGGCGCGCTGCGGCGGGCCGCCAGCAGGCGGGTCGGCGCGGCCGCATCGTCGAGCAGCGCGAGCCCCACGACCAGCCGCGGTCGCGCACCGTCCCGGGGCGACGTCGTCGGGCTGGCAGGGAGCACGGGGCGAGCAGGTGTGGCGGAGGTCATGAGCCCAGGCTAGCGAGGCCCCCGCCCCCGCAGACCGGAGTCCGTAGGCTGGGTCGGTGCCCACCCCCACTCCCGCCGCCGACGGCGCCCACGACCGTTCCCCCCGCGCCCCGCGTCCGACGCGCCCGGACCCGTCCATCCCACCGACCGCGCCGACGGGCCCCGGCGCGCTGCTGGGCGGCCGCCGCGTGCGTCTGCTGCCGGCCATCCTCGCGCTGGCCCTGGGCAGCTTCGCGATCGGCACCACGGAGTTCGCGATCATGGGGCTGCTCCCCCAGGCCGTGGCGGACCTGGGCATCGGGCTGGAGGCCGGCGGCGTGCTCATCTCGATGTACGCCCTCGGCGTGGTCGTCGGCGCCCCGCTGCTGGCGGCCGCCTTCGCCCGGGTGGACCGACGACTCACCAGCATCGTGCTGATGCTGCTCTTCCTCGCGGGCCACGTGGCCGCCTTCCTCGCCCCGGACGCGGCCACCATGATGGCCGCCCGCTTCATCTGCGGCCTGCCCCACGGGGCCTACTTCTCGGCGGCCGCCCTGGCCGCCGCGGACCTGGCCGGGCCCGCCCGCCGTGGCCAGGCCGTCGCATGGGTGATGGCGGGCCTGTCGGTGGCCAACGTGCTCGGCGTCCCGGCCGCCACCGCCCTGGGCCAGAGCGCGGGCTGGCGCTGGATGTTCGTCATCGTGGCGACGTGCGCGGCCCTGTGCGTGGCCGCCACCGCATGGCTCGTGCCGCCGGTCCCGGCGCCCGAGGGGGCGTCCGTGCGCCGCGAGCTGCGCGGCCTGGCGTCCGGGCGCCTGTGGGCCACGGTGGCCGTCGGCGTCCTCGGCTTCGCCGGCATGTTCGCCCTCTACACCTACATCGCCCCCCTGCTGACCACGGTGTCCGGCCTCGATGAGCGGTGGGTGCCCGCCGTCCTGGCCCTCTACGGGGTGGGCATGGTCGTCGGCACGCTCGTCGGCGGCGCCCTCACGGACCGCGACCCGGTGCGCACGCTGCGTCTGAGCTTCGCACTCAGCGCCGTCTTCCTTCTGGGCGTCGGCCTGACCGCGCAGTGGGCGCCCGTGATGGTGGTCTTCCTCTTCCTGGTGGCCGTCAGCGGCTCCGGGATCGCCCCGTCCCTGCAGGTGCTGCTGGTGGACTCCGCCCCCACCGCGCCGCAGTTGGCGGGCTCCCTGAACCACTCCGCACTGAACATGGCCAACGCCATGGGGGCCTGGGTCGGCGCGGCCGCGATCGGCGCCGGAGCCTCCCTGAGGACCCCGCCGCTCATCGGTGCCGCCATTGCCCTCGGCGGCCTCGTCCTCGCGCTCCTGCTGGTCCGACGCACCCCCGCCGTCGGCGCCGTCCCGCACGACGGCCCCTCCGCCGCCACCGTGTGAATCGCGTGCGGCGCGCTCGGTCCACGGGCGGCTGACCTCGCGATCGAGGGGTAGCGGGCCGTCAGAGGTGGCACAGGTGGAATCGGCTTGGCTAAGCTCCTTTCCGTACGTCATCATCCGCAACTCGAAAGGAACATCAGCATGTTCACCATCATCGCTTGGATCATTATCGGCCTCATCGCCGGTGCCATCGCTCGCCTGATTCTTCCGGGGCGACAGGGCTCCGGCTGGCTGGGTGCCCTCATCACGGGCCTCCTGGGTGCCGTTCTCGGTGGCTGGATCTCCACCCTGCTCGGCGGGGAAGGGCTCGGCGACGCGTTCAGCTGGCAGACGCTCATCTGGTCTGTGATCGGCGGCGTCATCGTGGCCTTCATCTGGCAGGCCATCACCAGCCGCCGCGGCACCCGCGTCTGAGCTGACATCGGCTGACCCGGCACCCGCCGGGTCGACCCCAGAAGGGGCGGGGATCCTCACGGATCCCCGCCCCTTCTGGCGTGTGCGTTCAGTCCCGCGTGGTCGGCGAGGCCATCGCCGAGGCGTAGAGGCACACCGTGGCCGCCGTGCCCACGTTCAGGGACTCCGCGGCGCCGTAGAGGGGCACGGCCACCCGGCGCTCCGCCAGGGCCAGCTCCGCCTCGTCCAGGCCCTGGGCCTCATTGCCGAACAGCCAGGCGGTGCGCGCCCCCAGCGACGCCGGGGACAGGGCGTCCAGTCGATCGGACCCGTGGCCGTCGGCGGCCCACACCTGTAGACCCGCCGCCCGGGCAGCCACCGCCACGTCCTCCGCCTGCACCCCCGCGAGCACGGGCAGGTGGAACAGGGACCCGGCGGTGGAGCGAACCACCTTCGGATTGAACGGGTCCACCGATCCGGCGGTGAGCACCACCGCGTCCGCGCCCGCGGCGTCCGCCGCGCGCAGCACCGTCCCCGCGTTGCCCGGGTCCTGCACGCGGCACAGCACGGCCGCCAGCGCCGCACCGTCGAACGCGTCCTCCAGGGCGGGCTGATCCGGGACGCGGGCCACGGCCACGACGCCCTGGCCCGTCACCGCGTCCGCCATGGCCGTCAGGACCTCGTCCGAGGCCTCCCGCACGAACACCCGCTCGCCGCCGTCGGGCCCGTCGGCGGCCACCCGCTCCACGAGGGCCGCCAGCTCCGAGTCCCGGTCGGCGAGCCCGGCGGAGACGTAGACCTGGGTGAGGACGCGACCGGCCGGCCACTGCCGCGCCGCGCCCGCCGGCCCCTCCCCCAGGTGCGCGCGCAGCGCCTCGCGGCACGCCTGCGGGCCCTCCACCAGGAACGTGCCGGTCCGGCGTCGCGCGGGCCGGCCGGCCAGGGCGGCGACGGCGCGGACGCGCTCGGCGCGGGGGTGGGTCAGCGGCTCGGCGGGCGGGGTCATGGGCTCTCCTGGTCGGGTTCGGCGGGGCGCGGGTGCGCAGACGCCGACGGGGCGGGCCTCGGTGGAGGACCCGCCCCGTCGGCGGTGGTGCTCACGCCTGGGGCGTGGTGGTGGGGCTCTCAGGGCCCCGGAGCCGGCTCAGCGGGAGACGGCGGGGGCGTTCACATCCGCGGGCAGCGCCTCGCGGGCGGTCTTCACCAGCACGGCGAAGGTCGCGGCGTCGGAGACGGCGATCTCGGCCAGCATGCGGCGGTCCACCTCGACGCCGGCCAGCTTGAGGCCCTGCATGAAGCGGTTGTAGGTCATGCCGTTGGCGCGGGCGGCCGCGTTGATGCGGGTGATCCACAGGCGACGGAAGTCACCCTTGCGCTTGTGGCGGTGCTGGTAGTTGTAGGTGAACGAGTGGAGCATCTGCTCCTTCGCCTTGCGGTACAGGCGAGACCGCTGGCCGCGGTAGCCGGAGGCGCGCTCCAGCATGGTCCGACGCTTCTTGTGGGCGTTCACTGCCCGCTTCACACGTGCCACGTGCGTACTCCAATCTGTGTGGTCCCCGGGGCGCGCACTGGCGCGTCACGGCCGAGGAGGAAGGGGTTCCGGCGAGGCCGGAGGGGGTGTCAGATGCCGAGCATCCGCTTGATCTGCTTGATGCTGCCCTTGGAGACGAGCTGGTCGCCCTTGAGACGGCGGGTCAGGCGCGAGGACTTGTGCTCCAGGTAGTGGCGGCGGTTCGCCTGCTGGCGCATGATCTTGCCGGAGCCGGTCACGCGGAAGCGCTTCTTGGCACCGCTGTGGGTCTTCATCTTCGGCATGGCTGCCGTTCTCCTTCACTCATCGCTGCCGTGCGCGGCGCGCGCGGCAGTGCTGGTCACCCCGGTCCGTGCGGACCGGGCTGGTCTGTGGCGACCCCGGGGGGTCAGGCCCGAGGACCGGGCTTGGGGGCACCGCCGCGGGGGGCGGCGGGCTTGGGCGGGGCCGGCATCGGCTTGGCCGCCGGCTTCGGAGCCGACGACGGCGCGGCCGGCTTGGCGGCGGACCGCGGCTTCGGCGTGGCAGCCGGCGCAGCCGAGGACTGCGGCTTCGGCGTCGCGGCCGGCTTCGGGGACGATGCGGGCGTGGCGCTGGAGGCCGGCTTCGTGGCCGGGCGGGGAGCCGCCGGAGCCGGGGTCTTCGGCGCCTGCTTCGTCTCGGCCGGGGCCGCGGAGGCGTTCTCCTGCGTCCGGGCGGCCATGGCCTTCAGCTGCTCGGGGAACGCGTCCCCGACCGAATTCCGCACCGGGGCGGAGTCGGACGCCGCCTTCTGCGCGGCGCGCTCCTTGGCCTCGCGGGCGGCCTGGTCGCGACGCGAACCGCCGCCCTGACGCTCGCGGTGGCTCTCGGCCGAGTTCTTGCGCTGGTCCGCGCGCGCATCGGCCTTGGTGCGCAGCGGGCCGACCACCATCACCATGTTGCGGCCGTCCTGGCGCGGCTGCGATTCGACGGTGCCCAGCTCGGCGACGTCCTCGGCGAACTGCTGCAGCAGCTTGATGCCGAGCTCGGGACGCTGCTGCTCACGGCCGCGGAACTGGATGATGGCCTTGACCTTGTCGCCCTGGCTCAGGAACTTCTTGGCGTGGCCGGTCTTGGTCTCGTAGTCGTGCTTGTCGATCTTCAGGCGGAAGCGGACCTCCTTGAGGACCGTGTTCACCTGGTTCTTGCGCGACTCACGGGCCTTCACCGCGGCCTCGTACTTGTACTTGCCGAAATCCATCAGCTTGCACACCGGAGGCTTGGCCGTGGGGGCCACCTCCACGAGATCCAGGTCCGCCTCGGCGGCGAGCCGGAGGGCGTCCTCGACGCGGACGATGCCGACCTGTTCGCCGTTCGGGCCGACCAGGCGGACTTCCGGAACGCGGATACGCTCGTTGATGCGGGGATCGCTGATGGTGGTACTCCTCTGTGCGAGACGACGGGTGATCCCGCGCCCACCGGAGGGACCCTCGGAAACGAGGAAGGCCTCCCCTGCGCGGACGCAGACGGAGGCCTCGACACGGTCCCGTCGGACGGGACCCTCGGTGCGGGGTGCGCGCCACGACGCGGCGGTCCCGACCGGCGACCCGGCAACTCGGCCCGGGGCGAACCGGACATCCTGCTGACGCGGGTGGGAGAGAGGCCTCCACTTTGCTGCTCCTGGCCCGTGCACGCCTGCTCCGGGGTCACCGGATGACGAGGACGTGCGCGGACCACGAGTGGTCTATGGGAAGCTTACCACCATGACAGACGAACGTCAGGCCCAGGACGCCACCCCCATGGACGCCCCCGCCGAGATCCGCGACATCCACGAGGTCCCCGCCGTCGAGGTCATCACGACCACCGCCGTGCACCTGATGACCGCCGCCGCCGTCAAGTGCGGCCTGGCCGACTCCCCCGACGCCCGCGAGCTCATCGATCTCGACGAGGCCCGCAAGCTCATCACGGCCCTCGCCGGGCTGGTCACGGCCGCGGCCCCCGAGATCGGCAGCCAGCACGCCGGCCCGCTGCGCGACGGCCTGCGCTCGCTGCAGCTGGCGTTCCGTGAGGCCTCCCCGTTCCCGGACGCCCCGGGCAAGGGCCCCGGCGAGAAGTTCACCGGCCCGGTGAACTGACCACGGCCCCGATGACGACGACGGCGCGCCCCTGGCCGGGGGCGCGCCGTCGTCGTCGGGGCGGGGCTCAGGCGTCCGTCGAGGCCTCCGGGGCGGGGGTGAGATGCCGGGTGACCGGCGTCGTGAAGAGGGTGAGCAGCGCGACGCCGGAGACCGCGAGCAGCGGCCCACCCAGAGCGGCGGCGTCCACGCTGAAGAGCCACGAGGACAGGAGCACACCGAAGAGCTGGATCGCGACGGCGGCGCCGCGGCTCCACGCCCGACCGCGCAGCAGGGCGACGGCGGTCGCAAGGATCCACAGGGTGAGCAGCGCGTAGATGACGACCAGCATCACGCGGGCGCCGGCCGGGAGCACCCCGTCCGCCGCATGCACCACCGCGTCCACGGCGAGCCAGAGGAGCGCGCCCGCCTCGAGCACGAGCGCCGCGGCGACCACGAGGACGGCCACCGGCAGGCCCCGGCCGGGGCGGGGCGGGACCGTCGTCGCGTCGGCGCCCGACGACTCGGACGGGGCGACGGGGTCGGGGCGGCGGGACTGTGCCATGGGGCCTCTCCTGCGGGACGGCTGCGGGGACGGACGTGTCCCCCACCGTACGCCGGGCGGTGCGCGGGCCAGGTCCGCGGCGACGCGCCGCCCCGGGCATAGGTGTGACCAAGGACTCACTGGGAGGTGCGGTGATGCACCTCATTCACCTCTTGTTCACTCGTGAGGGCCGTGCGAGGATGGCACGCGAAAGATTTCCGGGGGCCGCGTTCGTACGAAAGCGGTCCCCGTTGCAATGACCAGGGTCGCCCTCCGTATCGGTCGTGCCGCGCGTCGTCCGCGCAGGCCCCCGCGCCCGCCGCCGGCGGAGGCCGTGACCACCGGCGCCCGCGGGCTCCGGCTCTTCCGACAGAAAGTGAGCGGACCGATGGATTGGCGCAGTAAAGCAGCGTGCCTGGACAAGGACCCGGAGCTGTTCTTCCCCGTGGGCAACACCGGCCCCGCCCTCCTGCAGATCGAGGAGGCCAAGGCGGTGTGCCGTTCGTGTGAGGTCGTGGACACGTGCCTGAAGTGGGCCATGGAGTCCGGCCAGGACTCGGGCGTCTGGGGCGGCATGAGCGAGGATGAGCGGCGCGCCATGAAGCGCCGCGCGGCGCGTGCCCGCCGCGCCTCCTGACCCACCCGGACCACCGGCCCCGTCAACCTCGTCGACGGGGCCGTCGTCATGCCCGGCCGGGCTCACGTCAGGGGCAGTCGCAGCACGACGCGCGTGCCGCCGTCGTCGGACCGCTCCCAGCGCAGGGTGCCGCGCAGGTCCCCCTCCACGAGCGAGTGCACGATGCGCAGGCCGAGCCCCGATCCCTCGCCCGCGCGGGGAGACTCCCCCGGCACCCATCCGTCGGGGGCGGCGGGGCCGCCGTCCGTCACGGACACGACCAGCACCGTTCCTGCGGGGGTCGACTCGCGGTCGGCGTGCAGGCCCACGCAGCCACCGCCCGGCGCCGTGCCGTGCTCGACGGCGTTGGCCGCCAGCTCATTGAGCACCAGCGCCAGCGGCGTGGTCACGTGGGAGGGCAGTTCACCGAACTCGCCCGTGACCGCGACCTGCAGCGGCCGCCCGTCCCCGGCCACCTCGACGGCCAGGCGGAACTGCCGCTGCAGCAGACCGTCCACGGGGACCTGGTCCTCGATCTCCTCGCTCAGCGTCTGGTGGACGAGGGCGATCGTGTCCACCCGCTGCATCGCCTGACGCAGCGCACGCTCCGCCTCGGGCGAGGACGTGCGCCGCGCCTGCATGCGCAGCAGCGATCCCACGGTCTGCAGGTTGTTCTTGACGCGGTGGTGGATCTCGCGGATGGTCGCATCCTTGGTGAGCAGACGCTGCTCCTGGCGGCGCAGCTCGGTCACGTCGCGCAGCAGCAGCAGCGCCCCCTGCCAGCCGTCCGGACCGAGCAGGGGGACGGAGCGCACCGTGAGGGACGCCCCGCCGGACTGCACCTCCCGCCGTCCGGCACGCCGGCCGGTGAGCACCGCCCACGTCCCCTCGTCGGTGGGAACGCGGGCGGCCTCGGTGCTGGCCAGCACGTCGGTGAGCCGGTGCCCCTCGAGGGTCGAGGCGATGCCCAGCCGGCGCAGGGCGGAGACCGCGTTGGGACTGGTGAACTCGGCGACCGAGTCCGGCCCGAGCACGACGAGGCCGTCCCCCACCCGCGGCGTGCCGCCCGCCCAGAGGCCGGAGGGCTCCTCGGGCGCCGGCCAGCGGCCGTGCTGCATCATGTCCAGCAGGGTGCTGGCCGTCCGGCTGTAGTTCTCCTCGATCACCGAGCGCGCCGGCCGGCCTTTCGGGTCCGCGTGCGCGGAGACGACCGCGATGACCCTCCCGGCGCGGACCACCGGCCACAGACGCACCTGCAGCGTGCCTCCCGGGGCCTCGACGGGGCCGGCCCCCTCGGCCCGCTCCCCGCCATGCCACGTCTGCCCGACGACGGCCCGCAGGTCCGCGCGGGCGCGCGAGCCCACGATGTCGCGGTGGAAGAGGGTGGGAGCGGTGAAGGGCCGGACCTGGGCGAGCGCGACGAACCCTCCGGCCTCGTCGCGGCGGGGCACGGGGCACCAGAGCACGAGGTCCGCGAGCGCCAGGTCTGCCACGAGCTGCCAGTCCCCCACGAGCCGCTGCAGCCAGGCGCGGTCCTCGTCTCCGATGTCCGGGTGCGACGTCAGGGGGTCCTGCGCGAGCGAACTGACCATGGGATCAGGGTACGGCGACGTGCCGGGCGGCCCGTGTCCGTGGCGTCGCGGGCGGCGTCGGACGACACGGCGGCGATGGTCTGCGAGGGCCGTGCGCGGTGCCGTCCGCGGCGGGCGGGGCGGGCAGGGACACCGGCCAGCGTGGCGAGGGCGCGACGCAGCGGGCTGTTCGGAGCGGCCTCGGCGAGCACCTGGCCGGCGAGCAGCGCGGGGTCCGCGGCGGCCGGGTCCCACGGCAGGAACGCCTCCAGGGGCGTGGCCGGCGAGGCGTAGCGGTTCCAGACGGCCTCGACCTGCCCGCGCGGGGCGACGCCGGCGGCGGCGGGCCGGAGCCGGTTGACCACGACGCGCAGCCGTGCCGCCGGGGCCGCCTCCGCCAGCTCCTCGACCCCGCGGACCAGGCGGGGCAGCGCGACGGCGTCCGGCCCGCCGACCGCGATGACCTCGTCGGCCGCGGCGAGCGCCGCCAGGGTCGCACCGTTGCGCTGTGGGGCGGGCACGTCGAAGGACAACTCCTCGTCCTGCTCGAGACCGAACCCGACGTCGACGACCACGCGGTCCCAGTGTTCCCTGGCGGCCGCGATCAGCGCGGAGACGGCGGCGGGGCGCAGCTCGGGCCACCGGTCCACGCGGGTGAGCCCCGTCAGAACCGTCAGGTCCGCGCCGGCGACGCGGACGCGGACGCCCGCGGCCGCCAGGTCGGCGGCGCCCAGTCGGCCGTGGTCGGCCCGCCGCACGGCCCGCGCCACGCCGGCCGACTCCTCCGTCAGCCCCAGGTGCACACCGACGGCGGGGCCGTACGTGTCCAGGTCGACCAGCAGCGTGTTCCGGCCGGCCATGGCGTGCTCGGCGGCGAGGTTCACGGCGACGGTGGTGCGTCCCGGGGCGCCGGTGGGACCCCACACCACGGTCACCAGGGACTCCCGCGCGGGTGCGGTCGGTTCGCCCTCCTCCGGAGAGGGTGCGGGGTCGGCTCCCTCGCCCGCGGTGGCGGGGCCGTCGTCGGGGGTGGCCGCGGCGGGGGCGGCGCCCGGCCCGGCGTCGTCGGGCTCGTCGGCGTCGCGCCAGGGGTCCGTGAGGCCGGGCACCTCGTCCGCGCCGAGCGTCTCCAGGGTGATCGGCAGGTCGTCGAGGTCCTCGGCGTGATCCCGGGCGTGGTCGGCGTCCTCCCCGTGCGAGGTCGCCGGCCGGCGGCCCTCCGCGGCCGCGCTCGCGGACTCCACGACGACGGCGGCGATCTGCTCGGGGTCGGCGTCGGCGCGCACGCAGGGCACCCCCATGCCGCGGAGGCGACGACGCTCGGCACGGACCTCGCTGAGCGCCGCCACGCCCACGGGTCGGGGCAGCCGGGCCGTCTCCTCCAGGAAGGCGGCGGTGAGGGACTCGGTGTCCCCGGCTACGAGGACCGCGTCCACGAGACCGGAGCGGGCGATCGCGAGCAGCTCGGCGAGGTCCTCGGCCCGGCGGAGGACCGTGATGTCCGTCTGGTGCCGCTCGAGCGGGCCGATGTGGTCCAGGCCCGGCTGGACGGTGGTGGCCAGGGCGATGCGCACGGTCAGCGCACCCCGTGGGCCGGCACGAGGGTGACCCGCGCGTCCTTGACCTTCGCGTCCACGATGCGCGGCAGGGTCTCTTCCGGTGCCAGCAGCTGCACCCGGGTGGTGCCCGAGCCGCCGAAGCCACTCTGCTCCGCCGTGACCTCGGAGATCTCGAGCGCCTCGGCCAGCCGGGCCGGGTCCGCATGGCCGCGGCCTCCCTCCGCGGGCATGGCCACCCAGACGTCCACGCGGTCCCCCACGCCCACGCCGGACGGCAGCGGCTCGTCCAGGGCCACCCCGACGGGACGACGGCCGTCCGGGTCCGCGTCCACCAGTGCCGCCGCAGGCAGCAGCTCGCCGGCCCGGACCGTCCCGGAGACCATCCGCCCCTCGGGAGCCGGGGCATC
Organism: Micrococcus sp. Mcc28; assembly: GCF_024519775.1. Lineage (NCBI taxonomy): Bacteria > Bacillati > Actinomycetota > Actinomycetes > Micrococcales > Micrococcaceae > Micrococcus > Micrococcus sp. Mcc28. The sequence continues at coordinate 41,028 of NZ_JALJRH010000013.1, read as the reverse complement.
GGCGCTGAGGTACCGCTCGCCGGCCTCGCTGAGGTTCACCTCCACGGGCCGCAGGTCCCCGGCCGCGATGGGCGTGCCCGGGGGCAGGTCCTCCGCGGCCGTCCAGTATGCGGCGGTCCGCTGGGAGGAGGCGACCAGCGCCACCACGCCGGCGATCGAGGCGAGGACGAGCATGAGACCGACGAGGAGCCGGGGATCCCGCCAGCGGGGCCGGCGCAGACGGCCGCCCTCGGCGGACGCGGACATGGTCGTGGACACCGGATGTTCCCCCCTTCGGACCGGCCCCTCGGGCCGCCGCGGCCCCGGCACCCCGTCGGTGTCGGCCCCTCCGCGCTGCGCCCAGAGTAACCACTGGGGCCGTGGATCGCCGGATCCGCCGCGTACGCTGTGGAAAAGTGTCGCCTCCGGGTGTTCCCGGGGTTGAATGGGTCGACGTCGTGGGCCGCCCGCGACCGTCCTGGACGCCTCGACCGAAGGAGCACCGTGCAGCGCTTTCTCACCCTGACCGACGTCGCGGAGACCCTGAACATCTCCGGTCAGGCCGCCCGTGCCCTGGTCCGCTCGGGTGAGCTGCAGGCCATCCAGGTCGGGGGCCGCGGTCAGTGGCGCATCGAGGTGTCCTGGCTCGAGGACTACGTGGAGCGTCAGAAGGAAGTGACGCGCGCCCGCGTCCGGGAGTGGACCGAGACGGACGCGCAGGCCCGCTGAGCCCACACGGTCTGCTCAGGCGGGGCGCAGCGCGGTCCGGACCGTCCCCAGCGCCCCGAACGGGATGACGAGCCGCCCGCGGACGGCGGCGGCCCGCCTGGCCTCGTCCCGCGGGTGGCGGGCGATGTCGAGGTGGTCGCCGCCGACCCGGTCCACGGTGCCCTCCGCCAGTGCCGCGCCGAGGCGCCCCGTCACCGCCACCGGCTGGCGCGTCCGCGCGATGCCGCGCAGCACCGTCCCCCAGCCGGCCGCAGCGAGCTCGGGCGCGGCCACGGCCCGGGTCAGGTCGGCCTCCACGGCCGCCACGCAGTCCACCGCGACGATCGCCGACCCCGAACCGTCGACGTGCACGCCGACCCAGCCCTGCCCCACCGTGTGCACCACGCCGTCCACGACCTCGCCCCAGGCCAGGTGGAGCCGGACCTGCCGCCCTCGGGCTCCGCGCAGGCGGTCGGCCAGGGACAGCGCCATCCACTCCGCTCGGGTCAGCTCCGCGGCCTCGGCCACCGTCTCCTGCCAGCCGAGGTCGGCCCAGTGCGCCTCGAGGTCGTCGAAGAGTCCGTTCCACCGCATGCGCTCAGCATAGGAGGCTCAGCGCCGGACATCGGTCATCATCAAATATCATCAAACATCACTCTTGACACTCATCAGGCCGTGCAGTTCACTGTGGTCATCATCACCGGCCTGATCACGGGATCCCGGCCGGACGGACGCACAGGAGGGGAATCCATGGAGCGCTCGACATCACCGGCCGGCCCGGCCCCGACCCGTCCGGTCGACGCGGCGGACGCCGTCGGCCTCACCGTCCTGCTTCTGGCCGGACCCGGTCTGCTCGCCTGTGCCGCGGCGCTGCTGCAGACGGGCACCAGCGCGCCGGCGGCGGAACTGACCCGCGTGCTGGGCCTCGGCGCCGGTCTCGCCGGGCTCGGACTGCTCGCGTGGTGGGCGGTGGGCCTGACCGGGCTGGCGCTCGTCGCGCTGGGGCGCCGTGCGGGCCGGCCGGCCTGGGCCCGCCTGGGCCGGAGCCTCACTCCCGCCCTGCTCGGACGCGTGGCCGGTGCCGTCGTCGGTGTCCAGCTGCTCGCGGCACCGGCCGCGTGGGCGGACGCGGCTCATCCCGTGCCGGACGCCTCCTGGGCCGTGGCCGCGGTCCCCGCGCACGCCACCGGCGTCGAGGCCCCGGCGCCGGATGCCGCGTGGACGCCCCGGCCCCCGGCGCCGGCCCCGCCGGGCGCCGGCACCGGCCGTGCGGATCCGGACCACCCCACCGTCACCGTCCGGCGCGGCCACTCCCTGTGGCACCTCGCCGCCGCCGAGCTCGGCCCGGACGCGACCCCCCGGGAGATCGACGCCCGGTGGCGCCGCTGGTACGAGGCCAACCGGCGGGTGATCGGCGACGACCCACACCTGCTGCTGCCCGGCACCGTGCTGACCTCCCCCGTGTTCGCCCCGCACGCCGGCGTGGACGGACCACGGCCATGACATCCACGACCCTGCACTCCCCCGCTTCGCCTCGTCCTCAGGAGACCGCCATGACCGCCCTCGCCACCCGCCCCCGCACCGCTGCCGCCCGACGCACCGCCGACACCCTCCTCCATGGGCCCGCCCACAGCCCCACGGTCCTGCCCCGCGGTGAGGAGATCGCCCGGCGCGCCCGCACCGAACAGGGGCGCGAGGAGCTGCGTCGCGTCCGCTCGCTCGCCGCCGTGATCGCCGTCGCCTGCGTCGAGGTCGAGACGGGCCGCCGTGCCCTGCGGGACCTCTCCGCCTGGCTCTCGCCCGAGGTCCTGGACAAGTTGACCCGTCGCATGGAGCTGCTGGGCGCCGTCGCGCCGACCGGGCCCGGTCGACGACCCGCCGCGGCCGTCCCGCCCCGGGCGCCTGCGTCCGCACCCCGCCCGGTGGGCGCCCGCGTGTGCGAGGTCGCACCCGGCCGGGTGGAGGCCAGCGCGACGGTGCTGTGGGAGGGCCGGGCCCGGGCCTTCGCGCTCCGACTCGAGCGGCGGCTCAGCCGGTGGAAGGTGACGTCGGTCGAGATCGGCTGAGCCGGATCGTCCCGTCGGACTGACGATCGAGGGCCCGGAGACCTGGAGGTCTGCGGGCCCTCGTCCTGCGTCGTGACGGGGCGCCGGTCAGCCGCGGCGGCCGCGGCGCTCCGCCTGACGGCGGGAGCGGCGGTTCGTGCCCGCGGCGACCGTGGCGCCGGAATCCGTGCCGCTGCGGGTGACCGCGCTCTGCCCGTCCTCGGACGGACCGGTGAAACGCAGCTGCGCCGGCTGCTGCGGGGCGTCGATGCCCTCCACGGAGATCTGCGGTGCCATCGTCACGGCGCGGGCGTCCTTGATGCCGGGCAGAGACGTCGGCGCGGGGGCCGCACTGATCTGCGCCTGGAACAGCGTGCGCACGGCGTCCTCGCGGATGGCGGCGAGCATGTTCTGGAACATCGTGTAGCCCTCGCGCTGGTACTCCACGAGGGGCTCGCGCTGGGCCATCGCGCGCAGCCCGATGCCCTCCTTGAGGTAGTCCATCTCGTAGAGATGCTCCTGCCAGCGGCGCCCGATGGTGGCGAGCACCACGCGACGCTCCGCCTCCCGCAGCGCCTCGGATCCCACCTGCGCCTCTCGGTCCTCGTACGCCAGGAGCGCATCGGAGACGAGTTCGCGCTTGAGGACCTCGGCCTTGAGCCGGCCCCGGCCGCCGACCTCGTCGAGGACGTCCTCCTGCGAGATGCCCACGGGGTAGAGCTCTGCCAGGTCCCGCCACAGCTGGTCGAGGTCCCAGTCGGTGGCGTGGCCCTCCTCGGTGGCCGCGTCCACGATGTTCCCGACGGCGTCCTCCACGAAGCGGCGCACCCGGTCCTGCAGGTCCTCCCCCTCGAGGATGGAACGGCGGTCCGTGTAGATGGCCTCGCGCTGGCGGTTCATCACGTCGTCGTACTTGAGCACGTTCTTGCGCTGCTCGGCGTTGCGCCCCTCGACCTGCGCCTGCGCGTTCTGGATCGCCTTCGAGACGAAGCCGAACTCGAGCGCCATGTCGTCCGGGATCGACGGGCTGTTCATGATCCGCTGGGCCACGCCCGGGTTGAAGTTGCGCATGAGCTCGTCCGTGAGGGAGAGGTAGAACCGGGACTCGCCCGGGTCGCCCTGACGGCCGGAACGACCGCGCAGCTGGTTGTCGATGCGGCGCGAGTCGTGGCGCTCCGTGCCCACCACGTACAGGCCGCCGGCCTCGATGACCGCGCGGTGCGCGTCCTCCACGGCGGCCTCGGCCTCCGCCAGCACCTCGGGCCAGCGGGCCTCGTACGCCTCCGGGTCCTCGGCGGCGTCGAGGCCCAGTTCCTGCATGCGGGCCACCGCCGTGAACTCGGCGTTGCCGCCGAGCATGATGTCGGTGCCGCGGCCGGCCATGTTGGTGGCCACGGTGACGGCGCCCGGGCGGCCCGCCTGCGCCACGATGGCGGCCTCGCGGGCGTGGTTCTTCGCGTTCAGGACCTCGTGGCGGACGCCGCGCTTGGCCAGCAGCGTGGAGAGGTACTCGGACTTCTCCACCGAGGTGGTGCCCACCAGGACCGGCTGGCCCTTCGCGTGCCGCTCGGCGATGTCGTCGACGACGGCGTCGAACTTGACCTTCTCGTTCTTGTACACCACGTCGTTGCGGTCCACGCGCTGTCGCTCCCGGTTCGGCGGGATCACGACGACGCCGAGGCCGTAGGTCGACGTGAACTCGGCGGCCTCCGTCTCGGCGGTGCCCGTCATGCCGGCGAGCTTCTCGTAGCCGCGGAAGTAGTTCTGCAGGGTCACCGTGGCCAGCGTCTGGTTCTCGGGCTTGACCTCCACGCCCTCCTTGGCCTCGATGGCCTGGTGGAGCCCCTCGTTGTAGCGGCGTCCCTTGAGCACGCGGCCCGTGTGCTCGTCGACGATCTGCACCTCGCCGTCGAGGACCACGTAGTCCTTGTCCCGCTTGAACAGCTCCTTGGCCTTGACCGCGTTGTTCAGGAACTGGATGAGCGTGGTGTTCTGCGTCTCGTACAGGTTCGTGATGCCGAGGTGGTCCTCGACCTTCTCGATGCCGGGGCCGAGGATGCCGACGGTGCGCTTCTTGTGGTCCACCTCGTAGTCCGTGTCCGCCTCGAGGCGGCGCACCAGCCGGGCGAACTCGCCGTACCACCGGTTGGCCTCTCCCTGGGCGGGGCCGGAGATGATCAGCGGGGTGCGGGCCTCGTCGATGAGGATCGAGTCCACCTCGTCGACGATCGCGTAGTGGTGCTCACGCTGCACGAGCTCGTCGAGGGACCACGCCATGTTGTCCCGGAGGAAGTCGAAGCCGAACTCGTTGTTCGTGCCGTAGGTGATGTCCGCGGCGTACTGCTCGCGCCGTACGGCCGGGGTCTGGCCCGCCACGATGACGCCCGTCTGCATGCCGAGGAAGCGGAACACGCGGCCCATGAGGTCGGCCTGGTAGGAGGCGAGGAAGTCGTTGACCGTCACCACGTGCACGCCCCTGCCGGACAGCGCGTTGAGGTAGGCCGGAGCGGTGGCCACGAGGGTCTTGCCCTCGCCGGTCTTCATCTCCGCGATGTTGCCCTGGTGCAGCGCGATGCCGCCGAGCAGCTGGACGTCGTAGTGCCGCTGGCCGAGCGTGCGTCCCGCGGCCTCCCGGACCGCGGCGAACGCCTCCGGCAGGAGCAGGTCCAACGACTCGCCGTCCGCATGCCGGGCCCGGAGCGTGTCCGTCTCGGCACGCAGCTCCGCGTCGCTGAGCGCCCGGAAGTCGTCCTCGAGGAGGTTCACGGCGTCCACCGTGGCCTGCATGCGCTTGAGGACGCGGTTGTCCGAGATCTTCAGGACGCGGTCGATGATCGAAGGCACTGGTTCTCTGCTCCCTTGCGGTGTGGCCGGGGCGGGACGGGATGCCCCTCGCGCGCGGCCGTGGCGCGGTCTCCGGGACAGTGTACGGGCCGAGTCCGGACGGGCCGCGGCGCCCGTCCCGGAGGGGAGGGGCGTCGCGGCGTCAGCAGGTCGTGGTCGACGTCGGCGGGGCGGTCAGTCCTCCCGCGTCTGGTATGCCTGCTCCCCCTCGGAGGCGGAGACGTGATCCTGAGGGAGGGACTCGTCCAGGCGGATCACGCCGTAGCTCCAGCCTCGGCGGCGGTAGACGACGGAGGGCACGCCGGTCTCGGCGTTCTGGAAGAGGTAGAAGTCGTGGCCGACCAGCTCCATCGCGTCCACGGCGTCGTCCACGCTCATGGGGGTCGCGGGGAACGCCTTCTGCCGGATGCGCACCGGGGTGCCCGCCTCGGGGGCGTCCTGCGCGGAGGCGTCCTCCGCGGCCAGCGCGGCGCCCGACGGCGGCAGCGGTGGCACGAAGCCGACCTCGCCCGCGCCGCGGGAGGCGCCGAGCTTGCCGCGGCGACGGTCCTTGCGCCGGTCGCGCAGGCGCCGCAGGCGCTCGGTCAGTCGGGCGGCGGCTTTGTCGAAGGCTGCCAGCTCGTCGTCCGCGGCGGCCTCAGCCCGCACGACGTCCCGCGGGCCGCGGACCGTCAGTTCCACGCGGACCGCCTCGTCCGAGTGCTTGTGGTGGGATTCCTTCGTCACGCGGACCTCGAGCGTGTCGGCGCCCTCGGCGAGCCGCTGGAGGCGCTCGGTGCGCTCGACGACGTGGTCGCGGAAGCTCTCCGAGAGGCTGATGTTGCGGGCGATGTAGCTGACATCCATGGTCATGGCGTCCTCCTGGTCCGACTCTCACGGGTCCGGCCTCGGGAGGGGAGGTGCGCCTCGGTGTCGCGTCCGCAGGGCGGCGGCGGGTCCGAGGGTGCGACCTCCTTCCAGCCGTCGGCAGGACGGGAACCGTAGGGGCGATTCCGTGCCGTTCACCCTACCCGGGGGCGTGGCCGGGGGCCAGGCTCGGCGGGGTCCCGCGGCGGGGCCACGGCCGCGAGCACGACGGCCCCGACGGGGTGCCCGCCGGCGCGGCGCACCGCCTCCGCGAGCGCGGCGAGGGTGGCGCCGGTGGTGAGGACGTCGTCCACGAGCAGGACGGGCGCGCCGGCCGGCAGCCGCCCGGCGACGACGCGCCAGTCCCGGGCCCGCCGGCGGCGCTGGCCCGCCCCGGCGCCCGCGTGGGACGGGCCGCCGCCCCGGAGCGTGCTCGCGCGGGGCAGCAGGCGCGCACGGACGGCGTCGGAGACCAGCCACGGCGCCGGCAGCGCCCGGGTGAGCTCGGCGAGCGGGTCGTAGCCGCGCCGTCGGAATCCGACCGCGCCGCCCGGGACCGGGACGAGCAGGGCGTGCCGCGCCCCGGGCAGGTCCGGCTCGAGACGCGCCGCGGCGACGGCCCGGCAGAGGGCCTCGCCCAGCACGCCGCGCAGGTGCAGCGCGTGATGGTCCTTGAACGCGAGCACGGCGGCCGCCAGCGGGTCTGCGTAGCGCCCGGCCGCCATCACCGGCAGCGGAGCGCCGCCGGGGCCCAAGGGCAAAGCCGGGGCGTCCTGCTCCGCCCGGAAGGGCCGGGACAGGACGGCGGTCAGTCCCTCCGCGCAGGCCGGGCAGAGCCGGTGACCCGGCGCGGCGCACACCGCGCACTCGGCGGGCAGGACCAGGTCGGCCAGGGCCCGGCCGAGGGCGCCGAACACCGACGGCGGGGACGGGGAGGACGGCGGGGAACGCATGCGATGAGTCCACCGCACGCCGCCGCCGTCCGGGCGCCGGGGCGGGCCGCTGTGCGGGACGGGGCGGCTGTGCAGGAGTGGACGACGGGGCGGCGGGCGCGGGCTCGGCTCAGTCCGGGAACGAGAGGTCGCGCACCCCGCGGTCGAGCTCCTGCGCCCGCCACGAGGAGCCCACCAGCAGGAACACGAACTCGTCCGTCTCCGCGTAGTAGGCACCGTCGTCGCCGACGGAGATCCCCCGCAGACCGCCCAGCGGGTTGAGCTCCCGGACGGTGCCGTCGATCGAGACGATCCGCGGCACCACGCGCTCGTCGGGCTTCTCGGCGTACGCCGAGACGAGCAGGTTCGTGTCTCCGGCCCACTCCACCGAGTCCTCCGACCCGGAGGAGGGCAGCAGGATCGGCTCGGTCAGGGCGTTCGGCACCCCGTCCGAGCCGCGCACGACCCCGGACACGCGCAGGGTGGTCCGCTGGCCGTCGTCGACGAGCATCGCGGCCTGGGCCCCGCTCCGCGACAACCGCAGGTCGACGATCCGCTCGCCGGGCCGCAGCCAGGTGGCCGTCACGATGCGCTCCTGCCCGCCGGGCTGGGCCGGGACGGCGCGGATCCGCGAGGTCGTCTCCCTGTCGGCCGCCCACACCCAGCCCAGGAGGTCCAGTGAAGGGACGGTGAGCCCGGTGCCGCGCAGCACCTCCCGCAGGGTGCCGTCCGTGCCGGCGACGTGGACCGCCGTCCGGTCACGGGTGACGAACACGAAGCGGCTGCGGTCGCCGGACATGGTCGGGCGGACCGGATCGAGCGCGGTGACGTCCGGGGCGCCGCCCACCGGCGTGACGCTGGTCCCCTGCACGTACACGAGTCCGCCCGTCGCCGTGTCGATGCCCACCTGGACTGAGCCGACGGCGGGGTCGGTCTGGACCGGGGCGGGGCCGTCGTCTCCCGACGTGGACAGCTGGGCGCCGGCGACGGTCACCTCGACCTCCTTGACCGATTGGAGGCCCGTCAGGGTCAGCTCCAGCTGCTCCCGCATGCGGTGCCGCCGGTCGGCGTCGGCCCCCTCGGCGGCCGCCTGGGTGAGGTCGACGTGGGCCACGCCGTCGTCGTCGACGGGCACCGTGGGTGCGGCCAGGTCGGTGCCGGTGCGCAGCGGGAAGGCCGTGTCCACCGCCCCGGCCAGATACGGTGCCGGCCCGCGCAGCAGCGCTCGCGTCACCGCGGTCACGGTGGTGCCCCGATTGACGAACCACCGCACGTCCGGCACGACGTAGCGCTTCGCGGTGTCGTAGAAGGCGAGCTCGTGCGGGGCGAACAGCTGTCCGAACTGCGCCTGGGAGAGCAGCGTGCCGTTCTCCGTGGACGTGATCCGCATGCCCTGCGGCCGTTCCTGCACCGTGACCGCCCAGGCCTGCGTGGTCCCCGGCGGCGCGATGGTCCGCAGGCCGTACTCGTCGATCTCCGAGTCGACCTCGACCTGGATCTGGTAGTCCCCGGCGCCGTCGCCCCGGGTGATGCGCGGCTCCGCCGAGTACACGAGGGTGCGCTGCCCGGGCGTCCACTGGGTGGCCGCGGGCCCGTCGAGGAACTGGCGCGCCACCGCGTAGTCGTCCTGCGGGCTCGTGCCCGCGAGCAGGAAGCCCCGGATGGCCTCCTCCGCCGTGTCCGACTCGGCCGGTCCCGGCGGATGGAACTGCGGCGCGTCGGCGTCTGCGGTGGCCCCGTCGACCGGGTCGGCGCTGCGCACCTCGGAGCTCTGGGGGATCTGGGTGCAGCCGCTGAGGGCGAGCATCAGGGCGACGATCACGCCGACGACGGCGACCCGCGGCGGGCGGGGCGGCTGCGGATCCACGGTGGTCATCGGGCCTCCTCGGCCGGGTCGTCGCCGGTCGGGTCCCCGGGGGCCGACCCGTGGGCGGGATCCTCCGCAGGGACCACGCGCACCGGCCGGGTCGGTGCGGTCAGGGCCTGCTCGGTCTGGCGCGCGGACGGCGGGGCGGCCGCGGCCGCCGCGGCGACGTCCGCGACCGTGCCGACGGCGTCGGCGTCCGCCTCCTGCGGGACGGGCCGGGACAGGTCATCGGCGTACCGGCGGTCCGCCGTGCTGTAGCGGGGCGGAATGGGCAGCACGGAGCGGCCGATCGGCTCGGGGGCCTCGGCGCCCTGCGCGGCCGGGCGCGGCGCCCGCGGCAGGGTCACCATGAAGGTGGACCCCTCCCCCAGCTCGCCCCACGCCTCGAGCCGACCGCCGTGCAGCCGGGTGTCCTCGGTGGCGATCGCCAGACCCAGTCCGGACCCGCCGGTGGTGCGCTTGCGTGAGGGGTCGGCGCGCCAGAACCGGTCGAACACGCGCTGCACCTGCTCGGGGCTCATGCCGATGCCGTGGTCCACGACGGCGAACGTGACGGCCCCCTCGTCGGCCGCCACGAGCACGTCCACCGGCCGGCCCTCGGCGTGCTCGATCGCGTTGTTCACCAGGTTGCGCAGGATCCGTTCGATCCGCCGCGGGTCGACGTGGGCGACGTGGCCGTCGGCGCGGTCCCGGTCCATGGGCACCATGTACACGGGCACGCCGATCTGATCGGCCAGCGGCTGAGAGGTGAGCACGACGTCGCGGGCCAGCTCGAGCATGTCCGTGGCCTCGAGGGCCGGGGTGGCGGCGCCGGCGTCGAACCGGGTGATCTCCAGCAGGTCCGCGAGCATGGCCTGGAAGCGGTCGACCTGGTGGTAGAGCAGCTCGGTCGAGCGTCGGCTGACCGGGTCGAAGTCCTCGCGTGAGCCGTGCAGCACGTCGGCCGCCATCCGCACGGTCGTCAGCGGCGTGCGCAGCTCATGGGAGACGTCCGAGACGAACCGCTGCTGCATCTGGGACAGCTGGGCGAGTTGGCCGATCTGGTCCTGGATGCTGTCCGCCATCCGGTTGAAGGACATGCCCAGGCGGGCCATCTCGTCCTCACCGTCGACCGGCATCCGCACGGCCAGGTTGCCGCTCGAGAGGGACTCGGCCGCCCGGGCCGCCTGCTGCACGGGCAGGGTCACACGCCGCGAGACCCACCACGAGACCAGCACGTTGATCACCAGGAAGCCGACGCCGAACACCAGCAGCACCCTGAGCACCGAGTCGAGCGAGCTCTGGACGTCCGCGAGGTCGTAGACGAGGTAGAGCCCGTAGGTGGCACCCGGGGGCAGCACCATCTGGGCGCCGAACACGAGGCCGGGCCGGGTGCCACCGCCGGGGTTCGGCAGCGCCACGCTCGCGTCGTACACGCCCGGCCCGGAGGCGACCGCGTCCTGCAGCTCCTGGGGGATCACTGCGGGATCGAGCCCGGCGGAGGAGATCGTCCCCACGTACGCGGATTCGGAGTCCGGCAGCGGGGCGAGGTGGTAGCGGCGGCGGATCGTCGTGCCGGAGTCGCCTTCGAGGGCGCGCAGGGTCTGGGTCACCAGCACGTCCGTGCTCTGCGCGTCCGTGGCGGTGGTCTGCGCGAACGTCTCGCGCACCTGGCTCAGGCCACGGCGTGCCTCGGACTGGACCTGCTCGTAGCGGGCCTCGAAGAGGGCCTGGGTGATCTGCTGCGTGAGGAACGCGGCGACCACGAGGCCCGCGAGGATCGAGAGCAGGGCCGCGAGCACCGCCGTGCGCAGCCGCAGGGACCGACGCCACCGGCGGCGCAGCGCACGCCACGCGGGGCCGGGGCCCCACGACCGTGGGCGGGCGGCGGCGGGCTCGACCGGCTCGGCACCGGACTCGGCCGCCGGGGCCGCGCTCACATCCGGGCCGGACACGGTCATGCGCTCAGCCCTGGCCGGCCTTGTACCCGACGCCGCGGACGGTCAGCACGACGCACGGGTTCTCGGGATCCGGCTCGACCTTGGAGCGCAGGCGCTGGACGTGGACGTTCACGAGCCGGGTGTCGGCCTGGTGCCGGTAGCCCCAGACCTCCTCCAGGAACATCTCGCGGGTGAAGACGTGGCGCGGCCGCCGGGCGAGGGCCACGAGGAGATCGAACTCCAGCGGGGTGAGGGCGATGCCGACGCCGCCGCGGGTGACCTGGTGGCCCGCCACGTCGATCTCGAGGTCCCCGATGTGCAGGACCTCCGCCGGCTTGGCCTCCCCCTCACGCAGGCGCGCCCGGACGCGGGCCACGAGCTCGGCCGGCTTGAACGGCTTGGGCACGTAGTCGTCCGCACCCGACTCGAGGCCGCGCACCACGTCCGCCGTGTCCGACTTGGCCGTGAGCATCACGATCGGCACGTCCGACTCGGCTCGGATGAGCCTGCAGACCTCGATGCCGTCGATGCCGGGGAGCATGAGGTCCAGCAGCACCAGATCAGGGCGCTCGCGGTGGAACGCGGGCAGTGCGGAGGTGCCGTCTGCGGCGAACGTCGGCTCGAAGCCGTCGTTGCGCAGGACGATGCCGATCATCTCGGCCAGAGCCTCGTCGTCGTCCACCACCAGGATCTTGGCCTTGCCCATCCTGACCTCCTCGTCAGCGCTCCCCCCGGCGCCGCGGGCGGGACCGGCCCCGGGCACAGGAAATTTTCAGGATCAGCCCGATGATACCCGCCGGGCGGGCCCGTCCCCGGCGGACGACGCCGGAGGTCGCCCCGGTCCGTCGGGGCGCCGGCTCAGCCGCGCAGCTCGGCGAGCCGTGCGGTCAGCTCCTCCGCGTCCCGCCGCAGAGTGCGGAGCACGGCGGGGTCGTGCGACCCCGCCGCTGTGAGGCCGACGTCACCCACGCGTCCGGGGTCCACCCCCAGCCGTTCCCACGTGCGGACGACGTCGACCGGACGCACGCCCGGCTCGGGGGCCAGCGTCAGCCCGCGCCCGATGTCGGCCCAGCCGGCCGCCGCCTCCCACGCCTCGCGGGTGCCGGGCGTGCCGTCCGCGCCGTCGTCGAGGGCGCCCACGCCCACCACGAGGGAGACCGGGGCCGGGGCGGGCGCGTCCGCGGCTGCGTCGGGCCTGGGCAGGGACTCTCCCGTCAGCGTCGCCAGCGCGGCGGGCCCGGGCAGCTCGGCCCCCGGGGAGGTGGCCCGGCGGCCCGGCGCGAGCCACACCCGGGCGACGTCGGGCAGGACGGTGAGCCCGTCGAGGGCGGCGCGCCACAGCCCGCGGGCCTCCTCGCGCGGCAGCGACCGGACGGTGCGGTACCCGCTCGCGGTGGGCAGGGTCCCGGCGAGGACGGCCGCCGCCCACGGCTCGTCGACGACGACGCCGAGACGGGCCGCGCCGGTGGCCCTCCGGAGGCGGGGCAGGGCGTCCTGCAGCCCCTCGAGATAGGACTCGGCGACGTCGCGGCGCGCGCCGTGGTCGCCGAGGACGCGCTCTCCCCCGGGCAGCCAGAGGCCGGCGAGCAGGCTGAGCGGGCCGCGCACCCGCACGGCCAGACGTTCGACGACGGCGCCCTCGGCCCCCGCGGTGTCCGCCCAGCGGTGCGCGTCCTCGCGCCAGAGGGAGACGGCGCGGCGTCGGTCGCGGCCGGAGCCGGCGGCCCCGGGCGGGCTGACCCGCCAGCCGTGCGGCTGCAGGTCGACGGCCAGCTCCTGCAGGAGGGCGGCCGAGCGGCCGGTGGCGTCGGCGCCGGGTCCGCGATCGGGCAGCTCGGGAAGCACCGGCCAGTGGTCCGCGCCGAGCTCGCCGAGCGTGACGCGCTGCGCCTCGGCGACGTCGGTGCCGCGCCACGGCGTGCCGCCGAGGGCGACGGTGCCGCTGGCGCCGTCGTCGTGGGCGGCCTCAGTCATCCGCGTCCCCGGGGCACTCCCCCGGCTCCGCCTCGGCGTCCGGCCGGCCCTCGGCCGCCAGCGCGCGGTGGTGGCGGATGACCTCGGCGATGATGAAGTTCAGGAACTTCTCGGCGAACGCGGGCTCGAGGTCCGCCTCGAGCGCGAGCCGGTGCAGCCGCGCGATCTGGGCGGCCTCACGCCCGGGGTCCGAGGGCGGCAGGTCGTGCCGGGCCTTCAGCGCGCCGACCCGCTGCGTGAACTTGAACCGCTCGGCCAGCAGGTAGACGAGCGAGGCGTCGATGTTGTCGATGCTGCCGCGGATCGCGAAGAGCTCGTCGAGGACCGCCGGGTCCGCGGTGCCGGGCAGCGAGCTGGCGTGGGGGTCGTAGTCCGGGCTCATGGCCGAAGCCTACGCATCCGCGGGGGCCGACAGCCGGGCATTGCGGGCGGTGTCGATGGTGGCCTGGCCGAGCACGCGGGTGCCCCGGTACAGGACGGCCGTCTGACCGGGGGCCACCCCGCGCAGGGGGCGCGCCGGCTCGATCTCCCACCCCGGATGCCCCGCCGCGTCGGCGCGCTGACGGGCGCGGGCCTCGACGATCTCGCCGTGGGCCCGGAACTGCAGCGCGCAGTCGAACCAGGCGCCCGTGCGGGCTTCGGGCACCGGGGCGCCGGCCCACGACGGGCGGATGCCGGTGATGCGGTCGACGTCGAGCAGCTCGCGGCCGCCGACGACCACCGTGTTCTCCTTCGGCCGCACCTCGAGCACGAACCGGGGCTTGCCGTCGGGCGCGGGACGGCCGATGGCCAGGCCCTTGCGCTGGCCGACCGTGAACGCCTGGGCGCCCGCGTGGGTGCCGAGCTCCTGCCCCTCCGGGTCGACGATGGGGCCGGGGGCGAGGTCGATGCGCTCGGCGAGCCAGCCGCGGGTGTCGCCGTCGGGGATGAAGCAGATGTCGTGGGAGTCCGGCTTCGCCGCCACGGACAGGCCGCGCTCGGCCGCCTCGGCGCGCACGAGCTCCTTGGACGGCGTGTCCGCGAGCGGGAAGAGGCAGTGGGCGAGCTGATCCGCGGTGAGCACGCCGAGCACGTAGGACTGGTCCTTCGCATCGTCCGCAGCGCGGTGCAGCTCCAGCGAGCCGTCCGGACCGGGCCGCACGGCGGCGTAGTGGCCGGTGCAGACGGCGTCGAAGCCCAGCTCGAGGGCGCGCTCGAGCAGCGCCGCGAACTTGATGCGCTCGTTGCAGCGCATGCACGGGTTGGGCGTGCGGCCGGCCTCGTACTCGGCCACGAAGTCGTCCACGACGTCCTCCGCGAACCGCTCGGAGAAGTCCCACGTGTAGAAGGGGATGCCGAGCCGCTCGCACGCGCGCCACGCGTCCGAGGCGTCCTCGATGGTGCAGCAGCCACGCGAGCCGGTGCGCAGGGTGCCGGGCATGCGGGACAGGGCCAGGTGGACGCCGACGACGTCGTGCCCGGCGTCCACGGCACGCGCCGCGGCGACGGCGGAGTCGACTCCCCCGGACATGGCGGCCAGGACCTTCACGGGCGGACTCCTCTCTCGACGACGGACGGGCGCTCCAGTCTAGACGCCCGGCCCCAGCAGCGTCCGCAGCGCGTCCATGAGCGCGGCCGTCTCGGCCGGCGTCGTCGTCCGGCCGAGGGTGAACCGCTGGGTGGCCCGCGCGTCGGCCTCCGTCCGCCCCGGCAGGGCCGCGACCACGTGCGACGGCTCGGCCACCCCGGCGGTGCACGCCGACCCGGACGAGGTGTCCAGCCCGGCCATGTCGAAGGAGAACAGCAGCGCGTCCGCCGTCCGGCCCGGCACGGTGATGTGGACGTTGCCGGGCAGTCGGCGCGTCCCCGGCGGCAGCGGCTCCCGCGTCACCGGGTCGAGGTCCCGCGGCCCGGACAGGCGCACCCCGTCCAGGGCGTCGACGGCGGCGATCACCTCGTCCCGCAGCCCGCCCAGGCGGGCGGCCTCGGCGGGCTGCTCCGCGACGGCCTCCTCCACGGCGGCCGCCAGCGCTGCGGCCAGGGCCACCGACACCGTGCCCGAGCGCAGGCGACGTTCCTGGCCGCCGCCGTGCACCACGGCCTCCAACGTGACGTCCCGGCGCACGAGCAGGGCGCCGACACCCACGGGGGCGCCGACCTTGTGCCCCGAGACGGCCAGGGTCGCGGCCCCGGACGCGGCGAAGTCCACGGGCACCGCCCCGACGGCCTGGACGGCGTCGGTGTGCAACGGGACCCCGTGGTCGGCAGCGAGCCGGGCGGCCTCGGCCACGGGCTGGACCGTGCCGATCTCGTTGTTGGCCCACATCAGCGTGGCCAGGGCGGTCCGCTCGGGCGCGGTCGCCAGCGCGGCCCCCCATGCGACGAGGTCGACCCGCCCGTCGTCGTCGACCGGGACGAGCACCGGCTCGGCACCCTCGTGTGCGGCGAGCCAGTCCACCACGTCGAGGACCGCGTGGTGCTCGACGCCGGTCAGCACGATCCGGGTGCGCTCCGGCGCAGCCGCGCGGCGGGCCCGGTACAGCCCCTGGACGGCGAGGTTGTCCGCCTCGGTGCCCCCGGACGTGAGGATCACCTCGGTGGGGTGCGCCCCGAGCCCCGCGGCGATGCGCTCCCGCGCCTCCTCGAGGCGCAGCTTGGCCCGACGGCCGGAGGCGTGGAGGGAGGCCGGGTTGCCCGGGAGCGCGGCCGCCTCGGCCAGGGCCGCGAGCGCGGTGGGGCGCACCGTCGTGGTGGCGGCGTGGTCCAGGTGCACGCGGTCCGGGGTGGTCACCCGGCCAGTCTAGGAGCCGCGCCGGATGTGCACCGGCTCAGTCTCGGGCGAGGAACCGCTCGACGTCACGGGTCGGGCCCAAAAGGAGGATCGTGTCCTCGGGCTCGAGGACGTAATGACTCGGCGGGTAGAGCCACGTGTCGCGGCTGCGGACGGCGACCACGCGCATGCCCCGCTCCCCCGCGAGTCCGGTGGCTCGCAGGTCCCTGCCCAGCAGGCGCGACGGCGGCGTGGCCCGGACCATGGCCAGTCCCGGCTCGACCTCGACGAAGTCCTGGAAGGACGTGCTGACCAGGTGTGCCACGCGGCGGCCCATGTCCCGCTCCGGGTGGACCACGTGCTCCACGCCGAGCTGACGCAGGATCTCGCCGTGGCGGTCGTCGTTGGCCTTGGCCCAGAGCTGGTGCGTCCCGAACCGCCGCATCAGCGAGACGGTGAGGATCGAGTCGGCGAGGTCGCCGCCGATGGCGACGACGACGTGGTCCATCTCGTGGACCGAGAGCTGGCGCATCGCCTCCTCGGCCGTGCTGTCCGCGCGGACGACGTGGGTCAGCCGGCCGTTGAGCGCCTGGACGGCCTCGGCGTCGGCGTCGACCCCCAGCACGTGGCAGTCGGACTCCATGAGCTCGAGGGCGACCCCGGAGCCGAACCGGCCGAGCCCGAGGACGGCCACGGTGGGGCGGTCGCCCCGGCGGGGGGCGAACAGGGAACGGGTGAGATCAGCCAATGAGGGGCCTCTCCTTCGGGTACTCGAAGTGGCGGGTGCGGTCGGTCAGGGCCAGGCTGCCGGCGACGGTGGCGGGGCCGATGCGGCCGACGAACATGAGGAGCATGAGGATGCCCTGCGCGGCCGGCGGCAGCTGGGCGGTGATGCCGGTGGACAGGCCCACCGTGCCGAACGCGGACACGCACTCGAACAGGATCTGGTCGGTCGTGAACGAGGACAGGCCCATGAGCGCCATCGTGGCGACGGCGATCGCGGTCGCGGAGAGCATGATCACGGTGATCGCCTCGCGGTGCGTGGTCCGGGAGAGCCGGCGGCCGAACGCATGGACGGCGCCCTCCCCCCGGATCTCCGCGAGCACGATGAACAGCAGGACGCTCGCCGTCGTGATCTTCACGCCCGAGGCGGTGCCGGCGGGGCCGCCGCCGATGAACATGAGCACGTCGGTGCCGAAGAGCGTCACGGGGTGCATCTGCCCGTAGTCCAGGGTGTTGAAGCCGGCGGTGCGGGTCGTGACGGACTGGAAGAACGCCGCGAGCACGCGCGAGGCCGGGTCCAGACCGCCCAGGGTCCGCGGGTTGGACCACTCGAGGACGAGGTACATGAGCGTGCCGCCCACCAGCAGCACCGCGGTGCCCACGAGCACGAGCCGGACCGTGAGGTTCCACCGCTCGGGTCGACGCAGGTCCCGCCGCAGGGTCAGCACGACCGGCAGGCCCAGGCCGCCCAAGATGATCGCCGCCGCGATCGGCAGGCAGATGAACGGGTCCGAGACGAAGCCCATGAGGTTGTCGCTGAACAGCGCGAACCCGGCGTTGTTGAATGCGGAGACCGCGTGGAAGACCCCCTGCCACAGTGCCTGGCCCGGGGACATCCCCGCGCCCAGCCAGAAGCGCAGGCTCAGCAGCAGCGCCACCGAGGCCTCGACGGCCGTGGAGTACAGGATCAGGGCCCGCAGCACCCGGGGCAGGTCCCCGATCCCCTCGGCCCGGGTGGAGGCCGCGGCGTCGAGGCGCTGGGTGAGGCCGAGCCGCCGGAGGATCACCAGCCCCAGCAGCGACGTGAACGTCATGACGCCCAGGCCACCGAGCTTGATGAGCGCGAGGATCACGACCTGGCCCAGGGGTGTCCAGAACGTCTGGGTGTCCACGACGCCGAGTCCCGTCACCGTGGTGGCGCTGGTCGCCGTGAACGCGGCCTCCAGCGGGGTGGGCGCGCGGCCCTGATACGAGGCGGGCAGCAGCAGTGCGCCGGTGCCCGTCACGATGACGACGAGGAAGGACCCGACCACGAGCTGGGTCGGACGGATGCGGGGCCGACGCGGGCCGACCCGCGGCGACGAGGTGGATGCCACGGGAGGGAAGCATAGTCCTCCCGGGGCGCACTGTCACCGTGCGGCGCCGATGGTTGAATGGCCGGGTGCCGACCCCCTCCGTCCCCCTCGTCCACCCGGTGCACCGGTTCGCCCACCAGGAGATCGACTTCCGCCGCCGGATCGTCACGATGGCCGTGGTCAACCGCACCCCGGACTCCTTCTACGACGACGGCGCCGGCGCCGTCCTGGAGGACGCCCTCGCCCAGGCCCACGCCGCGGCGGACGCCGGAGCCGAGTGGGTCGACGTCGGCGGCCTGCCGTTCGCGCCCGGGGCGGAGCTCGACCCCGCCGAGGAGGCGGCGCGGGTGGTCCCCCTGATCGCGGCCCTGCGGAGCGGAGACGGAGCCGGGTCGTCCGAGGCGTCGCGCCGGCTGATCCTCTCGGCGGACACGTTCCAGCCGGCCGTGGCCGAGGCGGCCCTGGCCGCGGGGGCGGACGTCGTCAACGACACCACGGGACTGTTCCACGCGGACCTGGGCCGGGTGGTGGCCGCCGCGGGCGCGCACCTCGTGGTCACCCACTCCCTCGCCCACGTGCGCGGACCCCGGGCCGTGGTCCCCCGGCCGACGTACGGCGACGTCGTCACGGAGGTCCGCGACCACCTGCGGCGCACCGTCGACCGGGCCGTGGCGCTCGGCGTCCCCGAGGAGAGGATCATCGTGGACCCCGGCCACGATCTGAACAAGAACACCCGGCACACCCTCGAGATCACGCGGCGGCTGGACGAGATCGCCGCCCTGGGGCTGCCCGTGCTGGCAGCGGTCTCGAACAAGGACTTCATCGGCGAGAGCCTGGACCGGCACCGGCACGAGCGGCTGCCCGGCTCGCTGGCCGCGGCCGCGGCCTGCGTGTACGGCGGCGCCCGGATCCTGCGCATGCACGACGCCGACGCCTCCGTCTCGGCGGCCCGCATGCTCGAGTGCGTGTTCGGGTGGCGTGAGCCGGCGCGCCTGGTCCACAACATGGGTGCGGAGAACCCGCCGCCGGACCGCAGCACCCTCGCCGAACACCGGGTCCATGGGGGCCGGGCGTGAGGCGCCTGGCCGAGACCGGCCCCGGCCTGGACGACGACGCCCTCCGCGCCGCCCTCGCGGCCCCGGCGGCCGAGGACACCGGCCCCGGGCCCTGGGTCCGCGTCGTGTTCATCGCCTCCGCCGACGGCGCGGCCACCCTGGACGGCCGTGCCGGTGGGCTCGGCTCCCCCGCGGACCAGCGGCTGCTCTCGCTCTCCCGGCACGACGCCGACGTCGTGCTCGTGGGGGCCGGGACCATCCGGGCCGAGGGCTACGAGGGAGCGCTGCTGTCCGAGGAGGACCGGCGTCGACGCGCGGACGCCGGCGGGCCCGCGGACCCGCCCGTGGCCGTGGTCAGCGGCAGCCTGGACCTGGACCCGGAGTCCGCGTTCTTCACGGCCGCCCCGGTGCGCCCCTGGATCCTCACGTCCCGGGCCGCCCTCGCGGGCGAGCCGGAGCGGGCGACGGCCCTGGCCGCGCGCGCCGAGGTGCTGGCGGTCGGCGAGGAGCACGTGGACCCCCAGACCGTGGTGGCGACCCTGCACGCGCGCGGCGCCCGCGTCGTCCACTGCGAGGGCGGACCGCGCCTGTTCGGCAGCCTCGCGGCGGCCGGCCTCGTGGACGAGGTGCACCTCACCGTGGCGCCGCTGCTGGCCGGACCCGCCGCCGGCCGCGTCCTGACCGGGGAGGACGGCCCCGGCCTCCCCGCCCGGCTGCAGCTGGTCCAGGTGCTCCACGACGACGGCATGCTGTTCCTGCGCCTGCACCACGAGCGGCACGCCTCCCCCGGCCCGGACCCCACGCCGTGAGCGCGGCCGAGGAGCACCGCACCGCCTACGAGGTCCTGGGCGTGTCCCGCGACGCGACCGCCGAGGAGGTCCGGCGGGCCTACCGCCGCGCGGCCCGGGCCGCGCACCCCGACGTGGGCGGCGACCCCGCCGCCTTCCGGGCCGTGACGCGGGCGTGGGACCTGCTCGGCGACGCCGAGGCCCGGCGCCGGTACGACCTCTCGCTGCCCGGACTCGACGTCGCCCGGGCCCGCGACCCCCGCGCGCGGGCCGGATCAGGGCGGGCGAGACCGTCGGGACCGTCCGGACCCCGCGGACGTGCCGCCCGCCCCGCGCGCTACGAGCCCCCGCCCGGCGAGGTGGAGGCCGACCCGACCGTGCTGGACCTGCCGCGATCGAGCCAACGCGTCCACGGGGCACCGCGGCCGCGCGGGATCCTGCCGGACGAGCACCGGGTGCTGCGGCAGGCCCGCACCCTCGACGTGCTGCTGCGCCACGTGGCGGACGCGCTCCCGGCCGCCCGGGTCCTGACCGGGCTGCGGCTGGACGGGCGCTGGGGACGGCACCTCGACGTGGACCACGCGGTGCTGTGCGGCCACCGCCTGGCGCTGATCGGCTCCGTCATGGTCCCGGAGGGGACCTACACCTGGGACGGGGCGGACCTGCGCTCCCGGGGCCGTCCCGTGGCCCCGCCGTTGCTCGGCCCCGCAATGATGGCGTGGCAGCAGGCCCTGCCCCAGGTCACCGTCGGCGGCTTCATGCACGTGATGACGGACCGCGACGCGCGGCACGCGCCCGTGATCCGGCACGCGCGGGGCGCGAACTCCCCGGGGACGCAGGCCGACCTGCTCACCGCCCCGCCCGCGCCCGGGCTCGCCTTCGCCCGCGAGGTGGCCCTCTTCCTGGGCACAGGCCCGGACCCGGACCTCGTGGACCGCCGCGCGCTCGGCGCGCTGGTCGCCCGGCTCCACTGAGCCAGACCCCCGCCCGGCGACGCCGCACTAGGCTGGGCGCGTGCCCGACTCCCCCGCCCCGCCCCGCCCGAACCCGCACGAGGGCGCCGACCGCGCCCCGGCGCCCGGCACTCCCGGGTTCCGTATCCTGCTGCTCACCCCGGAGATCCCGGGCAACACCGGCAATGCGATCCGGCTCGCCGCCCTCACGGGGGCCGAGCTGCATCTCGTGGAGCCGCTCGGCTTCGGGTTCGAGGACGCGCACCTGCGCCGCGCGGGCCTGGACTACCACGACCTCGCGGTGGTGACGGTGCACCCGGACCTCGACGCGGCGCTCGCGGCCCTCGCCCCCGCCCGGGTGCTGGCCTTCACCGCGCGCGGGTCCGTGCGCCACGACCGGGTCGCCTATCGGCCCGGAGACGTGCTGCTCTTCGGCCGCGAGTCCACCGGCCTGCCGGAGGAGGTGCTGGCCGACCCGCGGGTCACCGAAACCGTCTGCCTGCCCATGCAGCCGGCCCGTCGGTCCCTGAACCTGGCGAACGCCGTCTCCATCGCCGTGTACGAGGCCTGGCGCCAGCACGACTTCGCCGGGTCCGCTGCCCACCCCGATTCCCTAGACTGAGGCCACCATGCAGACTCCTGACGCGTCCGAGCCCCACGCCGACCGCCCCGACGACGCCGGCCAGCCCGCCCTGGACACCCTTCTGCGCCGCAGCGCCGAGGGCGACCGGGCGGCCTTCTCCGCGTTCTACGACGCCACGGTCCCGTGGGTGCACGGCCTGGCCGAGGCGATGTTCGGCCCCGGCGACGACGCCGCCGAGGCCACCGTCCGCACCTACCTGACCGCGTGGGAGGAGGCGTCCGAGGCCAGCCTCGACCTGAGCGAGCAGGACGACGCGACCCACCGCGAACGCCAGGTGTTCACGTGGCTCGAGGTCCTCGCCCACCGCGTGATGACCTCGCTGCGCCGCGCCGGCGGCTCCGCGGCGGAACGTGGGCGTCGTCCCGGCCCGGCCGGCCCCGCCGCGCTGCCGGAGGACCTCATGGACCGGGTGGACCCGGACGCGTTCGAGGCCGTGCGGCTGGCCTGGCTGGGCGGCTGCACGGACCGGGAGGTCGCCGATCGGCTGGATCTGCCGGCCGACCGGGCCCGCACCCTCCTGCGCGACGGCGTCCGGCAGGTCGTCGCGGCCCGCCGCGACCTCACCCAGGACGGCGCCCGGCCGTCCGCGCCCGCCCCGGCCTCCGGCCCGGCCCTGG
The DNA here is from genome assembly GCF_024519775.1 of Micrococcus sp. Mcc28. Lineage (NCBI taxonomy): Bacteria > Bacillati > Actinomycetota > Actinomycetes > Micrococcales > Micrococcaceae > Micrococcus > Micrococcus sp. Mcc28. Next base: position 19,031 of record NZ_JALJRH010000013.1, on the reverse strand, counting down.
GCGCGGGCGTGCGCGAGGACGTCGACGCCGGCCGCACGCTCGAGCTGGCCGACCTCTCCGCCGTGCACGCCCTCGACACCGCCGGGCACACCGCGGCCTTCTCCGCCGTGCAGCGGCGGGGCGGCGAGCTGGCCCGGTGGCGTTCCCGGGTGGACGGGGCGCGCCAGGCGGTGGCCTGGGCGTTCCGCTCCGTGACGGCCGAGCCGCCGTCGGCCCTGCTCGACGAGGTCCTGCGCCGCCTGCCCGCCCAGGACGTGGGCATGGACCTGATCGGCGACGAGTCGGCCCCCGCCGGCCCGCCGCGGGACCGCCTGCGCTGGCTCAAGGTGACGGCGCTGGTGCTGCTCGCGGCCCTCGTGCTCGGCGTCGGCGGGTGGACGGTGTGGAGTCAGTTCACGCGGCCGGGCATCGTGCACCGCATCGACCAGTCGAAGGACCTGTTCACGACCTCGGAGTATCCGGCCCAGGACGGCGGGAGCGTCCAGGCGTTCCTGTCCCGGGAGCAGAACAGCGGCTACCTGATGATCAGCGGGATGCCCCAGCTGCCGGAGGGTCAGTCCTACCAGCTGTGGCTCTACCCCTCGGACGGCACGGCCCCGGCCTCGCTCGGCACGTTCGACGCCAACGGCTTCGGCGAGCCCGTGACCTTCCGGGGGCTGGACCGCTTCGCGGCGATGGGCATCTCCGTGGAGCCCAGCTCGGGCTCCGAGGTGCCGACGTCGGAGCCCATCGTCGGCGTGGACCTCGACCCCACCGCGCAGACCGGCCCGCGCTACGGCGGGCGGCCGAGCAACAACTGAGTCCCCGGAGCAGAAGGGCCGACGACGCGGCGCGTCGTCGGCCCTTCTGCTGTGGGGGCGGTTCAGAACCCGGCGATGGTGCGCGGACCGTTGACCGTGACCAGGTGGAACGCCTCGGCGTGGCCCTGCCCGGCGGCCGGGCCGGCGGCGTGCCGGTGATGTTCGGCCATCTGGGCGAGCACCTGCCGCCGCATCGCGTCGACGTCCGGGTGCTGGGAGAGGTGGGCGTCGAGGGCGCGCAGCTTCTGCTCCGCCAGGCCCGTGACGTCCACGACCGTGTTCCGCCGTGCGGCGGGGGCGGCGTACAGCAGCAGGTGCCGGATCTTGAACGCCTCCAGCCCCTCCGCCGCGAGCTCCGGGTACGCGTACGGGTTCTCGACCGCCGGGTACGCGGCGCGCACCACGGCCTCGCCGCAGGCGAGGTGGTCCGGGTGGGCGGCCTGCATCCGCTCCCAGTCCCGCTCGGGGTGGGTGCTGAGGACGACGTCCGGGCGGACGCGGCGCATCAGGGCCACGAGCTTGCGGCGCACGCCGTGGTCCGGCTCGAGGTGTCCGTCGCGCTCGCCGAGGAAGTGGACCTCGGCGGCGCCGACGACGGCGGCGGCCGCCCGCTGTTCGGCGTGGCGGCGGGCGGTCATCGCTTCGGGGCCCTCCGAGTCGAAGCCGCCGGCATCCCCGTCCGTCACGATGCACAGCTCGATGTGCAGCCCGGCCGCGCTGAAGCCGGCCAGGGTGGCGGCGGCCCCGAAGTCGAGGTCGTCCGGATGGGCGCCGACGGCCAAGACTCGGCGCCAGCCGTGGTGGGCGGCGAGCTCAGCGGGGGTGGTGAGTGTGGTGGTCACGATTGGGTGTCCTCCGTGAACGTCACCTCGGCCTTCTGCTCCGCGCCGTCGCGGAGGTAGGTGACGTCCACCGAGTCTCCCACGCGGTGCTCGCGGACGACGGCGGTGAGGGACTCGGAGTCGATCACCGCGCGGTCGCCGACGGCGGTGATCACGTCGCCCTCCTTCAGCCCGGCCGCCGCGGCCGCCGACCCTTCCACGACCTGCTGGACGCGGGCGCCGTCGCTGAACACGGTCCGGGCGTTCTCGCCGCCGCCCTTCACCTCGGCGGGCTCCGGGGTGACGCTCACGCCGAGCATGGCGTGCGTGGCCTTGCCGTGGTCGATCAGGTCCTGCGCGACCCGCTGGGAGTAGTCCACGGGGATGGCGAAGCCGACCCCGATGTTGCCCGCCGCGCTCGGGTCCTGGCCGGTCGAGGCGATCGCGACGTTCACGCCCACCAGGCGGCCCTCGGCGTCGACGAGCGCGCCTCCGGAGTTGCCGGGGTTGATGGCCGCGTCGGTCTGCAGCACGTTGATGTACACCTCGCCCTGGGTGCCCTGCGGGGTGCCCGGCAGCTGGAAGCGGTACTGGTCGGAGCCGGAGGACGAGCCGGAGCTCTCGCCCTGCGGCTCGGGCGCCTCGGAGGACGCCACCGCGATGGTCCGGTCCAGGGTGGAGATGATCCCGTCGGTCACGGTGTTCGGCAGGCCCAGGGGGGCGCCGATGGCGACGGCCTCGTCCCCGACCTTCAAGTCCCCGGACCGGCCGATCTGGATGGGGGTGAGGTCCGGGGCGTCGATCTTGATGACGGCCAGGTCGGACAGCGGGTCGGTGCCCACGACGGTGGCAGCGTAGACCTCCCCGTCCGAGGTGCGCACCGTCAGCTCGGCGTCGTTGGCCTGGCCGCCGAGGGTGACCACGTGCGTGTTCGTGAGGATGTGCCCCTCCGTGTCCAGGATCGAACCGGAACCGGAACCGGAGGCGGAGCTCGACGTCGCGGAGATGGTCACCACGGAGGGCAGCGCGGTCTTCGCGGCGTTCCCGACGGCGGTGTCCGCCACGGGCTGTCCCCCGGCCTCGGCCGAGGTGTCCGTCGCCTGAGAGGAGGAGGAGCTCGCGGCCTCGCCGCCGTCCTCCGCGACCGCGCAACCGGAGAGCCCCACCATGAGCACGGCCGCGGCGAGCAGGCCCGCCCCGGCACGGGCGCGGGACTGGGGCCGGGGACGCGCGACGGGGCGGGCCGTCGGCACGGGGGGCTGGGTGGGGGCGGCGGTCTGGTCCACGGGGTCCTCGCTTCGGGTCGGGCCCCGGGCGGTCGACACGGACGCCCGTCGTCTTGCGGACGCGCGCCCCGGGGCACGTCCACGCTAGCGTGCATGACTGAACGCCGCCTAGAGGTCGGCCGAACGTCCGCTCCTCCCACGGTTCCGGCCGCGCCGGATCCCTGGTGCCCGATTCCCACGCCGCCCTACACTCAACCCCAGGATCCGGCGGGTCCGCCCGGTGCGGCGGCTCGCCTCCGTCGTCGAAGGAGACCCCGCATGACCGTGCCCACCCGCCCCGCCGATGTCGGCCGTCTGGCGCGTGCCGTGACCGCCGCGGGCCTGGGAGGTCTGGGCCTCCTGGTGGCGGCACCCACCGCGCACGCCGTGGCGGTGCCGCCGGGCGTATACGTGGTGGACGAGGCCGGTGTGCTTTCGACCTCCGATGAGCAGCGGCTGACCCAGGAGATCCAGGACCTGCGCCGGGACACCGGGCAGGGGCTGTACGTCGTCTACGTGGATGAGTTCAGCACGGACGCCCAGACGCTGGCCCAGGACGTGGCGCGCCAGCGCGGGCTCGGGACGAACGACTCAGTCCTGGTGATCGCGGTCGAGGAGCGCGCCTATGGGCTGGACAGCGGCGGGGACGCGAACCTGCAGAACCAGGTGACGCGCACCTACGTGGGCCCGGAGCTGTCCAAGATCGGCACGGACCCCGGCTCGGCGGACTGGCTGGCGGTGGGCACCGCCGCGGTGCAGGGGCTCGACGACGCCGCCGACGGCACGCTCGACGGCACGGGGGCCAGCGGGGCCGAGTACGATCCGGCCGGCGCCCTGCCAGCCGGCACCACGGGCGGCGGGAGCACGGCCCAGGGCGCCTCCGACGGCGGTGGGGCCCTGACGGCGGTCCTCGGCGCGGGTGCGGTGGCCGCGGCCGTGGGCGGCGGCGTGCTCGTGGCCCGCAGCCGGAGGCGCACGCAGGGCGGCGAGGTCGAACGGGGCCGCACCGAGGAGGCCCGCCGCGACCCCCTCGATGAGCTCAGCGTGGAGCAGCTGCGCACCCAGGCCGGCTCGAAGCTCGTGGCCGCGGACGACGCCATCCGCTCCTCGGAGCAGGAGCTGGGCTTCGCCGAGGCGTCCTATGGGGAGAAGTCCGTGGCGACGTTCCGCGAGGACATCGACCAGGCCAAGGAGCACATGCGGGCCTCGTTCCAGCTCCAGCACCAGCTCGACGACGAGATCCCGGACACCGAGGCCGAGCAGCGCGCCTGGCTCAAGGAGATCATCCAGCGCAACGAGGCCGTGGGTGCGTCCCTGGCGGCGCACAAGAAGGAGTTCGACTCCCTGCGCGACCTCGAGAACCAGGTGCCCGAGGCCCTGGAGCGCGTCGACGCCCGCCTGCCCGAGGCCCGGTCCCGGGTGCAGGACTCCGAGTCGGCGATCACCGCGCTGCACGGCCAGTACGCGGAGTCCGCCCTCGCCGAGGTCGCGGACAACGCGGCGCAGGCCCGGGAGAGGCTCGAGTTCGTGGAGACCGCCCTCGCGAAGTCGCGGAGCGCGTGGGAAGCCCAGGACCGCTCCACGGCGGCGCTGGCCGTGCGTGCCGCCGAGGAGGCGCTCAGCCAGGTGGACACGCTCACCGAGGCGGTCGGCAAGGCCGAGGGGTCCCTGCGGGCCATGCTGAGCAACCTGCAGACGGGCCTCGCCCAGTCCGAGCAGGACGTGGCCGAGGCCGAAGCGCTCGTGGCCAACGGATCGCACCCCGAGCTGGCCGGCCCGGTGGCGAGGATGAAGACCGCCCTGAACGCGGTGCGCCAGGCCCTCGCGGCCGGCCGCCCGGACCCCCTGCAGCTGCTCCACCAGCTCGAGGCCGCGCACCGCCAGCTCAACACCCCGCTGGCCGGCGTCCGCGACGCTCGCGAGCAGGCCCGCCAGGCCTCCCAGGTGCTCACCTCCACGATCGCCCAGGCACAGGCGCAGATCGACGGCACGGCCGACTTCATCGGCGCCCGGCGCGGTGCGGTGGGCTCGGAGGCCCGGACCCGGCTCGCGGAGGCCGACCACACGCTGCGTTCGGCGATCAGCCTCGGCCGCACCGACCCCGTGGCCGCCCTCCAGCAGGCGCAGCGCGCCTCCCAGCTGGCCGAGCGCGCGAGCGAGCTGGCCCGCGCGGACGTCGAGGGCTTCGGCTACGGCCCCGGCATGGGCGGCATGTACGGCGCACGCCCGCGCGCCGGAGTGGGCGGCAGCTTCGGCGGCGGCCTCGGCGGGGCACTGCTCGGCGGCATCCTGATGAACTCGATCCTGAACAGCGGCCACGGCGACAGCTGGGGCGGCGGCGGCTTCGGCGGGTTCGACGGCGGCGGCCTCGGCGGCGGCGACTTCGGCGACATCTCCGGCGGCGGCTTCTGACCGCCCCCCCATGAACTCCGGCGCCCCGGGCGCCGGCCCGGCCCGCACGCGCGGGACGGGGTGGACGCAGGCCGACGGTCTGCGCTGACGTGAAAGACCGACGAAAGGCAGACACCATGGTCAAGCAGTCCATCTTCGGCCGCATCAGCACGCTGGCGAAGGCCAACATCAACGCGATGCTGGACAAGGCCGAGGACCCCCAGAAGATGCTGGACCAGATGGTCCGCGACTACACGAACAACATCGCGGAGGCCGAGGCCGCCGTCGCCCAGACCATCGGCAACCTGCGGATGATCGAGGACGACTACCGCGAGGACCAGGACGCGTCCCGCAGCTGGGGCCAGAAGGCGCTGGCCGCCTCCCAGAAGGCCGACGACTTCCGCGCCAAGGGCGACACCGCCTCGGCGGACAAGTTCGACAACCTCGCCAAGGTGGCCATCGAGCGCCAGATGGACTTCGAGCGTCAGGCGAAGTCCGCGGAGCCGACCATCGCCTCGCAGCGCGAGATCGTGGAGCGCCTGAAGACCGGTCTGGACCAGATGAAGGTCAAGCGTCAGCAGCTGGTCGCCAAGCGCGACGAGCTGACCGCCCGCGCCAAGTCCGCCCACGCCCAGTCCGCGGTGGCCGACGCCGTGAAGTCGATCGACCTGCTGGACCCGACCTCCGAGGTCTCCCGCTTCGAGGAGAAGGTCCGTCGCGAGGAGGCCCGCGTGCGCGGCCAGCAGGAGATCGCCGCCTCCTCCCTCGACGCCCAGTTCGAGTCCCTCGAGGACCTCGGCGAGAAGACCGAGGTGGAGGCCCGCCTCGCAGCCCTCAAGGCCGGCGGCGCCAGCCAGGCCGCCCTCGCCTCGGGCGACGTCGACGCCGACGAGACCCTGACCCTCGACTACGCCGCCGAGGGGACCGCCGAGGAGACCGGCACCGCGCGCGGCTGACCCCGCCCCGCCCCACGGCCCGTCGCCCGGCCCACGCCGGCGCGGCGGGCCGTCCTCGTGCGCCCCGGCCGGTGCCCCTCCCGGACGCGCCCCGGCCCCCGCACTCCTTTGGTACTGTCCCGGGGTCCCTCGGCACGCTCCGTGGGGCTCCCCCGTCCCCGCACAGAGGAAGAACCCCATGCAAGAGCAGTTCACGGCCTGGTCCGTGCTGGTCGACGCCGGCCTCATCGGCGCGCTCCTGGCCGTGGGCACGCTGGCCCGTGCCGTCATCACACCCCTCCAGACCCTGATGATCCCGGCCTCCGTCATCGTCGGCATCCTGGGCCTGGCCCTCGGCCCCAACGGCCTGGGCTGGCTGCCGTTCAGCTCCCAGCTGGGCACGTACGGCTCGATCCTGATCGTCATCGTGTTCGTGTGCATCGCGCTCACCGACGACTTCGACGTCCGCAAGATCGGCCGCCCCGTGGGTGCGTTCGCGTCCTACGGCGTGCTGATCTACGCCTCCCAGGTGGCCATCGGCGCCCTCGTCACGCTGGTCCTCCTGCAGCCGCTGTTCGACGCGCCCGACTCGTTCGCCGCCCTGCTGTTCGCCGGCTGGGCGGGCGGCTTCGGCTCCGCGGCCGCCGTGGGCCAGGCATACGCGGCCAACGGCGATGCGACCGTCACCTCGCTGGCCTACACCTCGGCCACGGTCGGCATGATCGTCGGCGTGGTGGGCGGCATCATCCAGGCCAAGATCGGCGCGCAGCGCGGCCACGCGCAGGAGTTCGCGGGCCTGACCTCCATCCCGGAGGAGCTGCGCACCGGGGTGCTGAACCAGGTGGAGGAACGCCCGGTCATCGGCCGGCACACCTTCTCGGCGGCCTCGGTGGAGTCACTGGCCTTCCAGGTCGGCGTCGTCGCGATGATCGCGGCGGCCGCGCACGGCGTGGTCTCCTGGATCACGTCCGTGTGGCCGAGCATCGTGGGTGAGGACGGACCCCAGCTGATCATCCCCGCGTTCGCGATCGCGTTCCTCCTCGGCCTGATCGCCCGCGTCCTGTTCCAGGCCACGAAGACGGCGAAGTTCCTCGACCCGGGCTCGCTGAACTCGGTGTCCGGCACCGCCACGGACATCCTCATCGTCTGCGGCATCGCCGCGATCGCCCCGACCGTGGTCGTGGACTACTGGCAGCCGCTGCTGCTCCTGTTCGTGATCGGCCTCGCGCTGGCCCTGTTCCTGGGGATCGTCGTGGCGCCGCGCGTCATGACCGACGCGTGGTTCGAGAAGCAGCTGTTCACGTGGGGCTGGGCCACCGGCGCCGTCGCCACGGGCGTGGCCATGCTGCGCATCGTGGACCCGAAGCTGAAGTCCGGGACCATGGAGCAGTTCGGGGTGGCCTACATCCCGGTGGTGCCCGTGGAGATCGCGGCGGTGTCCTTCGTGCCGCTGCTGCTCCTCGCGGGCCTGTCCTGGGCCGTGGTCGGCATCTGGGGCGCCATCGCGATCATCGCGATCATCGCTGCCGTCTGGCTGCGCCGCACCGATCCGGGCCGCCGCACGCCGGCCCAGCAGGCGGTCCGGGCCTCGAGCCGCTGACACTCCCGCTCCCCCGCGTTGATCGCCCGAGGGCGGTCGGCTCGCCCGCCGGCACCGTGCCGGCGGGCCGGGGCGACCGGTCCCGGACATGCGAGAAGGCCCCCAGCAGATGCTGGGGGCCTTCTCCTTCTCGTTGCGGGGGCAGGATTTGAACCTGCGACCTCCGGGTTATGAGCCCGGCGAGCTACCGAACTGCTCCACCCCGCGGCGACTTCTAGAACTATACACACCTGTTCCGTCGAGTTCAAATCGGCGTCAGCACCCCGCCATCCGGCGGCCATGCGGCGGCCACCTGCCCCGAGACGACAGCGGCCCCGACCACGCGCGGTGCGTGGCCGGGGCCGCCGTCGACGGTCCGGCGGGCCCGGCCCGCCGGCGCCGGCTCAGCCGCTCGGCGTCGGGCTGGGGCTCGACGACGGCGGGGGGCTCGCCTCGGCCGGGGCCTGGTCCTGGGCAGGCGCGTCGCCGCCCAGGGCGTCGTCGGCGGCGGTGGCACGCTTCAGGGCCTCGTTGAGACGCTTCTGCTGCTCGCCGTAGCCGGCCCAGTCGCCCTCGGCCAGACGCTCCTGGCCCTGGGTCAGGGCGTCCTGAGCCTCCTCGAGGGCCGCCGAGAGCTCCTCCTCGACGGTGCCCGGAGCCGTCGGCTCCTCGCCCGGCGCGGGCGCCTCCGCCTGCTTCTCCTCCGGGGTGACCGCGCCCGAGTCCCCGTCGAACACCTGGTCCAGGGCCTCCTGGAGGGTGTCCGCGAAGCCGACCTTGTCGCCGAAGGAGACGAGCACCTTGCGCAGCGTCGGGTAGGTGGTGCCGCCCGAGGAGCGGACGTACACCGGCTGGACGTAGAGGATGCCGCCGGCCACCGGCAGGGTGATCATGTTGCCGTTGAGCACCTCGGACGCGCCCTGGCGCAGCAGGTTCAGCTCCCGCGAGACGTCCGCGTTCGAGTCGAAGTTGGCCTGCGCCTGGCCCGGGCCGGGCACCGTGGTGGACCGCGGCAGCTCGAGCAGTCGGAGCTGCCCGTAGCCCTCGGCCTTCACGCCGTCCTCCCCCGTGCCGGCGTCGCCGGCGGCGGAGAGGAACCCGTAGAGCACGTTGCGCTGCTGGGCACCGTCCGTGATCTGCGGTATGTAGCTGCTGGTGAGGGAGAACGCCGGCTCGTCCTGGCCGGGCATCTGCAGCGTCATGTAGTACGGCGGCTGCTTGACGTCCTCCTCGCGCGTGGGGTCCGACGGCACGGACCACGCGTCGTTGTTCTCGTAGAAGTCGTCCGCGTCGGTCACGTGGTAGCGGCCGAGCAGCTCGCGCTGGACCTTGAACATGTCCTCCGGGTAGCGGACGTGGTCCAGGAGTCCGGCGCTCATCTCCGAGTACGGGCGCAGCGAGGACGGGTAGACGTTCTGCCAGACCCGCAGCAGCGGATCCTGGTCGTCCCACGCGTAGAGAGACACCGAGCCGTCGTACGCGTCCACCGTCGCCTTCACCGAGTTGCGGATGTAGTTCACCCGGCCCTGGAGCGCCGGGTTCTGGCCCTGGCTCAGGGAGTCCACCGTGACCTCGCCCAGCTGCTGGGCGGTGGAGTACGGGAACTGGTCCGAGGTCGTGTAGGCGTCCACGATCCACTGCACGCGGCCGTCGACGATCGCCGGGTAGGGGGCGGTGTCCACCGTCAGGTAGGGCGCGACCTTGCGGACGCGCTCGGCCGGGTCGCGGTCGTAGAGGATCTGCGAGGCCTCGTTCACGTCCGAGGACAGCACCAGCTCGGGCGAGCCGAACTTCACCGCGTACGCGAGCCGGTTGAACAGGTTGCCCACCGAGGGGCCGCCGTCGCCGGAGAAGGTGTACGCCGTGTCCTCCTGGGAGTCGGCCGTCTGCGGCCGGTCGCGTTCGACGGCCGGCGCGCCCTCGGGCGCACCCACCACCGAGTACGAGGGCGAGTTGTGCCCGAAGTAGATGCGCGGCTCGTAGTCCTGGTCGGAGGCCAGCGGCCCGCGCGTCGGGATCTCGGAGAGCAGCCACTGGGGCCGGCCGCCGGCCGCGACCTCGGAGGCGTCGGCCACGACCATGCCGTAGCCGTGCGTGTAGATGGTGTGGCGGTTCACCCACGACTGCGAGTCGTCCACGTTGACGTCACGGGCCGCCAGGATGGTGTCCCGCGTCTGGCCGTCCACCTCGTAGCGGTCCACGTGCAGCGTGGTGGGGAACGAGTAGTACGGACGGAACTGCTGGAGCTGCCCGAAGGTCTGGGAGATCAGGTTCGGGTCCATGAGACGGACGTTGGCCGTGTTGGCCTCCTCGCCCGCCAGGGCCCCGGCCTCGGTGTCCGTGGCGCCCTCGTAGTTCGTCACCTCGACGTCGTCCAGGCCGTACGCCTCGCGCGTCATGGCGATGTTCCGCTCGATGTACTGGGACTCGAGCGTGCGCTCGGACGGTTTCACCTGGTACTCCTGCACGATGAAGGGGTACGCCGTGCCCACCACGAGCGCCGTGATGACCAGGACCGCGGTGCCGATCAGCGACAGCCGCCACCGGCCCGAGACCACCGTCCACACGAACAGGCCGGCCACGATCGCGGCCGTGACCGCCAGGATCGCCGACGTCGGGATGACCGCGTTCACGTCCGTGTAGAGCGCGCCGGCCCAGTTGCCGGTCTGCGACTGCGTGGTGCGGTAGCGGTTGAGCCAGAAGTTGACGCCCTGCAGCAGCAGGAACACGGCGAGGGTGATGCCGATGTGGGCGCGCGCCGCCGGGGTGATCCGCACGCCGCCGCCCTCCTCCACGCGCACCGCGCCGTACAGGTAGTGCACGAGCAGACCGGTGATGCCGGAGACCAGGACCACCGAGATCAGGTACCCGACCACGAGCGTCAGGAACGGCAGGGTGGCCATGAAGAACATGAGGTCCAGGCCGAACTCCGGGTCCGCCTGGCCGTAGGGCACCTGGTTCAGGAACAGCAGGACCGTGTTCCAGCCGTTCATCGCGGTGGAGCCGGCGAACACGCCGAGCACGAGCGGGACACCCAGGAACACCAGGCGCCGGATGGGCTCCAGCTGGCGCTGGGCCTGGCTGAGCGAGTCCCGCGCGGCCGCGGACGCGTCCGCGGGGCGGTGGCGCCAGGCCGTGCGGATCGCCAGCCACACGGCGAGGGCCATCCCGAGCCCGGCGATCAGGAACAGCGCGGCCTTGGCGACGACCTCGGTCCAGAAGACCTCGGTGAAGCCCAGCTGCGAGAACCACAGCACGTCCGTGTAGACGTTCGTGAACACCACGAACAGCCCCACGAGCACGGCCACCGCGATGATGGTCAGCACGAGCGCGCTCGGCCGGCCCGGCCGGCCCCTGCCCCGCGCGGCGGAGGACCCGCCCCCGCCGAACGGACCCCCGGCGGTCCCGCCGCCGTCACGGGGCGGTCCGCCGAACGGTCCGCCGCCTCCCTGTCCGAAGCTCACTGCTCTGTCCTCTTCCCTCCCGCGTCCGCGGGGCTCTGCTCCGGCCCGGGGCGCTGCGCCCCGGACATGTCGTCCGGTCTGGTGGTCTGGTGGTCCTGGTGTGCGTCGGCTCAGCCGCACGTCCGGGCGGCGGCCGGGCTCTCCCCCCGGGCCACCGCCTCGACGATGTCGCGGGCCTGGCCCAGCGTGTCCACGGGGTACACCGTCAGACCCTCGGGCACACGGCCGGCCAGCTCCTCGCAGTTCGCCGTGGGGGCGAGGAACGTCGTGGCCCCCGCCTCGGCGGCGCCGCGCACCTTCTGCGGGATCCCGCCGATGGGACCCACGACGCCGTCCCCCGAGATCGTGCCCGTTCCCGCGATCGGGGCGCCCCCCGTCATCGCGCCCGGGGTCAGCCGCTCGATCACGGTGAGCGCGAACATCAGACCCGCCGAGGGCCCGCCGATGTCCGGCACGGTCAGCTCGACGTCCACCGGGACGTCGTAGGCGGTCTCGATCAGGGCCCCCATCTGCCACGGCTGGGGCGCGCCCTCGGGGGCGGCCGCCACCGGCACCTCGAGGTCCTGCTCCACGCCGTCGCGGCGGACCGTCAGCGTGACCGGGTCGGGCCCCGCGGCCCCGACGGCGGCGCGCACGGCCTCCAGGTCGGCCACGGGCCGTCCCTCGGCGGCGATCACCTCGTCCCCGGCCCGCAGGACACCCTCGGCGGGCCCGCCGGACACGAGCTGCTGCACGACGAGCCGCTGGGGCACCTCCCGGCCGAGCTCGTGCAGGGCCGCGGCGGTCGCGGTCTGCTGGGAGTCCGACATGGCCGCCGAATTGGCCTCGCCGACCTCGTCGGAGGTGACGCCGGTGGGGTACATCAGCTCGCGCGGGACCACGTCCACGGCGGGGTCCGTCAGGCCGCGGCCGAGATCGAGCAGGGAGGTGGTGCCGATGGGCGGGCCCCCGACCATCACGGTGGTCATGGCCAGGGTCCCCTCACCCGGGTCCGCCTCGCCGCCCTCGACGCGCAGCACCGGTCGACCCTCGCGTTCGCCCAGCAGGTCCACGGCGGGGCCGGGGCCCTCGAGGATGTAGGGGGTGGGGGCCAGCAGTGCCAGCCCGGCGCTGCCCAGGGCGAGCCATCCGGAGAAGGGCACGCGGGCGGCGCGGGTGGTCCTCGAGGGCACTGCGCGCACGCGACACCGTCTTTCCTGGGGGTCCTGATCGGGCCGTCCTCGCCGCCGGGCACGGGCCGCGCGGCGACGGTCACACCAGTCTACGCGGGGCCGCGACCCCCGCCTGCCCCGCGCGACGCCGTGCGCCATGGGCGAACCGCGCCGCCGCGACGTCGGGAGGGCGGGCGCGCCGCGCCGACGCGGATACGCTGGAGACATGAGCAACGACGCGCGCACGCCCGGATCCGACGACGGCCGCGACCCCCTGGAGGAGATGCTGCGGCAGCTCTTCGGCGGCCAGGGCCCCGACCCGGACGAAGTCCGACGCGCCATGGAGGGCCTGGGCGGCCCCGGCGGGGTGCCCTTCGACCCGTCCCAGCTGAATCCGGCCATGATGCAGCAGGCCATGGCCCAGTTCCAGGCGATGATGAGCTCCGGCTCCGGCTCGGACGGCCCCGTGAACTGGGCTCTGGCGAAGCAGGCCGCCCGCCAGGCCGTGGCCGGCGAGGACCCGGCCGTCGGCTCGTTCGCGCGACGCGAGGTGGACGAGGCGCTGCGGCTGGCCGAGCTGTGGCTCGACGGCATCACGCAGACCGAGCCCGTCGGCAGCGTCGGCGTGGCCTGGTCCCGTGCCGAGTGGGTCGAGGCGACCATGGACCAGTGGCGCCGGCTCACCGAGCCCGTGGCCGTCTCGATGTCCCGCGCGATGTCCGCGGCCATCGAGCAGCAGCTGCCGGGCCAGCTCCCCGAGGGCATGGACGCCTCCCTGCTCGGCGGGCTGCAGCCCATGCTGAAGAACATGGGCGGCACGATGTTCGGCCTGCAGCTCGGGGGCGCCGTGGGCGCCCTGGGCAAGGAGGTGCTCTCGGGCACGGACATCGGCCTGCCCGTCGCCGGCCACCGTCTCGCCCTCGTCCCCGTGAACATCGAGGAGTTCGGCGACGGGCTCTCCGTGCCGGACGACCAGATCCGCATCTACCTGGCCCTGCGCGAGGCCGCACGCATGCGCCTGTTCCTGCACTCGCCGTGGCTCGAGCGGGACCTGTACGCCGCCGTCGAGCAGTACGCCGCGGGCATCCGCCTGGACACCGAGGGCATCGAGCGGGCCGCGCAGTCGGTGGACCCGATGGACCCCGGTTCCCTGCAGGCCGTGTTCGACGGCGCGTCCTTCATCGCCGCCCCGGACGCCACCCAGCAGGCCGCGCTGGACCAGCTGGAGCTGCTCGTCGCCCTCGTGGAGGGCTGGGTGGACGTGGTGGTCGCCGAGGCCGCGCGCCCGCTCGAGTCGGCGCCCGCCCTGCGCGAGACCATGAACCGCCGCCGCGCCTCGGGCGGCCCGGCCGAACAGGCCTTCGCCGCCCTCGTGGGCCTCGAGCTGCGCCCGCGCCGCCTGCGCGAGGCCGCCGCGTTCTGGGAGTACGTCACGGCCGAGCACGGCACGGAGTACCGCGAGGAGATCTGGCGCCATCCCGAGCGTCAGCCCACCGCGGAGGACCTCGAGGACCCCGCCGGGTACGCCGGGCGCCGCTCCGCCGCGGACGCCAGCACCGAGTCCCTCGACGACGAGCTGCGTAAGCTCCTCGAGGGCGGCTTCGGCGACGCGCCGCGCGAGGGCTGAGCCTCTTTCAGCACGACGGCGGCGGGCGGTCCGGCACCTCGGGTGCGGGCCGCCCGCCGTCGTGCCAGCCGGCGTCCTCGTCCTCCGCCCACCGGTCCGGCGCCGTGCGACCGCGGCCCTCGGCGAAGGTCACCCCGTCGAGGAAGGCCATCGCCTCGGCGTAGCGCGGGTACCGGTCCACGAGGCGTCGGAAGGCCGGGCCGTGTCCGGACTCCAGCAGATGGGCCAGCTCGTGGACGAGCACCGCCGCCACCACCCAGTCCGGCATGCCGCGCAGCTGCGTCGAGAGCCGGATGGTGCCGCGGGCCGGCGTGCACGAGCCCCAGCGGCGGCGCTGCCGGGCCGACCACGTGACCGAGACCGGACGGGCCCGCCCACCCAGGTGCGCCGCCGAGAGCCGTCCCGCCCAGGCCAGGAGCGCGTCGTCGGAGCGAGCGTCGGCGGGGCCGCCGTCCGGGTCGGCCGCCGGCTGCCCCGTCCCGCCGCGTGCGCCCACCTTCGCGACCATCCGGCCGATCCACTCGCGCTCCTGCGCGGCCGAGAGCCGGGCCGGGACGTTGACCTGCAGGCGGCCGTCGCGCCACGCCGCCGAGACGGTGCGGGTGCGGGCCGTGGAGCGCACGAGCCGCACGGGCGTGCCCTCCCAGTCCAGATGGATGCTCTCGCGGGCGGGACCGCGGTGGGCGGCCGGGACGGCACGCGGAGGGCGGCCGGGGGCGGGCGGGACAGGGCGCATCCGGCCATTGTCCGGCATGGGCCGCAGGCTGTGGACAATCCGGCGCGGTCCGGGAGCGCCCTGGCAGGGTGGGAGGCACCGAGCCGAGAGGAGAGCCGTGCGCACCGTCGCCGAGACCGTCACCACCGTCCCTCATGCTGCCGCCGCGTCAGCGCTGGAGCCGGGGGCGTGGGCCCCGCCGACGGACGTCCACGTGGCGGGCCTCGACGCGGTGGGCGCGGCGATCGCCCACGCGCTGGCGGGGGCCGGGGCGCTGCGCCTGGCCCTGTGGGATCCGCGGCCCGTCGACGCCGCGGACCTGGGGACCGGCCTGCTGCCCGGGGACCTCGGTCGGCCCCGGGCGGGTGCGCTCGAGCGCCGGCTGGGCGATGTGGCCCCCGGGCTGCGCGTCTTCGCGCACCACGGCCCGGTGCCGGTGCTCGTGGGGCAGGCGACGGTGGCGGTGGGGTCCGTGCTCGACGCGGACCTGGCCGCGCAGGCCCTGGCCGCCGACCACCCGCTGCTGCCGGTCACGGTGGGGCCGAGAGCGGTCACGGTCGGACCATGGTGCGCCCCCGGGGTGCGCGGGTGCCCGCTGTGCCGATGGCCCGCGGACCCGGCGGGCGTCCCCGGTGTCCCGACGGCGCCCGGCCCGTCGGCGCACCGGGGACAGGTGGACGGGCTCGCGGCGCTGCGGGCCGCCGTGCTGACCGTGGACGCGCTGCGGACCGGACCGGCCCCCGGCGTGCTGCGGGCCGATCGGGTGACGGGACGCACGCGCCGGGTGAAGGTCCGCCCCCGGCCCGGCTGCGCCTGCGACCCGGATGCGCTCGGCTGGGCGTTCTGACGGGGGCGGCGCCGCCGGCGGAACGGGGTGCGGGCCCGCGGCTCAGGCCGTCGGGGTGCCGTGCAGCAGCTCGAGCAGCTCCGGTCCGTGCTTCTCCAGCTTGGTCTTGCCGAGGCCGGGCACCTTCAGGAGCTCTGCCGGGGTCCTCGGCATGGCCTCGGCGATGGCCACGAGGGTGGCGTCCGTGAACACCACGAACGCGGGCATCCGCATCTCGGCGGCCGTGCGGGTGCGCCAGTCGCGCAGCTCCTCGAGCACGGCCTCGTCGTAGGTGGCGGGGCAGTCCAGGCAGCTGCCGACCTTGCGCTCGGCTCCCGTCTCGAGGGGCTTGCCGCACGTGCGGCACACGGCGACCTTCGCACCCCGGCGCCGCGGCGCCGTCGGGCCGGCCGCGGAACCACGGGCCGGGGCGTGCTCGCGGGTGCCGCCGAGGGTCGGGTCGATGGCCCACAGGAACCGGGAGGGCCGCCGGGTGGAGCGCCCGCCCGTGCCCCGCGAGAGCGTCCACGTCAGCGACAGGTGCTGGCGGGCACGCGTGATCCCCACGTAGAGCAGGCGCCGTTCCTCGTCCACCTCGGCCTGGGTCTCCGCGAAGGAGATCGGCATGAGCCCCTCGGACAGGCCCACGAGGAACACCGCGTCCCACTCGAGGCCCTTGGCGGAGTGCAGCGAGGCCAGGGTGATGCCCTGCACCGTCGGCGCGTGCTGGTGCTGGGCGCGCTCGTCGAGCTCGGCCACGAGCTCGGTCAGCGTGAACTCGGCCCCGCGCGTCGTGGCGAGCTGGTCGGCGAGGTTGACGAGGGCGTGCAGGGACTCCCACCGTTCACGGGCCGCGCCGGTGGCCGACGGCGGTTCGGCGGAGTAGCCGAGCGAGGAGAGCACGTCCCGCACCCGGTCCGTGACGTCGTCGCCCGTCAGGTCCTGGGCCGCGCGGGCGGCGGCCCGCAGCTGCAGGATGCCGTCGCGCACCTCGCGCCGGGAGAAGAACCGCTCGCCGCCGCGCAGCTGGTAGCCGATGCCCGCTGAGGACAGCGCCGTCTCGAAGGCCTGGGACTGGCCGTTGGTGCGGAACAGGACGGCGATCTCGGAGGCCGGCACGCCGTCGTCGATCAGCGCCGCGATCCGGTCTGCGACCCAGCCGGCCTCGGCCTCGTCGTCGGTGCACTCCGCGAACACGAGGTCGGGGCCGGCCGGCCGCTGGGAGACGAGCTCGAGGGGGTCGGGCCAGCGCGGCATCGTGCGGTCCCGCTCCCCCGCCTTGGTGCGGTCCGCCAGCAGGCGGTTGGCCGCCTCCACGATCTGCGGGCTGGACCGGTAGTCACGCACGAGACGGACCACCGTGGCCGCGGGATACCGCTCACGGAAGTCGGTGAGGAAGCGGGAGGTCGCGCCCGTGAACGAGTAGATCGTCTGAGAGGCGTCGCCGACGACGCACAGGTCGCCGCGGTCGCCGAGCCAGAGGTCGAGCAGGCGGTGCTGCAGCGGCGAGACGTCCTGGTACTCGTCCACCACGAACACGCGGTACTGGTCCCGGATCGTGGCCGCGATCTGCGGCTCGGTGGACAGGATCCCCACGAGGATCAGCAGCACGTCCTCGAAGTCGATCATGTTCCGGGCTGTCTTGGCCTCCTCGTAGCCGGTGTAGAGACGGGCGACGGTGGTGGCGGTCCAGCCGGCGGGCATCTCCCGCTCCTTCGCGGCCTCGGCGTAGCCCTCGGGGGCGTGCAGGGAGACCTTGGCCCATTCGATCTCGCCGGCGAGGTCGCGCAGGCCGGCCCGGTCCACGGTCATGCGCATGCGCTGGGCGACCTCCGTGAGCAGGCGCACCTTGTTCTCGATCAGCGAGGGCATGGGCCCGCCCACGGCCTGGGGCCAGAAGTACTGCAGCTGGCGCAGGGCCGCCGAGTGGAACGTGCGGGCCTGGACGCCGGCCACGCCGAGGTCGCGCAGGCGGGTGCGCATCTCCGCGGCGGCGCGCGCCGTGAAGGTCAGGGCGAGGGTGCGGTGCGGGTCGAAGACGCCGGAGGCCACGCCGTAGGCGATGCGGTGCGTGATGGCGCGGGTCTTGCCGGTGCCGGCGCCGGCCAGGATGCAGACGGGCCCGTGCAGGGCCGTGGCGGCCCGGCGCTGCTCCGGGTCGAGGCCGCGGAGGATCTCGTCGGGAGTGCTCATGCGGGACGAGTCCTCCTAGGTGATCAGGGTCTGCGCATCGGGCAGCGTCCCACCGTACCAATCCTCGATGAGTGCCCGCGCGATGGACACGGCCCCGGGCAGGGTGACGTCGCCCTCGCGGGCCAGATGCGCGAGCTCCTCCCGCTCGAACCAGCGCACGGAGAGGATCTCCTCGCCGTCCGGGACCGGCTCGGCACCGGCCGGGGCCAGCGCGGTGAAACCGAGCATGAGCGAGCGCGGGAACGGCCACGGCTGGGAGCCGCGGTAGCGCGGCTGCGTCACCGTGATCCCGGACTCCTCCGCGATCTCCCGGACCACCGCGTGCTCGAGGGACTCCCCCGGCTCCACGAACCCGGCCAGGCAGGAGTACAGCCCCTCGGGCCACGCCGCGTTGCGGCCCAGCAGGATCCGCCCGGCCGGGTCGATGACGGCCACGATCACCGCCGGGTCCGTGCGCGGGAACTGCTCCCGGGAGCAGTTGCGGCAGCGACGCACCCAGCCGGCCGCCTCGACGTCCGTGGCGCCGCCGCAGAACGCGCAGAAGCGGTGGGTGGCGTGCCAGTTGGCGTTCGCGACAGCGGCCACGAACAGCCCGGTGTCCGCGTCGCTGAGGGCGGCGGCCGCATCGCGGAGGCCGACCCACACGGCGTCCGCGAGCGCGGTGGCCGCGTCCTCCGGCAGGGCCGCCGGCGGCTCGACGGCGACGGAGACCACCTCGCGCTCCCGCCCGTGCGGGCCCCGGTCCGCCGCGGTGCCGCGGCCCAGATACGCGGCCTCGGCCGGCACGGGACCGGAGGGCGCGGTGAAGACGAGCCGGCCGTCCGCGACGGGTGCGCGGCCACCCTGCAGCCACAGGACCTCCGTTCCCTCGCGCGCCCAGACCGCCGCCAGGTGGCCCGGGTCGAGGCGAGCCACGGCACCGCGGTCCAGCTCCTCGCGGGCCAGCGGCAGGGCCAGCGGCGGTGCGGCGGTGAGGTCGGACGACGACGGGGGGCAGGAAGCCATGCGTCCAGGCTAGCGACCCGTCTCCGGTGCGCCCGACGACGGGGGCGGGCGTTCCGCGCCTAGGTGTAGGAGGGCATGACGTTGTTGACTCGGGCCGGGGCCAACGAGGCCGGAGGGGCGTCCCCGCAGGAGGTATGAGGCCGATGGTAGTTGTAGTGGTTCACCCACACGGCCAGCGCCTCACGCCGAGCTGTCTCTGAGGTATACGGGCGGGCGTAGAGGACCTCATCGACCATCAGCCGGTTGTACCGTTCGACCT